>JADGDI010000007.1 GCA_016744975.1 Hyphomicrobiales bacterium | reverse complement strand
CCTAAATCCGACCTCGCCAAAATCGCGCCCATTTTCAATTCGCTCATCAGTCGAAGCATTGTGACCGACCCTGCTATCCAAGTCAAGGCGCAAGCGCTTGACTGGGGGGAGCCAGAAAAAAGTGAGCCTGGCCTGATTATTTTGCCGCAATATACCATTTGCACTGGGCGAAACACGGGAGAATGCTTTTAGTTTAAAGCCATAATTAGTGGCATGCTAACCAATATTGCACTGGGAAATAAATGATATTCATTCGCTCTACAATTTTTAATATTGTATTTTATGCCCATATGATTTTATGGCTAATATTTTGCGTTTTGGCGTTGCCATTTCCTAAAAAATACACCCGATTTGCTATGAAAAATTGGGCAAAACAAGTGCCATTTTTACTCAAACATATTTGTAACATTGAAATTGAAATTCGTGGCAAAGAGCATATACCCAACCGCGCCATCATCGTTGCACCCAACCACCAATCATTTTTAGAAATTATATTATTGGCCGCCCATTTAAATTTTGCGTTAATGTTATTTAAATCCAGCCTTGGTTATATACCCGCCTTTGGTTGGTCTTTGCACAAATTACGCTTCATCCCGATTATTCGCGGCGGGCGTTCAAAAACCATCAAATTCATGGTTGATGCTGCTAAAACCCGCATATTACATAATGGACAGGTGATGATTTTCCCTGAAGGCACCCGCGTTTCAGCTGGCGAAGTACGCAATTTAAAAGCCGGTGTGATTGCCATTTATGAAGCCATGCATTTAGATTGCATGCCAGTAGCCCATAATGCTGGCCTATTTTGGCCTCGCCATCAATGGATGAAATATCCAGGCAAGGTGGTTATGGAATTCATGCCAATCATTCCAAAGGACTTACCAAGGTTAGAATTTACCGAGCGCCTACATTCAACAATGATTACCCGTAAATTACAACTTGAACAAGAGGCATTCTGCGCAGACAACCCGCCCCCAGCCCCAGAAACTGCAAAATGGCTTGAGGAAATTAAACATAAAAAAATCACCGTTAAAGACGGTAAAGTTGAAACCATTTGATCTTAAATTGATAATCACATATAACAAGTTTTATAGCCAAGTGATAATATCTTTTGGATAAGATTATAACTTGGATCAGCGAGCATATTGTTAATCTTTCAAGGAGATATCAATGTCATATTTAAAAATGGATCGTATTTTCATAAAAATACTAACCCTTTTACAAAAAGATGGCCGCATTTCTAATGCTGATCTATCCGAGCAGGTACATTTAAGTGCAAGCCCATGCCATCAACGCATGCGCAAGTTAGAAAAATCTGGCATTATCAAAGGTTATACGGCTAGGGTAGATTTATCAAAGTTACGCCACCATGATACCGTAATTGCCGAGGTTGCCCTTCGCTCACATAACATTGAGAGTTTTATGCAATTTGAGCTTTATGCCCGCAACCATTCTCGCATTGTTGAATGTTTTAAAGTTTCTGGTCCATTTGATTATTATGTGCGTTTTATCTGCAAAGATATGGAAGAATATAACACCCTATCTGACGAAATTTTAAGCGAAACCAATGCTGCTACGGTTAAAAGCTTTGTGGTATTACAACATGTTAAAGAGTTTACGGGCTTTCCACTTAATGAATTGATTGAACAAACACCCGATCATATTGACGGCTAGGCTTTAATAAAATAGGTAAAAGAACATTATGGCAAGAATAGTCATGAAATTTGGCGGCACAAGTGTTGCAGATGTTGCGCACATTCGCAATGTTGCCAAACATATAAAACGTGAGATTGACGGCGGCAATCAAGTTGCTGTCATATTGTCGGCTATGTCTGGCACAACCAACCAGCTAATCAACTGGACATCCGATGCCAGCCCAATGCATGATGCCCGCGAATATGACGCGATAGTTGCATCTGGTGAACAAGTCACCATCGGTCTTTTATCGGTAATATTGCAATCAATGGGCATTAACGCCCGCTCTTGGCTTGGCTGGCAAATTCCTATTAAAACCTCTGCTGTGCATGGCGCAGCGCGGATCGAAGAAATTAATGGCGCTGAAATCATCCGTCGTATGGAAGAAGAAAGCCAAGTTGCAGTCATTGCAGGTTTTCAAGGCATAGGCCCCGATGAACGCTTAACCACATTAGGGCGCGGGGGTTCAGACACGACGGCTGTGGCCATTGCAGCAGCAATTAATGCCGATATTTGTGATATTTACACTGATGTTAATGGCGTTTACACCACCGATCCACGCATCGTACCCAATGCCAAAAAACTAGCCCGCATCTCTTATGAAGAAATGCTCGAAATGGCATCTCTTGGCGCCAAAGTATTGCTAACGCGCAGCGTTGAATTAGCGATGATACATAAAGTACGTCTCGCCGTTCGTTCAAGTTTTGAAGACCCAGAAACCGCGCGACCAACCAAGGACAGCGATTTTTCAAATTTAAAAAACGGAATTAATAATCACCCTGGAACCATGGTCTGTGATGAGGATGAAATTATGGAACAAGAATTAGTAAGCGGCATCACCTATTCTAAAGATGAAGCCAAAATCACATTGGTTAATATTTCGGACAAACCCGGCATTTCAGCCCGTATATTCATTCCTTTGTCAGAAGCCAATATCAATGTTGATATGATTGTGCAAAATGTATCTGAAGACGGCAAATATACCAATATGACCTTCACCGTACCTTCTGATGATTTGGATAAAGCCCGCAGTGTTATTGAACAAAATAATCAAAATATTGGTTATGAAAAAATTCTAGCATCCACTAATATTGTTAAAATTTCTGTCATTGGGGTTGGCATGCGCTCCCACGCAGGTGTTGCTGCTCGCATGTTTGAAACTTTAGCCAAAAAAGGCATTAATATCATTGCTATTACCACCAGTGAAATTAAAGTATCCGTACTGATAGATGCTGAATATATCGAACTTGCAGTGCGTGCTTTGCATACTGCCTATGATTTAGATGTGACATAGGCATATAGCAAAATAAACTAAATTTTAAACTTAAATTAAAAACACTTAATATTTTAGGTGGCAATACTATATAATAGGCAATGCATCATATCGAATCAGCAATATTTTAATTCAATTGCTGTCGTAAGACCATATTGACCGCCACAACCAGGCGAAAGATATGGCCTAAAAGGCAAAAAACTTGAGTGATAAAGAAAAAAATAACCCACCCAAACTTCATGCTGTCACCTTAGAGCCTTCTGCTTTTATACCTGAGCAGTTAGGCCCGCAAAAAATACTGCGAGATTTGCGCGAAATCATGGCATCGGATGAGGATGACCAACAAAGATTTGATAAAATCAGCATATTGGTTGCAGATAATATGCGTGCTGAAGTCTGTTCAATTTATTTGGTACTAGATACTGGTGAATTAGAGCTATATGCCACATTCGGGCTAAATAACAAAGCCGTCCATACCAGTATTATGCCTGTTGGCCAAGGACTGATCAGCGTTATTGCCAATACTGCAACCCATTTAAACCTGCCCAATGCTCGCGCCCATCCAAATTTTCAATATCTGCCAGAAACTGGTGAAGATTTATACCCATCATTTTTAGGTGTGCCAATTTTAAAACATGGTATTTCGATTGGAGTTTTAACCGTCCAAAACAAATCCATGCGCATTTATTCTGAAGAAGAATGCGAAGTTTTGCATACCGTTGCTATGCTGCTTGCCGAAGTGATCTCGACCAGTAAAAACATCAACCTAGCTGGGTTGGTTGGCAGTAAAGACAATAAAACTCAAATGGCCGATGCCAGCCACAGCATGCCAGTAAACCTAAGGGGCATTAGCTTTTCCAGCGGCATTGCAATTGGCCATGTTGTTTTGCATGAGCCAAAAGTTAAAATTACCAACCTAATTGCAGATAATGTTGAGGAGCAGCATAAAAGGCTCAGCGTTTCAATTCATAAATTGCGCGCCTCAATCGCTGATATGCTTGAGCATCCAGACCTTGCCAACACTGGCGAGCATCGAGATATCTTGGAAACATATCTAATGTTTGCCAATGACCGCGGCTGGAAGCGTAAAATGCATGAAGCCTTAACCGAAGGCATCACCGCAGAAATAGCGGTAGAGAAAGTTCAGATCACCACCCGCGCTAAAATGTTACGCCAAACCGACCCATATCTAAGAGAGCGTTTGCATGATTTAGATGATTTGGGCAATCGGCTATTACGCATTTTAACCAATAATCAAGCCACCTCCGTTTCAGCCGATTTGCCGGACGATACCATTTTAGTTGCCCGCAATTTAGGCCCTGCAGAATTACTGGACTATGACAGCAATAAACTGAAAGGCCTTGTGCTAGAAGAGGGCGCAGCCAATAGCCATGCTGGCATTGTCGCACGCGCGATGGGCATTCCCGCCATTGGTGGCGTGACCGACATCTTCAACCATATCGAACCTGAAGACCAAGCCGTTATCGATGCTGAAAATGCTCAATTATACTTGCGCCCTAATTCCGAAATCTTAGCCAGCCTCATTAATAAGCAGGCACTATTTGCCGAAAAACAGCAAGAATACGCCAAAATACGCCGTTCCCCTGCAATATCAACCGATGGTAAAAACATTGATTTAATGATTAATGCAGGCCTCGATGCCGACCTTGATCATTTCGAAGAAAGTGGCGCTTTAGGCATTGGGCTTTACCGCACCGAAGTGCAATTAATGCTACTCTCAAAATACCCTGGTAAAGAAGCACTGCAAGCCCATTATAAAAAAGCTTTTGACACATTGGGCAATAAAAAAATCACTTTTAGAACCTTTGATGTTGGTGGCGACAAAATACTGCCTTATATTCGTTCAACCAAGGAAGAAAACCCTGCCCTAGGTTGGCGTGCCATTCGTATGGCGCTAGATAGACCTGCATTATTTCGCCATCAATTGCGCGCCTTATTATTGGCTGCATGTGGACACGAGTTGAATATCATGTTTCCAATGGTTAGTGATATCAGCGAGTTTCGCACCGCCAAGCAACATGTTTTAGACGAACAAGCCAAACTAAAAGTAAAAAATATCGGCATGCCTACCAAAGTTAATTTAGGCGTGATGATCGAAGTGCCGGCTTTATTATGGCAATTACCCGCATTGTTTAAAGAGGCAGATTTCGCATCGGTAGGCAGTAATGATTTATTTCAATTCACCTATGCCGCAGACCGAGGCCACCCTCTATTACAAGGGCGCTACCATAGCCTTACCACACCAATGCTCATTATGTTGCGCACCATCACTAAAGCCGCCGAACAAGCCAATATCCCCTTATCATTATGTGGTGAAATTGCAGGCAAACCCAAATTGGCCATGGCTCTTTTGGGCATTGGTTTTACAGCACTTTCAATGAATAGTGCCAATATTGGCCCCGTAAAAACGATGGTAAGAAGCCTTGATATTGCCAAATTTGCAAGCTATTTAAACCACCATCTTGACCAGTCTGAAGAAGGTATAAATGACATTATTTCAGACTTTATTACCGAAAATAAGGTTAAAATTAACATCTAAACGCTTTTATTTATAGCCCAGCACAAAAACAACTGGCTTAAATCCTTTATATAACTTAAAAATAGAGTAAATACAGTTTCTGAATAAATCAATATGTCAAAAAAAGCCGATCCAAATAATATTGAAAACCAGCATTCCGCACTTGATAGGCTATGGCCTAATGATGCAAAAGAGAGTAAAAAGTTGGCCGAAGAAAAACAACAAAAACTTAAAAACCTCGTAACACTTGGTGAACAGCTTAAAATCTCGCGCGAAGAATTAGGCTATAATATTAGCGATTTAAACGACCATTTAGGCCTATCTTTCAGCGAAATTGAAGCAATGGAACATGGCCTATTTAAGCAGGTTGAAAATCAAGAATATATTGACTATTATGTCCATAGCTATGCTGCATTACTTGGTTTAGACGAAAACCCACTATTAGAATATTTTCAACAAAATTACCATAAAACAGCTGATGTTAACACTAAAACCGAACCAACAGAAATAGCAAATTCTAACGAAACCATAACTGTGGTTGCAGATGAGAACCAAAGCAAACATAAAGACACAACTGATTTAACTACATCACCTACCCAAATTGATAAAGACGAAATTAATTATCAAGATAGCCACCAATTTGAAGATGCTTTTACCGAAGAGGCGACAAAAACCATTGCCGCATTAAATGCTGCTGAGCTAGAGAATTATACAGCAACAGAACATTTTATCACCAACCATGCCAAAGATGAGCAAGCTAAAACTTCTGAGCCAAAAGCCCGAGAAAGCAGTCCTGATGCCAACGGTTCAAACCAAGAGCCTAAAGAGCAGCTCAATTCAGAAAAAAGCAGTTTTCAAAGCGAAGTTCGTGAACAAACTGCCACATCAAGTCATGATTTTGGCCAACAACGCTCATTTCCTTGGGCAAAATTACTCATCGCATTCACCATTGTAACTTTTATCGCCCTGACTTTATATTATTATAAAAACACGCTATTCACTCCCAATCAAACTGGTGCAATTTCAAGCGAGACAGTAAAAAACAGCCAAGTCAATAAAGATAAATTAGCCGATAAAATTCCCGAAAATCAAAAAGCTAAAAAAATTGGTGACTTAGAAACCAAAATTATCAAACAAGGTTCAAACGATTTGTCAGCCAAGACGGCAACCAGCAAACAGACTGATTTACCATTGCCAAAGCCTGCCAACACTGTCGATGAAAATACCAAACAAGAAATTAAAAAGCAATCTGCAGCTAGCCCCACAACCAATAAAATATCGAAAGTTAGCAACCAAGACGCCATCAATAAAATTTTAAAAAATACGCTTGAAGACCTGCCCAAAGAACAACCAAAGTCAGATGGCGCAAGCTTAAGCACAAAACAAACCAATTTACCACAATCTAATTTAGAAAAAACCCTAAGTGGTGCTGCCAAAGCCACCAAAGAAAAAGTTGAAACGCTGGTTAAAACCACAACCAACACCACCCCCGCCCCCCTCACCAGCAACTCGGAAAAAGCATTACAAAGCAAAGCTTTACCTGAAGAAAATCAGAGCATTGCCCTAGCGCAATTGCCTAAGGGTACAGATAAATATAGCTTACACGCATTACAAAATAGTTGGGTATTGATAGAAGATGAAGACGCCCAAATACTATTTTCTGGCGAATTAGAACCTAAAAAAATCATCACCCTTTCTAAAATAAACAATGTGATTATTTCTTTAGGTGACGCAGGGGTTATAAATGTTTATAAAGGCGATAAGTTATTGGGTAAATTGGGTGAGCCAGATGAAACTCTGAATCTTGTTTCCATTCAACAGCGCTTAAATAACCTCACAAAATAGCCAATCTTGACATGCTGATAGACTTGTCTCTATTAATCGGCGGATACCAATATGATAAAACAAGAAAAAATTCACCAATTGCTCAGCCGCTTTGATGCGGTTGAATCTGAGCTTTCATCGGGCCCAGATGCCGACAAATTGGTCGCATTGTCAAAAGAACATGCCGACCTTGCCCCAGTGGTGGAAATGCTCAATAAAATATTGAACGCCCGCCAAGAATTACTCGACCTTAAAGAAATGGCCAATGATAAAGACTCCGATGCCGAAATGCTTGAAATGGCCCGCGAAGAAATTGGCGCATTAAATGAGGCCTTGCCAAAATTAGAGCATGAGCTACAAATCCAACTTTTACCAAAAGACATGGCGGACGAAAAAAATGCCATTTTGGAGGTCAGAGCAGGTACAGGCGGTGATGAAGCAGCCCTATTTGCAGGTGATTTATTCCGTATGTATAAGCGCTACTCCGACCTGAATGGTTGGAAAGTTCAAATCATCTCAAGCTCCGCATCTGAACGTGGCGGTTTTAAAGAAATTATCGCAACAATAAATGGCAAAGGCGTATTTGCCAAATTAAAATATGAATCTGGCGTACACCGCGTGCAACGTGTGCCATCAACAGAATCTGGCGGGCGCATCCATACCAGCGCCGCAACCGTGGCTGTACTACCCGAAGCCGAAGAGGTTGATGTGAAAATCGAAGAAAAGGATCTGCGCATTGATGTGTTTAGAGCCTCAGGACCAGGTGGACAATCGGTTAATACCACCGACAGCGCGGTACGCATTACCCATTTGCCCACAGGCATTGTGGTCAGCCAACAAGATGAGAAAAGCCAACATAAAAACCGCGCCAAAGGTATGATGGTTTTGCGTTCACGTATTTATGAAGCCGAGCGCCAACGCTTGCATGACATTCGTGCGGGCGACCGAAAAGATCAGGTCGGCAGTGGCGATCGCTCAGAACGCATTCGCACCTACAATTTCCCACAAGGCAGGGTCAGTGATCATCGCATTAACTTGACCCTGTATAAATTGGATAAATTAATCGCTGGCGATGGCCTTTATGAAATGGTCAATGCATTGATTAATGATGACCAAGCCCGCAAATTATCTGCCTTACAAAATGACTAACACTGGGCAAAATGACTAACATCGCGCAATATCACCAACAATTGACCAATGACCTTGAGGGCTATGGTAGCAATACCGCCGAGCTTGATGCTCGTATGCTCATTTGTCACTATCTCAATTTAAGCCTCACTGATTTTATATTGAACCAGCACGATTTAGTTAACCAAGCACAAATTGCTCAATTGCAAAAAGCGCAAATGCTTGCCAAACAGCAAATGCCAATATCGCGCATTTTAGCCACCCGTGAATTTTGGGGGCTAGAATTTACCATCAGCCCTGATGTTTTGGACCCGCGCGCCGATAGCGAAATATTAATCGAAACATTACAACATTTTTTGCCCAATAAAGCCCAGAATTTAAGCTTTTTAGATTTAGGTACAGGCAGCGGCTGTCTTTTACTGGCATTGCTTAATGACTATAAAAACGCAAAAGGCCTAGCGGCAGATTATTCGCCAGCTGCGCTTAAAATCGCAAAACAAAACGCAAAAAATTTATTGCTTTCAGACCGCGCGACATTCATACAAAGCGACTGGTTTAGTAACATTAAACCGCAAGAGTTTGACGTCATTATATCCAACCCGCCTTATATTCGCAAAGCAGATATTGCCCAATTGGCTGAAAATGTTAAAAATTATGACCCCAATTTGGCACTCGATGGCGGGCAAAGTGGCTTAGAGCCCTATCACATCATCATCAAAAATGCCCAGCACTATTTGGCTAAAGATGGCATATTAATATTAGAAATGGGCCATGACCAAGCCGACGAGTTGTTCAAAATTTTACATCAACACGGATTTTCATCAAACCAATTTAACCCGTCATCAATGGTTGGCCAACAACAAAACGACCAAAACCGTAGCGGTTTATTTTATGATTTGGGCCAAAACCCGCGCTGCATCATCGCCAAACACAATAAATAATGTGGATTTAAAACCCGTTTTGGTAATTATTGAGTAATTTGCGTGTTTTTGGGGATAAAAACGGTATATTTAGCCGATATTCGGTAATCTTAACCAATTTATAGTTGGAATAGGTTACGTTTCACTATAAACTTAATGCAGAAATATCTTTGCAGAAGGCAATATATTCCTTTCACGATATCGCTAATAATATTGATGAAACCACCTAATCATTTTGACTTAATTCATGATTAGAAAACCTATTCAAATTTAAAATGAAAATGAGATCCTAAGTGAGATCCCCAAATGAAAATAATCGCATGAGACAAGGCCAACAAAATAACCGCCGTGGTCGCCATAATAACAACCGCCGTAATAACAATAATAACAGTGGTAAACCGCAAAATATGCTGACAAAAAGTTTTGACAGCAACGGCCCAGATGTAAAAATTCGTGGCAATGCAGCCTCCATTGCTGAAAAATATACAGCCTTAGCGCATGATGCCATTTCATCAGGCAGCCGTATTAAAGCCGAGAATTATTTTCAACATGCAGAGCATTATAAGCGCATCGTAAGCGCTGCACTTGTGCAACAGGCAGAACAAAAAGCCGCGCATGAAGCTCGCCAAGCCGAGCAACAAGCCGCAACTGAAGCCCGCCGTGCTGAGCAACAAGCCAAACGCGCTAGCAGACAAAATGAACAAGCAGAGCAAAACACACAGCCTGATTTTACTAAACCTAGCGAATCCAGCGATCAGCCAGAATTGGCCGTAAACACCAATGCACCGAGCATGAATAGCGGCAATAATACGCCCGTTGATATTTTATCAAATAACGACACACCAATAGCTGCCGAACAGTTGTCACAAACAAATACAGCTCAGCAAAAAAGTGTAAACCCTGCCAAACGTACCAGACGGCCAAAACGCAAGCCAATCGCTAAAGCTGAAGAGCATGTTATAGCAGAAGATGTTAACAACATTGAAGCACCAGAAAGCGCAATAGCTAAAAGTCAAATTGAAACCGCCGAAAAACCCGCTCGCAAACCACGCAAACCCCGTGTTGCTAAGGAAAAGCCTGCACCCGATGCAGAACAGCCTTCAGCCGATGTGGCCACTGAAAACACCGCTTAAACAACCATTAAAACAACAATAATAAAGAGAAGATCATGGACGAGAGTAAAATTCCTGCTGGCAAAGATGTGCCAAATGACATTAATGTAATCATCGAAATTCCGCAAGGCAGCTCAATAAAATACGAAGTTGATAAAGCCTCTGGCGCCATATTTGTCGACCGTTTTTTATTCACCCCAATGTATTACCCGTGCAATTACGGCTATGTACCTGCCACCCTTTCAGACGATGGCGACCCAGTAGATGTATTGGTTGTTTCACCAGAAGCGGTTGTGCCAGGCTCAGTGATTCGTTGCCGACCGATCGGTGTTTTATTAATGGAAGATGAAAGCGGACAAGATGAAAAAATCATCGCAGTACCGCATGACAAAGTCACCACAGAATATACAGAAATCAACACATTGGAAGATTTGCCAAAGCTTACAGTTGAAAAAATTCAACATTTCTTCGAGCGCTATAAAGATTTAGAACCAGGTAAATGGGTTAAAGTCACAGGCTTTGATGGCGCAGAAACCGCCAAACAAAAAATTCGTGAAGGTTTTGATCGGGTTAGCTAATTTTACTTAAACTCCGTTACCCCTGCATTTCAGCGAGATACTGGGGTAACTAATTTTCAAATTAACTTACAATTTTGGCATTAAAATATCATTTTGAAGGCATGTTGCTTGCAGTGTATTATGCAACAAACAAGCAATGGTCATCGGGCCAACACCACCAGGCACTGGGCTTAGCGATCCCGCTACTTCCCGCACTTGTTCAGCATCAACATCGCCCACCAATTTGTCTTTACCACTTGCTTGCGCGACGCGGTTAATCCCAACATCAATCACACAAGCACCAGCTTTAACCCACGAGGCTTTAACCATATTCGGCCTGCCAACTGCCGCTACTAAAATATCAGCACGGGCGCAAATCTGGTCAATATCTTTAGAGCGTGAATGGCAAATGGTTACGGTACAATTTTCTTTAAGTAACAATTGCGCCACAGGTTTGCCAACTAAGTTCGAACGACCGATAATCACTGCATTTAGACCCGATAAATCGCCCAATTGGGCTTTGGCCAACATCACACAACCAAGTGGTGTACAAGATACCAGCCCTTCAACACCCGCTGCCAATTTACCTGCATTCATCGGGTGCAAACCATCAACATCTTTATCGGGTGAAATAAGTTCAATAATCTTTTGCTGAGAAATATGGTCAGGCACTGGAAATTGCACTAAAATACCGTTGACGCTATCAGCTGCATTTAATTTTTCAACCAGATCTAAAACATCTTGTTCTGGCGTATCTGCGGGTAATTTAAATTCCAGTGACTTCATACCAATTTCTTGAGTCTGTTTGCCCTTAGCGCGCACATATACTTCTGAAGCTGGGTCAGCGCCAACCAACACCACCGCCAATGCAGGTGTAATATCATGGTCTTTCTGCAAAGTTTCAACGCTTTTTGCCAATTGATCACGTAAGTTTTGAGCAATCGCCTTGCCGTCAATTCTAACTGCTTGTTGTGATGTCATATGGTTCCCTCATTGATCAAGATTAGCCTACAATTACCAGTATCATAGCCGCATTCACCACCAATTCAAACCGTTAGGTCAAATCATAAACGCATAAAATATATTCACCCGCATGGTTGCAATAATCTTCCAAAAAAAAGCCGATAACAGCAATATCTATTATCGGCAAACTAGAAAATGTAGGCCGGTTTAGCCAACCATGTTCATCAAGTCATATTGAATAAAATCTTTAATAAAATACAAAATCAAAATAAGCACAATAAACGAAATATCCAAACCACCCATTGGTGGAATAAACTTACGAATCGGCCGCAACATCGGCTCTGTTAAACGCTGCAAAGTAGAATAGACTGTTGCAACAAATTGGTTATTCATATTCAAAATACCAAAGGCCAGCAACCAACTAAAAATAGCACTGGCAATTAAAATGAACAATAAAATGCTAACGATAGAGCTAACAAGTAAGACAAGGGCAGTCATTATAAATCCGATCGGTTATTATTTATCTAGATATAAGCAATTTATTACAATGCGCAAGCCTTTGACCTTAAAAACCCAATATTTGGTTAATTGAGCAACCTTTTAGGCAGAAGATCATTATAAATATGCCAAGTTATGCGCAATAAAACACGGCATATAGGCACAATGTTGAAATAAATCTTTACCATAATTGCTTCGTCAATTAGTCTTACACCATTCTAAATTAAAATAGCGAGCCCTTATGTCTGACGAAAGTCTCAAAAAACGCGCATTACAATATCACAAAGACCCAAGACCTGGCAAAATGACCATTATGGCAACCAAGCCACTTGGTAATGCGCGTGACCTTTCGCTAGCTTACTCCCCAGGCGTTGCCGAGGCCTGCCTTGAAATTGTTAAAGACCCACAAACCGCCCGTGATTACACCATTAGGGGCAATCTAGTGGGTGTGGTTACCAATGGCACAGCCGTTCTTGGCCTTGGCGATATTGGCCCACTTGCCTCAAAACCAGTAATGGAAGGCAAGGCGGTATTGTTTAAAAAATTCGCCGATATCGATGTTTTTGATATTGAGCTTAACGAAAACGACCCAAAAAAATTAGCCGATGCCATTGCCGCGTTAGAGCCTACATTTGGTGCAATCAACCTAGAAGACATTAAAGCCCCTGAATGTTTTATAGTTGAAAATGATTTACGCGATCGGATGAATATCCCTGTATTTCATGATGACCAACATGGCACAGCCATCGTATCTGGCGCAGCCATATTCAACGCGTTACGTTTGGTTGATAAAAAGATTGAAGACGCTAAAATCGTTACCACGGGCGGCGGAGCAGCAGGCATTGCTTGCTTAAACCTCTTGCTCACTTTGGGTGCAAAGCGCAAAAACATCAACCTATTTGACCATAAAGGCCATGTTCATCGCGGTCGTAATGACGCATCCGATCAAAAAATGGATTTTGCCCAAGATAACCCAATTAAAATCGAAGATGCGTTGGTTGGAGCCGATATTTTCCTAGGCCTTTCAGCCCCCAATCTGCTCAGCGCAGATATGATCATGCCAATGGCCAAGGACCCATTAATTTTGGCACTTGCCAACCCCGTGCCTGAAATAATGCCCGAAGTGGCCCGCAACGCCAGACCCGATGCCATTATTGCCACAGGCCGCAGTGATTCGCCCAATCAGGTCAATAATGTTTTATGTTTCCCGTTTATTTTCCGTGGTGCGCTCGATGTTGGTGCAACTACCATTAATGAAGAAATGAAACGCGCTTGTGTGGTAGCCATTGCCGATCTAGCAATGGTCGAAGCCTCAGAAGTGGTTGCCAAAGCCTATCAAGGTGAGCGGCTAACTTTTGGCCGCAACTATGTTATCCCCAAACCCTTTGACCAGCGCCTATTGGTTGAGATCGCGCCTGCCGTTGCCAAAGCAGCGATGGATAGTGGTGTTGCGACCAGACCAATCGAAGATTTTGAAGCTTATAAGCAAAGCCTTGAAGAATTTGTTTATCGCTCACAAATGCTCATGCGCCCCGTCATTGAAAGCTCTAAAACTCAACCCAAACGCGTGGTTTATGCCGAAGGTGAAGACCGCCGCGTTTTGCGAACCGTCCAAACCGTCATTGATGAAGGCATCGCCATTCCTATCCTTATTGGCCGCCCAGAAGTGATAACCAAACGCTGTAAACAGCTAGGCTTACATATTAGACCATTTGAAGATTTCGAGGTTTGTAACCCTGAAAATGATTCAAGATACACCGATTATTGGCAAGAGTTTCATGCCATTATGAAACGCAGCGGCGTCACCCCCGCCGAAGCCAAAACCATCATCCGCACCAATAGCACAGCAATTGCCGCCATCATGTTAAAACGCAAAGAAGTCGACGCAATGATATGCGGCTCTTATGGTCAATATTTTTGGCATTTAAAATATGTGCTCAACATCATAGGCAAGCGCCCCGAAGTTAATGCCGTATCGGCAATGAGTGGCTTGGTATTAGACAGCGGCGCATTATTTTTCTGTGACACTTATGTAACGCCAATCCCTACGGTTGACGAAATTGTCGAAACCACATTAATGGCAGCAGAAGAACTAAAGCGCTTTGGCATTAGGCCAAAAGTTGCTTTGGTCAGCCATAGTAATTTTGGCAATGCACCCACCAAATCTGCCGTAAAAATGAGCGATGCAGTTAAAATATTAAATGAAATTGCACCCGATCTTGAGGTGGATGGCGAAATGCATGCCGATGCCGCAATCGACCCAGAAATCCGAGCCAATCTTTTCCCAGACTCGCGCTTAAAAGGCCGTGCTAATTTGCTAATCTTCCCCAATTTGGATACCGCAAATTCATGCTTTAACTTACTTAAAGCCATCGGCAATGGCCTCTCTGTTGGGCCAATATTGCTAGGCGCTAACCAACCCGTGCATATTGTAACGGACACCATTACCTCACGCGGCATGATGAATCTAACCGCCTTAAGCGTCGTCGATGCGCAATTATTGGAGAAGTAGAATTTATTAAAGAGACAAGTTTACGGTTTGGGTCGGTAAAACCTCCCTCACCTTTCTGTGCTCATCAATCTACTGGCAATTTTACGCAACATCCATCTAGGTGTTAAGCGCACTAAATATGGCAAAGGCTTGTTGCTAATGCCAGTTACCACAATAACCTGACCACGCATATAGCCTTGAAAGGCAATTTTAGCGACCTCTTCAGCACTCATGGTTGGTACATAATCAAATAAATCTGAGCGGTCAATATGAGAGCGCACGCCAAAACCTGTTTTGGTTGGGCCAGGGCAAATCGCGCTTATTTTAATATTTTTATTAACATTCTCTTGTGCCAAAGCTTCAGTGAATGACAAAACAAAGGCTTTAGTAGCACCATAAACCCCCATATATGGCGCTGCCATAAACGAAATGGTCGAGGCAACATTCATAATGCCGCCGGCGTTTTTAGTAACATCCGCCAAATAGCGTAAAGATAAATCCGCGAGCGCCCGCACATTCAAGTCAATCATATTTAACTGCTCATCACTATCCAACTTAGCCATAGAGCCATTAAGGCCAAAGCCTGCATTATTAACCAAATGTTTAACGCTAAAACCATTATCATTAACGTATTTATCAAGCCGATCGCATGCATTTTGAGCGCTTAAATCCAATGTAAAAATGGCCACCTTCACTTTATATCGTGCCTCAATTTTTGCTGATAGTTTTTGCAATTTATCTTCAGAGCGCGCAACCAATAGTAAATCTTCACCTTGTGCGGCAAATTGATAAGCCAAATATTCACCAATACCGCCAGACGCGCCTGTAATTAATGTGATCAGTTTTTGCTCTGTCATATAACCCTCTTATTCAATATATCCAATAACCCATGATATCTCATAGGCCTATAGCGAATTCTTAATATCATCTCTAATTGCAATTCGGTCATTGCTTGAAACACCCAACAATTCAGCAACCCGCCAGATTAAATTATCTTCAAACGGTGTGACTTCATGGTCGGCCAACACGATATGCCACAATAAACGCACAATTTCTTTGCGCCCGGCATTGTCTAATCTTTCAGATAATTTACTGGTAAATTTATACAAATCAATTGAGTCTCGCTCAGCTTTATCAGCATTTTTTACCAGCGCTTCAGCTTCTTCCGCGTTGATCTTAAAATATTTCTGGATTTGCCTTCGCATGATGGTCGCTTCTTCATCACTATAAAAGCCATCAATGCGCGCTGCATGTACCATTAAGGCCACAGCAGCAACTTTAAAATCATCATCTTCAAGTTCCGCAGTTTGTGGTGCATCACCCATTAGTTTATCTGCAAATTTCTTTAATTTCTGCCACATAATCAAACTCTTTATTTAGGGTCAGTGTAATAACCAATATGTTCTTTGGCTTCAAAGTTCACGCCCTCATCCTCGCTTAACAAACCAGGGTCATCAGGACGGCGGACAAGGCCAACCTGCTCTTTAACATCAACATTAGTCACAGGACTAGAGCGGTAAGGGCTGTGTGATCCATCTACAATCTTATTTTTTGCATTTTTCAGCAAACCTTGTGAAACTTGAGCGCCTGAATTTTGCGGACTGTCATCAGCAGGTTGTAGCGCTGTATTATTATCAGATTTAACACTTTTATCAGTTTTACCGTCATTACTACCGTTACCACCAGTGCCTTCATCGTCATCTTTTACTAGCTTAGCAATTTCAAGTCGTGTTTCTTCAGCCTTTTCTTGTTCCAACTTATTTTTTTCAAGCTGTACAGTTTTTTCTTGCTCAAGATTTTTGTCCTTAATTGCTTTGGCTTCATTCGCTTTGGCTTCATTAGCAACTATTTCTAGCGCTTTGGATTCTACCAGTGTTTTTTCCTGAACTTCAATAGCAATCTGCTCAATTTCATGATGTTCAAGCAAAATATTCGCGGCTAAATCTGCTTCAACTTTTGCCAAATGATAATCCGGCATTTTCCATTCATAAGCATCTAGCGCGCCCGAAATGGGTGAAATCGGCGCCCACTGCGCTGCAATATGCCCATCGGCCAACCATATAGGGTCACCGCCAGCATGTTGCGCGCGCGCCAACCATTCAGCAACCAAGCCTTTATTGCCAAGTTCACCTTGCTCAATTTTAGCCATCAAGGTGCAAACCCTTGCACTTGGCCCGTCGGCAACAATATTTTCAAGTGCCTCTCGTGCCACGTTCCAATCTTTATAATCAATTGCCACCCGCGCCACCAGAACCGCAGCTTCAATCGTCGCCTGCGCCTTAACTGCACTATTGCCAACTCCAGCTTTTGCGGCAAAATTTTGCACACGCTTTAAAATAACCTTGTCCGTTTCGCCATCTTTTGCTTGCGCAAACAATGCGCCCAATTCTGGGTGCGGTGCAAGGCGCCAACATTTTTCGAGTAATTTATGGGCTTTACGAACGCTACCTTTGGCCAATAATAATTTTGCTGCAAGCAAGGTTGCAGGCACCAGTTCAGGCGCAAGGTTGCGGGCTTCTAACGTTAATTCCAATGCCCGCTCAGCATGATCTGCTTCAATATGCATGGCCTCACCAGTTAACAAAACCGCGCGTTGGCGCTTTATTTTTATCGCATCACTACCGCTCAAACGGCCCTTCATCAATAATGTATTAAGCGCGCCGGCCCAATCGCCTTCGGCCGTTTGCAAATCAAACAACCCATTTATTGCCCATTTGCTTTGGCCATTATGTGCCACAGCATCTAAGGCGATTAACTTAGCATTAGCACCATTACCTTGGCGCTCTGCTTCAACAAATAAACCACGCAAACCCAACATTTTTGTCGCACTTTGTTTGCTCATTTTCTCAAATGCCGCATGGGCAGCATCAGCATTGCCTTCAAGTTGCGCTGCTTGGGCTTTTAACAATAAAGTTAGCGGCTCATCATCCAATTTATCATCGGCAATACGTGAAAATTTATGCGCAGCCTTAATGTCACCACTGCCTACAGCAATAATGCCTTTAGATAGCGCATCAAAACCTTTTCGGCGGCGGCGGCTACTAAAAAATATTCCAAATGCATCCGGCGCACCAAGAATTGCCCGCACCAGTCGCCAAGTGATAATTGCCAAAATGACAATCATCACTCCAGCTGCTATAAACAAGCCGATTGAGCTTTTAATATGATAGCCAAACCAGCTAAACTCAACAAATCCAGGGTTATTATTCAGCCACACAATAGCGGTTACAAATGCCGCAAATGCAATAAAATAGCCAATTAATCTAATCATAATTCTTTACCCAACTATTATTCACTAAGCGATGTTAAAATATCACTGCTCACTTGACGCATTAAATCTTTGGCAGCTAACCGAGACTTTGCACCAGCAACCCAAGTTGCAAACACAGCTTTTGCGGGGCCTTTAAGCCCATCTGCTTGTGCAACCGCACCGCTTAAGTCTTTAGCCATAACAGCAACTTCTATCCGGGCTAGAACCGCTTCGGTTTCATCCCCTTCAATATTGCCAGTGCGCCTAATCGAGATGATGGATTTTGCATTACCGATAAATTTATCCAGTACCGACTTACCGTCACCCTTTAAATCTGCAACCAAAGCAGCTTCTAATAGGCTCTCAAATTGGTTAAATAATGTAACCTCACTGGCCAAACCCGTTTTTGCATAACTGCCTAATTGTGCCAATGCACCACCATCTTTAACAAATCCATTTAATGCATTCAGTTCAACCTCAAATGGGCGTTCATCTTGCAATGCCCGCTCAAGCGCAGCCACAGCCAAAGCCGAAGCCATATTACTGGCATCTTTATTGCTCAGAGTATTACCGCTTCCAGCAGCAACAGCTTGCTCTGCTGCATTTTGCGCAATTGACTTCACATCATTAAGCGCAGTATCTAGTTTGGCAATTTTATCATTAATAATGGCCACCGCCTTATTTTGCGAATCGCTAATCACCGTCATTTGTGCATCGCTAATCGCCCGATTAATCACATCCGCATCGCCAGATTGGCTGGTTGCCTTTTTAAGTTCAGCAATTTGCGCCTGCATGGCAGCAATTAAGCCATTATCAAAATCATCACTTGGCGTAACATTTGCTGAATTGTCTAATACCTGCTGCAATTCAAACAATTGTTCAGCAAGTTTTTTATTCTCATCCCGATAATTGTTAAGCATTCCTTCAAGGCTAGCAATTTTCTTGGCAACAGGGCCAAGGTCAGCAAGCGCACTTTCATCAATCTGGCCAGCATTAGCATGCTCACCTTCAAGCGATAATATGCGTGTTGATAGGTCAGTATATTGCTCTTCAAGCAAATCACTCGAGCCACCACCGTCATTAATCAATGTACCAATAGCACCAAGATTATTGGATTTAAGTGCATAATACCCACCTCCTAAACTGAGCGCAATGGTTGCAACACCACCTAAAACTGCCGCAATAAACAAGCGGCCAACTCCTGCACCAGGCTTATTCTGCGCCTGTGACTCAGGCATTTCAGCGGCATCTTCTGGCGCATCAAATTCCGTTTCAGATGTTTCAGCTTCTATTTCAACAACTTCTGCATCACCATTTACATCATCACTCACATTAGAGACATCATCTGTGACGACATCATCTGATTGTTGATTTTGTTTTTTTTCATCACTCATTATAAAAGCCTGTCACTAGGGTCAATCGTCATTCATTTTCATATTTTGTTGCATTAGATCTAATAACGCATCTTCATTTGGCTGCTTTACCCAATATATATGTTTTAAATAGGGCTTGCAAACGCATCCTGCAATATTTTTTGATAAACAATATATCTGAATATTACTAATTTTTGTTAAAACTTGCGCAGCCGCCAAATTTTTAAACAATATTTTTGCACTTCTTGCAGAGTATAATAATATACCATCTATTTTTTCAACATCTTCATACAAACCAGTTTTTTCAATAAGTCCTAATACCTTTGGTGCAATATGGCCTATTTCTAGCATATGATACGCTTGAAGTCGCTCAACCTCTATTGTCAATTCTGCCAACATATCCACCAAATTCCCAGCCTGATGGTGGCCAGAAACATGCAATAAAGCTTTACTGAGGTTTTTAGATTGATAGTCACTAGCAATGGTTAAACTTAAAGCCTTAACATCCCCATTACCAATCGCATTAACTTTAAACCCATATTGTTTTGCCAAAGCCGCACTTTGCGGCCCCACCACATAACATGGCAACTGTATTAATTGCTTAAAATGTGCCGATTGAACCACCGCGCGAACCCCATTGGCCGAGGTGAATATCAGTGCCGAAAATGCATCAATAGCTGGCAACTCAAATTCAAGCAATTTAAATTCCATCATCGGGCTATGCAATACATTATAGCCCAAAGCGCGAATTTTTTCAGCGCTGCGCTCAAAATCTTCTTTCGGTCTGGTTACAACTATATTTTTCATAATCATTTATTTTTCAAAAGAAGCCTTCACCGCCCTTTGCCAATAGTTCAAGGCCAATATTGCGACCAAATTTTTCTGCTAGGTTTAATGGCGCAGTAATTTTTGCTTCATGCACCTCACTACCATCAGGCTTTAAAATCATCGCCTTAAACTCAATCTGCTGACCATAAATTTGTGCCAAAGCAGCAATTGGCGTTTGGCAAGAACCATCTAAAGCTTTTAAAAATGCCCGCTCCATATTCACTTCAGCCAGTGTTTCGCCGCAATTAATGGCCGATAATAATTGAATATTCGCACCATCATCTAGGCGCGTTTCAAGCCCAATAGCGCCCTGAGCTACCGCCGGCAACATGTCATTGGCCGAGATTACCTGCGTAATCATATCGCTAAAGCCCAAACGGTTCAGCCCCGCAGTTGCCAAAATAGTCGCGTCGACCACACCATCAGCAAGTTTTTTAAGCCGAGTATCAACATTTCCACGAAAGTTGACAATTTTCAAATCAGGCCGCTTGGCCAAAATAATTGCCCCACGCCGCAACGATGATGTACCGATCACCGCACCTTTGGGCAACTCTTGCAAACTGTTATATTTAATCGATAAAAATGCATCGCGCACATCTTCACGTGGCAACATGCAGTCAATGCCAATGCCATCGGGGCGTATAGTTGGCACATCTTTCATGCTATGTACGGCAATATCAATATCACCATTAAGTAATTTCACTTCTATTTCGCTGGTAAATAATCCTTTGCCGCCAAGTTCCAAAAAGGTTTTATCTTGAACACGATCACCCGTGGTTGAAATCACCATGATTTCAAAGTCTCCATCGCTCAAGCCGTAAGCCGACTTTAACCGAGAGCGGGTTTGTTTGGCTTGGGTCATGGCCAATAAACTGCCACGCGTACCAATTTTAATGGGTAATTTTAAATTTTGGGGGATGTTATTCACTGCTTGCCTCATCTTGGCGATTAATATAAACCTTCTTACAATATTGAGCGCATAGCGCAAGCCCATTCACTCCAGTTTGCAGGATTATCATATGCCCAGTCAACAAATCATCTGTTTAGGGCTAGAATCCTCTTGTGATGATACCGCCGCAGGTGTCGTAATACGCCATCCAAATGGCAAAGCCGAAATCCTGTCCAATATCGTCCATACCCAAACCGACGTGCATGCGCCCTTTGGCGGCGTGGTACCAGAACTTGCCGCCCGCGCCCATATTGAATATATGGATAAAATGGTCACCGCCGCACTCAGTGAAGCAGGTGTCACTTATCAACAATTGGATCTGGTCGCAGCTACTTCAGGCCCAGGTCTTTTAGGGGGGGTTATTGTCGGGCTAATGAGCGGCAAAGCCATTGCACTGGCGCATGATTTACCGCTCATTGCTGTTAATCATTTAGAAGGCCACGCTTTGACCGCTGGCTTATCTAATGGGCTTAAACCGCCTTATTTATTACTGTTAATCTCTGGTGGTCATACCCAAATTTTGCAGGTCAACGGCCTTGGCGACTATCTGTTACTTGGCAGTACCATTGACGATGCCATTGGCGAAGCCTTTGATAAAGTTGCAAAATTATTAGACCTTGGCTACCCTGGCGGGCCATTTGTTGAGCAATATGCCAAACAAGGTGATGCAACTCGGTTTTCATTACCGCGCCCAATGAAAGGCCGTAATAATTGTGACTTTTCATTTTCAGGCCTAAAAACCGCCGTTTTACATGCTGCAAAAGCCATTGAGCCAATCAAACAACAAGATAAATATGACATTTGTGCAGGCTTCCAACAAGCCGCTGCCGATTGCCTTGAAGACCGCCTTAAGCGCGCCATGCAGATTTTCAGAAACAATAAAAACATGGCGGATGATGAGACTTGTTCACTCATTATCGCTGGCGGCGTTGCAGCCAATAAAGCCATTGCCAAAAAGTTAGATATTTTAAGCAGTGACCATAATTTCAAACTAATTGTTCCGCCCTCCAAGCTATGTACCGACAATGGCGCTATGATTGCATGGGCAGGCATAGAACAATATTTACGTGGCAATATATCCGATTTAAGCGCGCCGCCCAAAGCCCGTTGGCCACTTTATGACTAATTGATTTTTTTATATATATTGCACAATTGGTTCAAATTTCCTATATTTTAGTCAGGTCAAATAATCTACTAAATATTAAAGAAACGATAACATTGTGGCACAACTTTCATTTTCTAAAATCGGCATTATTGGCGCAGGGGCATGGGGTACAGCATTGGCTTGTATTGCAGCCAGAGCAGGCCATGATACATTAATATGGGCGCGCGAAACTGAAGTGGTTGATAGCATCAACCAAAGCCATGAGAATAGTGTTTTTTTAAAAGGCTTTCCGCTGCCTCATAACATTAAAGCCACCAATCAATTATCCGAAATGGCTGAATTAGACGCCCTGCTTTGGGTTACCCCCGCCCAAGTAGTGCGCCATGTCGCTAAGGATTTCGCAGAGTTTCTAAAGAAACCCATTCCAATTTTAATCTGCGCCAAAGGCATAGAGGCAAACAGTCGAAAATTAATGACTGAAGTCATGCAAGAAGTTCTGCCACTTGCCCAAGTCGGAATTTTATCAGGCCCAAGCTTTGCTGCTGATGTTGCCAAAGGGCTACCAACGGCCATCACCCTTGCAATGGCAGATGAAGCATTGGGCAAAGCATTGGCCAAAGCCTTATCCATCCCAACCTTTAGGCTTTACCATTCAACCGACTTAATAGGCGCACAAATTGGCGGAGCGGTAAAAAATGTTTTAGCCATTGCTTGCGGTATTTCAGACGGCAAAGGCTTTGGCGATAGCGCAAGAGCTGCACTCACCACCCGCGGCTTTGCCGAATTAACCCGTTTTGGCGCAGCTTTAGGCGCAAAAAGCCAAACCCTATTTGGCTTATCTGGCTTGGGCGATTTAACCCTAACCTGTAACAGTACATTATCACGCAATATGTCACTTGGCATGGCGCTTGGCCAAGGTCAAAGCTTACAACAAATTATGGATCAGCGCCAAAGTGTCAGCGAAGGTGTGCATACTTCTACCATCTTAGCCAAATGGGCAAATGAGCTGGATATTGATATGCCAATTTGCCAATCCATCGCTAATATTGTGGCAGGCACTGAAGGTGTAGACACTGCCATCACCCGCCTACTCAACCGACCCATTAAACAAGAATAGCCCAAGTTAAACACCTAAATGCTACAAGCTAACAATTTAAATGAAAGTCAAAAATATGCATTTTGCAGTAACCTGTTACGATAAAAAAGACTCACTAGAGCTAAGAATGGCCAACCGCGAAGCCCATTTATTATTTGTGCGTACTGATGCCATAAAAATCATCGCAGGCGGCCCATTATTTGATGATGAGGAGAAAATGATAGGCTCAATATTGCTTGTTGATGCAATAGACCGTGCCGCATTAGATCTAAGTTTAGCCGCCGACCCTTATGCCAAAGCTGGCCTGTTTGAAACTGTAACCATCCACCCAATGAAGGTTGCTCTAGTCAATCTTATTTAAACCAGCATTGCTAACAAATGGCACGAATGGACGACTATGAATTAGCGGCAGTATAAAGTACCAATATAAATATTATTCAATGCCGTCTTGCGCACCATTGCAAAATATTGAGTAAAATTCTAAACTGCGCAAAAAATAAAAAAAGAGGGAATTCATGTTTAAAGTTGAGACTCATTATCCACATGCTGCATTTAAATCCAAAAGCTATATAACCGACGCCAGATATGACATTCTACACGATCGCTCAGTCAACACACCCGATATTTTTTGGGCATATCATGGCACACGTGTCGACTGGATGAAACCGTTTAGCAAGGTAAAAAACACCAGCTTTGAGCATGATAATGTATCAATAAAATGGTATGAAGATGGCACATTAAATGCCTCCGTCAACTGTATCGACCGCCATTTAGCCAAACGTGGCGATCAAACCGCTATCATTTGGGAAGGTGATAACCCCGAAGAATCCCTCAACATCACCTATAATGAACTACACAAACAAGTCTGCCTTTTTGCCAATATGCTCAAAGCCAATGGCGTTAAAAAAGGCGATGTAGTCACCATTTATATGCCAATGATACCCGAAGCTGCTTATGCCATGCTGGCCTGTAGCCGCATTGGCGCGCCACATAGTGTGGTATTTGGCGGCTTTTCGCCAGACGCACTCGCTGGCCGAATTAAAGATTGCAAGTCTAAGTTCATCATCACTGCCGATGAGGGCTACCGCGGCGGCAAAGCCACCCCATTAAAAGTTAATGTCGATGAAGCCCTGAGCAAAACAGAGGGTGGCGAAAAACTATTTATAGTCAAACGCACGGGCGGTGATGTGGCTTTTGACAACAGCCGCGATATTTGGCACCATGAAGCCATTAAAGGCCTAAGTGAAACTTGCGAGCCTGAGGAAATGAGCGCCGAAGACCCGTTATTCATTCTATATACATCAGGCTCTACTGGCACACCAAAAGGCGTGGTTCACACCACAGGCGGCTATTTGGTATACGCTTCCATGACCCATAAATACGTGTTTGACCACCATGATGATGACATCTACTGGTGCACAGCCGATGTCGGTTGGATCACAGGCCATTCATACATTCTCTATGGCCCACTCACCAATGGCGCAACCACATTAATGTTTGAGGGCGTGCCAACCTACCCCGATGCCTCACGTTTTTGGAATGTAATTGACAAGCATAAAGTCACCATTTTCTACACCGCCCCCACCGCCATTCGCGCATTAATGGGTCAGGGTGATGACTATGTCACCAAAACCAACCGCCGCAGTTTACGACTTTTAGGAAGCGTTGGCGAACCCATTAACCCCGAAGCATGGGAATGGTATTACCATATTGTCGGCGAAGAAAATTGCCCCGTTGTTGATACATGGTGGCAAACTGAAACAGGCGGGATTATGATTACCCCATTGCCGGGCGCAACCGCTATGAAACCTGGCAGCGCTTCCTTCCCATTTTTTGGCGTACAACCACAAATTGTAGATACAGACGGTAACGAATTAAAAGGCGAAGCTGAAGGCTTGCTATGCATCACAGACAGTTGGCCGGGTCAATCACGCACCATATTTGGTGATCATGAACGGTTTGTACAAACCTATTTTTCAACCTTTAAGGGTAAATATTTCACAGGCGATGGTGCCAAGCGTGACAAAGATGGCTATTATTGGATCACTGGCCGCGTCGATGATGTGCTCAATGTTTCAGGCCACAGAATGGGCACTGCCGAAATTGAAAGCGCGCTTGTTGCCCATGATGCCGTATCAGAAGCTGCTGTGGTTGGCTACCCTCATGACATTAAGGGGCAAGGCATATACACTTATGTCACCTTAATGCATAATGCCGAACCATCCGATGCACTCCGCAAAGAATTGGTTAAATGGGTGCGTAAGGAAATTGGCCCAATCGCCACCATTGACAAATTACAATTTGCACCAGGGTTGCCAAAAACTCGCTCAGGTAAAATCATGCGGCGTATTTTGCGCAAAATTGCCGAAGATGAGTATGGTAATCTAGGCGATATTTCCACCTTAGCCGATCCAGAGGTGGTAAAAGAGCTAATTAAAAACCACGAGAATTTATAAGATATTTTAAGCCTAAAAGTCGCTGGCAATGCCCTTATTTTCCCAATCCCTATAGCGGGTTGGGTTTAAGCCTTTGCGGCCATTATATTCTTTAGCAGGTTGTTGCGCAGCATCTTGTTCAATACGCCTTGCTGCGGCTTCTCTAATGGCTTGCTCGGCTATAGCAGATATTTTCTTGCCACGCGCTGCGCCCATTTTCTCCAGCTCATTAAGGCCGCTCGGCATTATCACTTCTTTATATTCAATATCGTCATCCATCATACACCTTGCCTTTACTACCATATTCGCTTGACTTACCGCCAAGACTGGCTAATTAGTGAAGCTTAATATTAGACGATATTGCAATTGAAAGAAATGATTTTGAACAAACCTTCTCAAAAAAAGACAATTTCTGGCCTTGCTGCACGGCAAGTTGCACTTAATTTTATTGGCTTAATCATTTTTAACCGCCTGACATTTGACGATGCGCTGCTTAAAGTTCAAACAGATGCATCTTGGTCAAGCTTAAGCGATCGTGACCAAGCATTTGTGCGCAATTTGGTGATGACCAGCATTCGTAATCTGACCAAAATAGAATTTTATCTCAAATCTTATATGAGTAAAAGCCTGCCCCGCAAAGCCTATCTTGCCCATTATATTCTGATTTTAGGTGCAGCCCAATTGCTTTATTTGGAAACCCCGCCCCACGCTGCAATATCACTCAGCCTGCATTTGGCCGAAAGTAATGATGCCAAACATTTCAAAAAGCTGATCAATGCCATTTTGGGTAAAGTAAACCGCGAGCAAGATAAACTCCGCTTTTTAAGCTTAACCACAACCCAAATATTACCAAAATGGGTTGCCGAAAAATGGCAACAATATTATGGCGATCAACTCACTCTAAAATTTGCCAATTGCCTTGAGCAGCAGCCCAAGTTGGACATTAGCGTTAAATCAAACACCGAGCTATGGGCGAAAAAATGGGCAGAAGAATTTGGCGCAAAACAAATTGGCGATCATAGCATTCGGTTTGATAAAAAGCCCAACATCACCAAGCTTGAAGGCTTTGCTGAAGGCGAGTTTTGGGTGCAAGATGCCGCCGCCGCCATTGCCGCAACCTTATTTGATGATGTTGCCCAAAACTCAGTTTTTGACTTTTGTGCAGCACCTGGCGGTAAAACCATGCAATTGGCTGCATTAGGCGCCAATGTTACCGCTGTTGACATTAATAAAAACCGCCTAAAACGCCTTAATGAAAATCTTGAACGCACCCAATTATCCGCCACTGTCATCCAGGCTGATATCCGCAAATTCACCCCCGAAATTGCCCCATCACATATCTTATTAGACGCACCATGCAGTGCAACTGGCACATTTCGCAAACACCCCGAAATATTATTGTTAAAAAGCCTACAAGATATTAAAAATCTGGCTAAAATTCAGGCCGAATTACTCAATATTTGCATCGACATGGCCGCCCCAAATGCCGAGATCATTTATGTAACCTGTTCTCTAGAACCTGAAGAGGGCGAAAAGCAAATCGATGCCATATTAGGCCGTCGCCATGATGTAAAGTTAGAGCCTATCACCAACGAAAAGCTAGGCTTGATCGCAAAAACCGCAAATTTAATAGTCAGCCCAAAAGGATGGCTCAGAATTTTGCCCGATTTAACCGATGGTATAGGCGGTATGGATGGCTTTTTTATCGCTAAATTACGCAAATCCAACCTTCAGAGTCAAACTCCTGCATAACTTACAGGAATTTACTCAATGTTACCGCTTAACCTTGCAAAGCCTAAAAGAGCTAGCTATGCTATAGTTAGTTTTTTAATTTAAGGTGTTATGGCGCAAATATGGCACATTTTTCATTCATTGAGAAATTACAGCTAATATATTTAGCGATTCAACATTATATCCGTGCCATTAAGCAAAAACTTATCCGCCTTTATGTGTTGAAATGGCGGCGCAGTGCCAATTTACCCAAGGCCATTATTTTTGAACCAACCGACTTACAAATTGCCGACCCAACCATTGCCGAAGACATATATGACGGCCATATCTCATTATGTGGAACAAGCTTTAACATAGGTGCCAATTCGCCATTCAAAGTAATACCGCCCAATCAAGCCTGGTATAATGAATTAGTATCATTTGGTTGGTTATGTCATTTCAAGGCACTTAATAGCCCAATCGCCATCATGCAAGCCAACGCACTTTATGTGGATTGGCTAAATAGTAAAAATTACTATAGTCAAAGCAATTGGAAAATGGCCATTACCACCAAGCGCTTAATTGCTTTACTGTCCCATTCATCCATTTTAACCAATCAATCGACCGAAATTACCAACAAATTATACTTTAAAACCATCGATCAACATGTACAGGTTTTGCGCCGCTCGTTTAAATATGTCAAACATAGTAAGGACAAATTGGACATTGCAATCGCCTTATGTTTTGCAAATAACTGCCTAAATCAATCCTATCAGATTAAAAATGATAAATTAGACTATGAGCAATTACTGGCCGAACAGCTTGCCGAGCAGATTTTGCCAGATGGCGGGCATGTTAGCCGCAACCCAGACCTTTTACTTGAAATTATGCTGGTGCTAATCCCGTTAAAACAAACCTATAAGAAACAGCAAAAGCACGTCCCAATAGCCTTGCAAAATGCCATAGACCGCATCATTCCGATCTTGCATTTCTTTTGCCACCCCGATGGTAATTTTATTCAATTTAACGGGGCAGGCCCGACCGATTGGGCGGCATTCTTAAGCATATTTGATGCAGAAGGCGAAGGGTTCAAAGCCCCAACCCAAGCGCCCCATAGTGGCTATTACCGCCTATATGCACCAGACATACAACTAACAATTGATGCAGGCGAAATACCAAAATCTGAATATAGCACCACCGCCCATGCGGGGCCATTGGCGGTTGAAATTAGCGTTTCCGCCCAGCGCATGGTGGTTAATTGTGGCGCAACCGATCACTATGATTATAAATGGTTCTCAACCACGCGTTCAACTGCCGCTCACTCAACCCTTTGCCTAAACAACCAATCCACTGCTACATTAAAACTGCCCAACTGGTTAAGCCGCTTAATTGGCAATCAAATTTATCATGGCCACCATAAAATGCCGGTCACCATTGGTAAAACGCCTGATGGTCCGCAAGTGATAGCCAGTCATGACGGCTATGCCAGAAATTTTGGCCTCATCCACCAGCGTAGCATAACCCTATCACCAAATGGTGAGCAAATCACCGGCATGGACATTTTATCGCCCGCCCAAGATCAGACAAAAACCCCGTTTAAAAAGCAAAATTATGACATTCGCTTCCACCTTCATCCATCGGTAACCACTCAAACCTCACGCGACGGTCATAGCATATTGCTAATTATGCCCAATCAAGATATGTGGCAATTTGTATCCACCTTTGCAGCATTTCGCCTTGAGGACAGTGTCTATTTAGGCGAAAGCCAAGAAAAAAAGAAAACCCATCAAATTGTAATTTCTGGCCAAGTAGAAGACTATGCCGAAGCCAAATGGCAATTTAGAAAATTATAAATCACCCCATATTGCAAAAATAAAACGCCATCGTTACATATTGTCTATTTTTTCGATTCGCCTTTGATGCCGCCCGCCCTCAAATGGCGTTTCAAGCCAAGTTTGAACAATCTTGTCTAACATATCCTCATCAATCATTCGTTGCCCAAGAGATAATATATTAGCATCATTATGGCGGCGAGACATTTCTGCCGACAAAACATTCCAACAGACCGCACAACGAATACCTGAAACTTTATTTGCAGCAATCGCTTCTCCATTACCCGAACCGCCCAGAACGATGCCTCGCTCATATTCACCAGATGAAACAGCCGTAGCCACAGGAAATATAAAATCTGGGTAATCACAAGACAGTTCATCAAATGTACCAAAGTCTTTAACATCATGGCCATGTGAAGATAAAAACTTTACAATCTTTTGTTTATATTTAAACCCTGCATGATCTGTTCCGATTGCAATTTTCATGAGCTTACCCTGCTTTATATTTCAAATAAAATAATGCTTATCAGTAAAATTGGCAAAGATAAACCAGTGGCGCCCAATTATTTGAGCAAAACATTTAACAAGCATCATCTAGGCTATATTTTATTAAAAATCTGTGCTAATGGCACAATCATTGTCAACCACCTCCATTTGCAAGGACAAAGGAAAAGCTATGCACAATGAAAACCCACCCATTAAACGCGCATTAATTTCACTATCAGACAAATCTGGCCTGATTGAATTTGCCCAAAAATTACATGATTTAGGCATTGAATTGCTCTCAACTGGCGGCACATCAAAAGCCATCAGTGATGCGGGCATTCCAGTTAAAGATGTTGCAGACATTACTAAATTTCCAGAAATGATGGATGGTCGGGTTAAAACATTACACCCCGCAGTGCATGGCGGGTTGTTATCATTACGCGATAATGACGCGCATATACAAGCCCAAGCCGATCATAACATCCCAAATATCGACTTATTAGTAGTCAACCTTTACCCGTTTGAAGCCACCGTTGCCAAGGGCGGCAATTACGAAGATTGTGTCGAGAATATTGACATTGGCGGCCCCGCTATGATTAGAGCCGCCTCTAAAAACCATGGCTTTGTAACGGTCATTGTTGAAAATTCAGATTATGATCTTGTGTTGGGCGAAATGGCTAAAAACAAAGGTGCAACAAGCTTAAATACGCGCAAAAAACTTGCCGCCAAAGCCTATGCCAGAACCGCTGCTTATGATGCGGCAATTTCCAACTGGTTTGCCGAACAATTAGACACCCCAACACCAGACTATCGCGCATTTGGCGGCACGTTAAAACAAGTGCTGCGTTATGGCGAAAACCCACATCAACAAGCTGGCTTTTATGTCAATGGTGAACAACGCAAAGGCGTTGCAACGGCCAGCCAATTACAAGGCAAAGCATTAAGCTTTAACAATATTAATGATACCGATGCAGCATTTGAACTGGTTGCAGAGTTCAAACCAAACGACACCAAAGCCGTGGCGATTATCAAACATGCCAACCCATGCGGTGTCGCGACAGGCACTGACCTTGTAACAGCCTATAAAGCTGCCCTAAAATGTGACCCAACATCCGCCTTTGGTGGCATTGTTGCGTTAAATGATACCATTACCGAAGCGGTCGCGGTTGAAATTGTCAAAACCTTTACCGAGGTGATTATTGCACCAGATGTAAGCGAAGCTGCTAAAACCATCATTGCCGCTAAAAAGAATCTAAGACTATTGGTCACTGGCGGCTTGCCCGATGTTAAATCAGCAGGCTTAAACATTCGCAGCGTATCTGGCGGCTTGTTGGTACAATCACGTGACAATGGTTGTGTGGATGATTTAGAATTAAAAGTCGTCACCAAACGCCAACCAACCGCGCAAGAAATGACCGACATGAAATTGGCATTTAAAATCTGCAAACATGTTAAATCCAACGCCATAATTTATGTTAAAGATGGCGCAACAGTCGGCATCGGTGCAGGTCAAATGAGCCGCATTGATTCAACACATGTTGCCGCGCAAAAATCCATCGATGCGGCAAAGGCAGCTGGTGAAGCTGATGCCTTGGTCAAAGGCTCAGTGGTCGCGTCTGACGCCTTTTTCCCATTTGCTGATGGTCTGTTAGCTGCTGCTGCTGCTGGCGCTACCGCCATCATCCAACCAGGTGGTTCCATGCGCGATGATGAGGTTATTAAAGCCGCAGATGAGGCTGGCCTTGCCATGCTATTCACTGGCATGCGCCACTTTAAGCATTAATCAACAAAAATAGCGCGCGTATTCGCCATACGCGTGCATCATTATACAGGCTTCGAGCCTGGCCTTACCATTATTTCGCAAATTCACCCCGCTCAAAATACTATTCTGGCGTCTCAGATACCTTAAGAAACAGTATAATACCAACAATTAAAAACCCGACCACAGTTACCAAGCTCATCCGCTGGTCATTCAACGCCACGGTTAATATGCCAATGATTAATGGCGCTAAAAATGTTGTAGCCTTGCCTGATAACGCAAATAGCCCAAAATATTTAGCCGCCTCGCCTTTTGGAATAATTTTAACCAACATGGTGCGGCTTGCAGCTTGAGCTGGCCCTGCAAATAGGCCAATACCACACCCAAAAAACAATACAATTTGCTCGCCCAAACTGGCAAACATACCGATATTTTCGGCAATCGGTGGCAGTATAATAAAAATTAAAGCCGTTTCTGTGTTAACCGACAAAATACCCAGTGAAGAGACAATCAACCCAAATAATGCCCACAATATCACTTTTTTAGGGCCAAAAATATCATCCAATATACCGCCTAAAAACGCACCCAATGCGGCCGCAACCGACAATATAATGCCAAAAATACCCAATGTGGTTATTTCCCAGTCAAACACAAATTTGGCATAAACCCCACCAAATACAAATAATGCAGTAATGCCGTCAAAATAAATCATCCGTGCAAAGAAGAAGGTATATAAGTTTTTTTGGTTGCGCATGCTTCTAAATAACACCCACAAATCAGCAAGGCCATTGATCACATTATCCATCACGCTAGCTTTGGCATATTTAATGGGTTTTTCATCAGGCGTGAATAAAAACATCGGTATCACAAAAACCAAATACCAAAGCGCAGCCATCGGCCCCACAAAACGATCAGCCTCTTTAAGCATTGGGTCAAAGCCTAAAATACTTTCCATCCCGAGCATGGTTTTACCAGTGCTCACGCTGCTGCTTAACCAACCCAAAACAATAATCAAACTAATCAAGCCGCCAATATAGCCCATCGCCCAACCAAAGCCTGAAAGTTTGCCCATCTTACCATCACCAGCCACATTGGGCAGCATGGCGTTGTTAAATACCGTCGCAAATTCAATACCAATTGCTGCCAATATCAAGCCTACAATTACTAAAAAAACCGCACCACCATCGCCAGGCACTGCAAGCCATAACAAACAAGAGCCAAGTATAAAGATTAATGAAAATGCAATAATCCACGGTTTGCGAGGGCCCATCCGATCAGCAATCGAGCCAAATATGGGCGAAGCAATGGCCACAATCAGGCCCGAAATTACCAAAGTTAGCGACCAATAAGCTTGGCCTTCCACCCCATCTTCAATAAACCCACCAATAAAATATGGCGCAAAAATAAACGTGGTAATCAGTGTAAAATAAGGTTGTGCGGCCCAATCAAACATCATCCAACCAAAACGACCCTTAAAATCTGCACCTTTTTTACTGATATTTTGACCAGTATTTTCACCATTTGCCATATCCAACCCCTTTTAGGAAATCAGTTAAGCAAATATTTGTGACAGTGGCAAGAAGCTTTAACTTCTTGCCAATATTAAGCCTTAATCTTCAATCACATCAGCTATATGCGCCGATGCTACCGCAAGTTTAGCAAGACTTAATTCACCCGTTGCCCTCACATTGGTAATCGCAATATTTGCCCGCGCAATGCCATCCGCACTATGTTGCTTCCACAGCTCAAGTGCTTTTTCTTTGTTTTTATCTTGGCCTAAAATCGCGGTCACAATTCGCCGATGGGTCGATTGCAAACCGTCAATAGTCCGGTTAATCGCCAAACGGTCATAATGGTCATTCACTGGCATTTTACGTGCGCCCGAAATAAGCCATTGAATGCCCATAAAGTCCCCAACGGAGAAATATAGTTTAGCCACATCACCCAAACTCGCCTTGCAACGTTCAGCCACCCGAACAATGTCCGATGCATTATCCATATAGCGAGTTGCCGCCATCACATTGGCAAATTTTTCAGGCACACCCGCTTCAATTAATTCAGCCGCTTGATTTTGTACAAAATCATAGCTTTCAGAAGGCAAATGCTCAACAAAACTGCTCAATAAAGATTGGATACCACCTTTATAACGGGCAACAATTTTAGCCAAATCAGATTTTTCATCGCCAACATAACGTAAGAACCACATGGTTTGACGGCGTAATAAATTTTGCACTTTAAGATATAGTCTGATCTGTACTGCGCTATCAATTTTATTATCCAATGCATCAATTTGGTTGTTCAATTCAAGCATTTCAAAACTGTCATACGCCATTGCAAATGCTGATGCAATCGCCGCAGGTTCAGCCGCCGATATATCAACCAACGAGCGTATAAAAGCAGGCCCACCACGGTTAATCATTAAGTTAGAAAGCCTTGTTGCGATTATTTCACGGCGCAATTTATGGCCGTCAATTTCATCCATATAACCATCATGCATGGTGGTTGGGAAATAGCGCAATAATTCTTTGCCCAAATAAGCATCATCAATCACTTCTGAGCCAAGTAGTAATTCATAGAGCGAAATTTTTGCATAGGCCAACAATACCGAAAGTTCGGGACGCGTTAAACCTTCGCCTTTCTGCTCTCTAGCTTGCATTTCAGTGCTAGATGGTAAAAACTCAACCTCACGGTCTAAATCTCCAATTTCTTCCAATTTTAGCATTAATCGCTCATAATAACCCATATCTGCTTGGTTACGTTCATAGGCCAATGTCAATGCTAGGGTTTGCAAATAATTGTTACGCAACACAAGGTCGGCTACTTCATCGGTCATACTGGCCAATAAAACATTACGGCTTTCATAATTTAATTTACCATTTTGCACCGCTCTGCCTAAAGCAATTTTAATATTTACCTCCATGTCAGAGCTATTCACACCCGCACTATTATCAATTGCATCGGTGTTGACCATACCGCCTAATTTAGCAAATTCAACCCGTGCATTATGGGTAATCCCTAAATTTGCACCTTCGCCAATACATTTGGTTTTAAGCTGTGCCGCAGTTACCCTAATGACATCATTGGCTCTATCACCTGCATCAGCATCACTTTCTGTGCTTGCGCGAATATAAGTCCCAATACCACCAAACCATAACAGATCTGTTTTAGCCGATAACAAAGCCTTCATCAGTTCATTAGGCGTTGCAGTTTTACCGCCTAATCCTGTCATTGCGCGCATTTCATCACTAAGTGGGATAGATTTTAACGAACGGCTAAAAATACCACCGCCTTTAGAAATTAGCTTCTCATTATATTCAACCCATGATGACCGAGGCATATCAAACAAACGCTGTCGCTCAGCAAAGCTTTTTGCCACATCAGGGGTTGGGTCAATAAAGATATCACGATGGTCAAAAGCGGCAATCAGCTCAATCTGCTCTGACAATAACATGCCATTGCCAAACACATCGCCAGACATATCGCCAATGCCAATCACTTTAAATGGCTTGGTTTGAATGTCATGGTTTAACTCGCGAAAATGCCGCTTTACCGCTTCCCAGCCACCGCGCGCTGTTATGCCCATTTTTTTATGGTCATACCCAACACTGCCGCCAGAAGCAAACGCATCGCCTAACCAAAAATCACGGTCTTCAGAAAGCCCATTGGCAATGTCTGAAAATGTCGCCGTGCCTTTATCAGCAGCAACCACCAAATATGGGTCATCCTTATCAAGACGTGTCACATTTTTAGGTTTGATAACCTTTTCACCGTCCAAATTATCAGTTAGGTCTAATAAAGAACCAACAAATAACTGATAACAAGCAATGCCTTCATTGATAAATGCCTCTCGCGTACCGTTCACTGGTAAATGCTTAGGCACAAAACCACCTTTTGAACCAACTGGCACAATCACTGCATTTTTAACCTGTTGGGCTTTTACCAAACCCAGCACTTCGGTACGAAAATCTTCTAATCTGTCTGACCATCTTAGGCCGCCACGGGCAATCTCGCCACCGCGCATATGCACCCCCTCAACCCGAGGAGAATAAACAAATATTTCAGCAAATGGTTTCGGGTCAGGCAAACTATCCACCAATTTAGAACGGATCTTTAATGAAATAGTTGGCATTTCTAAGCCATTTTCTGCCAGTTGAAAAAAGTTAGTGCGCAAGGTTGATTGCATCACATTTAAAACCGCTCTGATAATGCGATCTTCATCCAAACTAGACACATGCTCAAGCGCGCCAATAATGCCATTGGCCACTTTGCTTTGGGCATCATAGTCATCCGACGGGCTATCCAAATCAAATTTTAGGTAGAATAATTTAACAAATTCAAGCGTAATCGCCCCATGTTTGCGCAAAGTATCCCAGATATAACGCTGAGAAAAGCTCAAGCTGGTTTGCTTTAAGTAGCGGCCATAGCTGCGCAACATTGCCACATCGCGCCAATTAAGCCCATCGCTTAAAATCAACTTATTAAAGCCATCATCTTCGGCGCGCTTATTCCAAATGGCCAAAAATGCATCTTGAATCAAGCTGCCTTTCGTCCCAATATCAATATTGCTAGCATCTTGGCTTTCAAGCGCAATATCATGAATCCATATATCAAACTTTTTACCATCACGCATAACATGCACACAAAATGAACGTTCATTAATGGCTCTAAAACCCATATTTTCGATAATCGGCATACGGTCACTCAGTGCAATCGGCGAACCAACATGAAAGAGTTTTAATGCCACTTCGTCATTATTGCTTTCATTGCGCTCAACCAAACGCGCATCAAGCAATTGCGTATCATTCAAGCCATGCATCACTTCAATATCAACAAGGGCATTTTCAGGGCTGAAATTATCACGATAAGAAGCGCTAAATCCATTGCCATATTGAGTGAGTAAATCACGCGATGTCATATTCAGCGCATTGTCATCTAGCGCATCAAAAAACTTGTCTGTCCAAGTACGAATCAGTTCGTGAACATCCATTTCAATCTGTTTATCATCATAATCTGGCAATCCATTTTCATTACGCCCGATAATAAAATGCACCCGAGCCATCATCCCTTCTGGGAAATGTGGGTAAACTGCCGAGACACGCCCATCAAAACGCTTCGCCAAATAAGCTCCGATTTTAAGGCGTATTTGACTGTTATAATGATCCCGTGCCACATAAACCAAAATTGAAACAAACCGATCAAATTTATCGGGTCTAATGAAAGTCCGAGTCATCGGCCTTTCATCAAGACGCTGAATTGCTGTAGCAAAATTGAGTAATAACTCACCCTCAATTTGGAACAATTCATCCCGTGGATAATTTTCAATCACACTAAGCAAGGCTTTACCACTATGGCTGTTATCTTTAAGCCCAGAGCGGCGCATCACTTGATTTAGCTTACGGCGCAACAATGGTATTTTAAGTGGCGATGAGGTATAAGCGCCTGAGGTAAACAGACCAACCACTTTAAGTTCGCCTGAAATATTACCTTCTTCATCATATAATTTAATGCCAATATAATCCATATAAATGCGCCGATGCACCATAGATTTAATATTGGCTTTAGCCACAAAGATCGGCTCAGGGCGCAAAATAAAGTCTAAAATTTCAGGCGTTATTGCTAAGTTTTCACCCGCTCTTTGTAGCACTTCAACCTGCTCATCTCGTAAGACACCAAGCCCCGTTTCATTGACATGAACAAAGCTGCCATCAAAGCTCTCACTTTCAAAACAATATTCACGCATACCCAAAAAGGTAAAGTTATTATCAAGCATCCAGCTTAAAAATTCCATCGATTCTTGCAATGCAGCATTAGGAACATTAGGCGGGCTCTTCACATAGGTTTTTAGTACCGATTTAATACGGTCTCCCATTGGCTTCCAATCCAACACCGCATAACGCACATTACGCAATACATTGCCAAGGCCAGCAACCAATTGTTTTTGCTCTTGAGCACTAATTTTATCAATCACAATCAATACATGGCTTTCAAGAACCAATTCGCTGGTATCGCCACTATATTCTTCATTGCCAGCAATCATCGAGATTTTGGCCTTATTATCGCGCTCTACATAAATAAGCGGATGCAATACAAATTGAGGCCCAAACCCTTTTTCATTAAATTCATTCAATATAGAATCAAACAAAAATGGTTTATCATCATTAATGATATGCACATAAGTTTGTGCATCATGATTGTCATGTTCATCACTTTCAATGATGATTTTTGACTGGCCAAATTTGCGAGATTGCGCTATTTCCCAAGATTTGGATAACCGCTCACAAAGCAAGTCAATGCCCATTTCAGTTAATTCTTCGGCAATACCCCGTTGTAAAAATGCCGATATATAAGTTTCAAACCCATTATCATAATTCTCATGAGACTTGTCAGACATTAAAATTTCAATGACCTGTTCAACAATTTGATCTCTTTGTTGTTTTTCTTGAAGCATTTCTGCACTCCTTGCGGACGGGGGGGCCCATTATTAATTAGCTAATCAAAACACAATAATTCTACACCTTTGCTTATGAAGGTATAATAATTGGTTAACCATATCCCAAATAAGACTATAGCAAAGTAAATTTGGCTAAAATTGCTAAAAATGCATTCCCTATAGAGAATTTGCATAAGGCTAAATAATGGCAATAATATCTTGCTAAATGTAAATATCACCTAACAAAACAGGCAACTAAATATAATAATATTAAAAAATATCGGTTATTAATAAAGGTCTAGTTCATCAGTAATTAATTAGAATATAAATCTAAATGGCATAAGTTAACTGCTTCCAGTTTTCAAATCACCAACCGCCAGACGCACCACCGCCGCCAAAACTTCCGCCACCGCCAGAAAAACCGCCGCCGCCAAAACTACTATTACCACTGCCGCCACTCGACCAAGACCAACCAGAAGCACCATTATCGTCATCATCATCGTCATCATCATTGCGATTGCGCTTAGTCTTTTTGCCAAATATCATTCCCCAAATAATAAAGCAAACAAAAGCAATCATGAACACCACAAATACAATCCCTAAACCATCATTTTGATTTGACTTCGCATCATATAGGCTTTGCTCGGTTAATTCACCCGACAATGCAGCCAAAATAGCGTCAACACCCGCTTCAATACCACGCTCAAAATTACCTGCCTTAAACCGCCTAACAATCTCTTCTTGAATGATTAAGTGGCTAAGTGCATCGGTTAAGCTGCCTTCAAGCCCATAACCAACTTCAATCACCACCTTTCGGTCATTGGGCGCAACCAATAATAATATGCCATTATTTTTATCTTTTTGGCCAATTTCCCAATGACGCGCCAACTGTATGCCATAATCGCGAATCTCATAACCCTCAAGGCTTTCAATCACCGCGACTACAATTTGGGCAGAAGAGCCTTGTTCAAAATCACTCAATTTTTGAACAATTTCTTGCTGCCTTTCAGCCGATAGCAAACCAACTTGGTCTACCACGCGCCCAGTTAGCTCAGGAAAATTCGGAGCCGCAAAAACTTGGCCTCCAAAAATAATGAATAAAGCAATGAAATATAATTTAAATTTGGTCATCCATTTAACCCCTAAATCAAAATCAAATGGTTTGGCAATTGGTTAACATGCCCATTTGGGTCTTTGGGGAAGTTCTCTTCCAATAAAAGACCAATTTCATCAATCGCAGCCGTTAAAGCATCAGCCATTTTATCTTGCTTAATTTTAACAATTAAGCGATCCATTATACCCTGCCAAATTGCTTTATCCATTTTTTGATAAATCCCGTGGTCGGCAATCACTTCAGCATAATGCTCACCCAAAGAAATGAATAACAAAACCCCCGTTCTCTCATCTGTTGAATGGGTTTCTTGGATTAAAAATTGCTCGCGCGCCAAACGTTTAGCGCGGCGTATTTTAATATATTTTGGCACTAAGGCCATTTTAAGTGGCCGCCATTGGGCCAATAAAAAAGTCAGCATAAACAATATCAATTGCCCAAGATATACAATATTAAACAGTTTATAAGATGATGCATTGTCTAAATAACTGTCTAATTCCAAAACACGGTCAAACCCAAATATGTCGTTAAACCCACCATTCACAACCATAATCAGCGGCAGTAATAACACCAAAATAGCAGCCCATAACACAGGAATAAACCGATATTCATCACTTTGCTTGGCCAAAACCACTACAATTTCACCCGAAGTTTTAACCTCAGCATCGGTAATGGTTTTAGCAATTCTATCTAATTCATTATGTGATAACATAAGGGTTCCGACATATTAAATGCATCATTTTTAAACTTTAAAAAGTCACTTTAGGCGCTGTTTTAGCTTCAGTTGCTATTTCAAACTGCTGCATATATTCAGTATCGCTATACATAACATTATGCCAAATACGCCCGGGGAAAGTCTTTATCTCGGTATTAAAATTCTTCACCGCAATAATATAATCACGTCTAGCAACCGAAATTCTGTTTTCCGTACCTTCTAACTGTGCTTGTAACGTCAGGAAGTTTTTATCGGCCTTAAGATCTGGATATTTTTCAACCACCACCATTAACTTGCCCAATGCTGCCCCTAAACTGCCTTGATTAGCCTGAAATTGGGTAAATGCAGCAGGATTGTTTAAAATATCCTTTGGTATGCTCATTTGAGTCGCTTTAGCGCGGGCTTCAATCACTTGAGTTAAGGTTTCTTGCTCGTGGGCTGCATAGCCTTTAACTGTGGCTACTAAATTAGGAATTAAATCCGCGCGCCTTTGATATTGGTTAAGCACCTGCCCCCATTGGGCCTTGGCTTCCTCCTCCAAGCTCGGAATATTGTTAATCCCGCAACTGGTCAACAATAATCCAGCCATTGTTAAAACAGCAATTTTTTTAACGTTAATCTGAAACTTGGTTGATAAATTTGATAGAAATGTCATATAAAACTCCCACTTGTTGGTCTAAATATATATTCAGAAATTTGAATTTCAACCAAAAATATCAATAATTTTGATGGCTTCGTTAAAATCCATTCACTATAACCCCGCCAAATTCATTAACCTGAAAAACACACACCAAAGAATATTTCATTTTCACAACTCACCACGAAACTTTATGTTGCCGCTGGTGCGCAGGAAGAAAAATTCATGTTCTTTGCAACATTTTACCACCATTCAATCAAATCTGGCAGATTTTTTCTGTATTTTATAAAAAAAAAATGCTTAACTATTATAAATTGGATATACAATAAAAAATTCAATACCTGCATTAATAGTTTTAGGGAGAACTATGGCTTATTTTCTTCAACAGCTGATCAATGGCGTAACATTGGGCGCAGTTTATGGCTTAATCGCCATCGGCTACACAATGGTTTACGGCATTATTGGCATGATCAATTTTGCCCATGGCGAGATTTATATGATAGGCGCCTTTATTGCCGTCATCGGTTTTACATTGTTTACCAGCATTCCACTAATATCAGCAATTTTACTGGTCTTGGCGCTATCGATGATATTTACCGCAATTTATGGCTGGACAATTGAGCGCACCGCTTATCGCCCATTGCGCAATTCATTTAGATTAGCACCGCTAATTTCAGCCATTGGCATGAGTATTTTCTTGCAAAATTATGTGCAATTATTACAAGGCGCACGGGTAAGACCCATTCCGCCAATGTTTAAAGGCAGCTTTAAGTTTTTCCAAGATAGCGACTTTGTTGTAAATCTAACCTATCTACAAGTCCTCATCATTGTATCAACCATTGTGTTAATGTCCGTATTTACTTTGATCATCAACAAAACCGCCATGGGCCGCCAACAACGTGCTTGTGAGCAAGATAAAACCATGGCCGCATTGCTCGGTGTTAATGTTGATCATACCATTTCAATGACCTTTGTTATGGGCGCTATGCTCGCTGCGTTTGCTGGTGTAATGGTTACGCTTTATTATGGCGTTGTGCATTTCTTCATCGGTTTCTTAGCAGGGATGAAAGCCTTTACCGCAGCGGTTTTAGGTGGCATTGGCTCCATACCAGGTGCTATGCTAGGTGGCCTATTGATCGGCCTGATCGAGGCCTTTTGGTCTGCCTATTTCACCATCGAATATAAAGATGTTGCAACCTTTGTGATTTTAGTATTGGTGCTTATCTTCCGCCCTTCAGGACTGCTTGGCCGTCCAGAAATTGAGAAGGTATAAATCATGTCAGATACCATTACAAATCTTCCTCCAAAACCTGAGTTTAACTTACAAGCCATTGCCAAAGAAATGGCCATTACCTTTGTTGTCGGCCTTGGCCTAATGATACCAATGGTGCTATTACGCGCCAATGATGTTAACGGTAAATTGGTAATTGAGCGCCATTGGCAAGAACTATTCTTTGCACTTGTATTACTTGTGGTTGGCCGTTTAGGCTTAATTTTGCTAGACAAACATAAAGCTCTACCCGCCTTAATCATTGGTGTGGTAATGGCAATTGCAGGTTATAGCATCCACTTCCCAACCGAATTGTTAGAAGTGTTTACTTTAGCCGCTGGGGTTATTTTAATCATCCGCGCTGTGTTGTTTTTGTGGCGTGAATATAAAGGCATCACAGCAAACGACCGTGAAAATGCTAAAAAACGCCGCGAAAAACTACTAGAAAATAGTACAGGCTATATCAGTGCTATTGTAATCATAATCGCTGGCCTTCTACCCTTCTTATCCGATATTTTACAATTATTATTGCCTGACTTTTTAGGTGGTGATAGTAGTTTTATTGCCAACATGTCTGGCCGTTATGTGGTCGATACTGCCATTCTAATCTTGACTTATGTCTTATTAGCATGGGGCTTGAACATTGTGGTTGGTTATGCAGGTTTGCTTGACCTTGGCTTTGTGGCTTTTTATGCAGTTGGCTCTTATTCCTTTGCCATCTTAGCGCGTGACTTTAATTTGGGTTTTTGGACTGCATTACCACTTGCTGGTGCATTTTCAATGCTATCTGGCTTGGTGTTAGGCTTCCCGGTACTTAAATTACGCGGCGATTATTTTGCCATTGTAACTTTAGGCTTTGGTGAAATTGTAAGGCTATTATTACTCAACCTTTATGAGCTTACAGGCGGGCCTGACGGCATTAATGGCATCCCACGCCCAGGTATTGGCAATATTGTATTTTCCAAACGAGCAAAAGAAGAAGGCACGCAAACCTTCACCGAATTTTTCAGCACCAATTTTTGGGAAATCACATATAGCTCCAACCATCGGGTGATATTTCTCTATTATATCGTATTCATTCTTTGTATGTTAGTGGCCATTTTCACCATCCGCATTCGCCAACAACCACTTGGTCGGGCTTGGGAAGCACTTCGTGAAAATGAAGTGGCAGCAGCATCATTGGGCATCAACCGTACCAATATTAAATTAGCTGCCTTTGCCATTTCTGCAACATGGGGCGGTTTCGCTGGGGCATTCTTTGCATCACGTCAAGGTTTCATCTCACCAGAAAGCTATACATTCATTGAATCAGCCATTATCCTAGCCATTGTTGTAATGGGCGGCATGGGTAATTTAATGGGCATTGCACTGGCTGCTGCCATATTAATTGGCCTGCCCGAACTGTTCCGCGATCTAGAAGAGTATCGCATGGCAACCTTCGGTTTTGGATTGGTGCTGATTATGATTTGGCGACCAACAGGGTTAATTTCATTCCGCGACCCAACTGTATTGCTGTTTGGCAAAAAGAAAAAGAAAGCCGATGAAGAAAAATTGGCGGAAGGAGCAGGCTCATGAGCAGTGCAAGTGATCCAAATCTTTTGCTCAAAGCCGAGCATATCACCCAGCGTTTTGGCGGCCTCGTTGCCATTGACAATGTATCATTTGATGCGATGCGCGGCGAAATCACCGCCATCATTGGCCCTAATGGCGCGGGTAAAACCACCATGTTTAATTGCCTAACTGGCTTTTATTCACCAACCTCAGGGCGCGCAACCATTTATCATAAAGATGGCTCAACCCATCAACTTGAACAAATGGAAGCTTATATTGCTGCTGGAAAAGGCAAAATTGCCCGTACCTTCCAAAATATTCGGTTATTTGAAAAAATGACCGTGCTTGAAAATTTGTTGGTTGCCCAAAATAATAAATTGCAACATGCCTCAATGTTTTCAATTGCAGGCGTCCTTGGCTTACCAAGCTATAAAAAGGCTCATAATGAAGCCATGGAGCTTGCCAAATATTATCTAGACAAAGCTGGCCTTTACCATCATGCCGATTGGAATGCAGGTAACTTACCCTATGGCGAACAACGGCTACTAGAAATTGCCCGAGCCATGTGTACCGAACCTGATATGTTATGTTTGGATGAGCCAGCAGCGGGCCTAAACCCTAAAGAAAGTGGCGATTTAAACAATCTACTCATTCTATTAAAAGAAGAATGTGACGTTGGTCTTTTATTAATTGAGCATGATATGAATGTGGTAATGAATATTTCAGACCATGTGATTGTGCTAGATTATGGCCGTAAAATTGCCGACGGTTTGCCAAAAGATGTGCAAAATGATCCAACCGTTATTGCCGCCTATCTGGGTGTGGAGGATGAAGAATAGATGTTAGAATTTAAAGATGTACAAACCTTTTACGGTTCTATTCAAGCCCTTAAAGGCATTAGTTTAACCGTCGAAAAAGGTGAAATTGTAACCCTTATTGGTGCCAATGGTGCTGGTAAAACCACTCTTTTAATGACCATGAGCGGCATAACCCCCGCATCAATTGGTACCATTACCTATAAAGGTGAGGACATAACCAAAATGCGTACCGACATGATTGTACGCAAAGGCATAGCCCATTCACCAGAAGGTCGGCGCATTTTTTCAAAAATGACTGTTTTTGAAAATTTACAAATGGGTGCAATGACCAATGACCCAGCCCGTTTTGATGAGAATTTAGACTATGTGTTTGAGCTATTCCCACGCCTTAAAGAGCGTGAGTGGCAACTTGGCGGTACATTATCTGGCGGTGAGCAACAAATGCTTGCCATGGGCCGCTCTTTAATGAGTAACCCTGAATTTTTATTGCTAGATGAGCCATCGCTGGGTCTTGCCCCTTTGGTTATAAGAGATATTTTCAGAGCCATTAAACAGATTAATGAAGAACATGGCGTGACAGTATTACTGGTCGAGCAAAATGCCAATCATGCTTTAAAACTTGCCCATCGCGGTTATGTTTTGGTAACTGGCAACATTGTTTTAAGTGGTACAGGTCAAGAATTATTGACCAACCCAGAAGTTCAAGCAGCATATTTGGAGGGCGGACATTAATGGATAATTTATTCTCTTTAGAAACCAGCGCCATCATGGGCGAAGAGCCAGTTACTTTTGTGGTAATTACTGGATTAATGATGTTATGTGCGGTATTAAGCGGACAAAATATGGCCAAAAACTGGCGCAGCATGGGTAAAGTGGTGTTTTTTGGCATCATCATCATCGTCGGTCATCGGTTTTTATTAACCACATTAAGAAATGCCGAATTTTTAAATATTTTTGGTATTTTAATGTCAAGCCTTCTAATCATGTCAACTTCTATATTAACATTCATGCGCGACAGAGCCCAAAAAATGGTCAACCAATATCCTTGGGAGCTTGAAAAAAGCGGCCTATTTGGATGGCGTAAAATTGAACAATAATATAATATTGCAGTATATATGCAATATTATTTCAACAATTCAATCTTTAATTGCATTATCTTTTCTTATGTAAATAAAGGTTGAAAATCGAATTAAATGCCTTAATGTCAAGATATCACAACTATCTTAGCATTAAGATATTTGAAAGGGAGAACACCAATATTTCAATGGTGTTACAATCAAGGGAAAAACTATGAAAAATGTAATTAAATCACTATCACTTGGCGTATGTGCTGCTGCACTTATGTCAACTGCTGCACTTGCAGAAATCAAAATTGGTTCAGCTGGCCCGTTCACAGGTCAACTTGCATCATTTGGTGAGCAGCTTAAAAAAGGTGCTGAACAAGCTGTTGCAGACATTAATGCTGCTGGTGGTGTGCTTGGCGAACAACTTGTTTTGGTAATTGGCGATGATCGCTGTGACCCAAAAGAAGCGGTAAACGTTGCCAATAAAATGGTTGCTGAAGGCGTTGCATTTGTTGCGGGTCATTTCTGCTCAAGCTCCTCCATTCCAGCATCAAAAGTTTATGATGAAGAAGGCGTTGTGATGATCACACCTGCCTCAACAAACCCTAAACTTACCGATGACCAGTCTGACTATGTATTCCGCGTTTGTGGCCGTGACGACCAACAAGGTGACGTTGCTGGTGCATGGATGGCAGCAAATTATGCTGGTAAAAATGTTGCTGTAGCACATGACAAACAAGGCTATTCAAAAGGCTTGGCTGATCTTACAAAAGCTGCTTTTGAAAAAGCTGGTGGTAAAGTCACACTTTATGAAACCATCAACCCAGGCGAAAGCGATTATACAGCATTCGTAACCAAGCTTAAAGCTGAAAATATTGATGTGCTTTATTATGGTGGTTACCATACAGAAGCTGGCCTAATTATGCGCCAAATGAAAGACCAAGGTCTTGATATTGATGTCGTTTCTGGCGATGCGATGAATTCAAATGAATTCTGGTCAATCACTGGTGATGCAGGCGAAGGCTTACGCTTTACATTTGCTCCAGATCCGCGTCATAACCCACTTGCTGCTGATCTTGTGAAAACATTTAATGACGCTGGTTATGACCCAGAAGGTTACACATTATATTCATATGCTGCGATCCAAATTTGGGCTGCTGCTGCAACCAAAGCTGGTTCAATTGACTCAGACAAAGTATCAGAAGCACTACATGACGGTTCAGATTATAACTCAGTAATCGGCGCTCTATCATTTGATGAAAAAGGCGATCGTACAACAGCTGACTATACATGGTATGAATGGTCTAAAGGCAACTATTTAGAAATTAAATAATCTAAATTTTAGCGAATATCTCAGGGCTTAGAAGGCAACTTCTAGGCCCTTTTTAATAAATAAATAAAATTTTAACCATGGCATATTACTCATTACAGCGTCGTAAATTACTCAAAGCTGCTTTGCTTGCAAGCATCCTAGTGCCATTTACCCCAGTATTGGCTAACAATATAAAAAACAAAAAAATCCTTATCATCGGCGCTGGAATATCAGGGCTTTCGGCTGCCAGAAAATTGCATAATAGCGGTGCTGATGTTGTCATTTTAGAAGCCAAGCCTTATATCGGAGGGCGCTTACATACCGACTATAGTCTTGGCGCCCCGTTTGAAGAAGGTGCAGGTTGGATTCATGGGCCAAGTGCGGGTAACCCCATTGCCAAATTAGCAAGAAGCATCAATGCCAAAACAGTTATAACAGATAATGAAAGCCTCGCAGTTTTTAACGTTGCTGGCAAAAAGATTACAGACCAACAACTTAAAGATATAGATACTAACTTACAAAAATTAATAATGTTGATCGATGATGAAATAGAAACTCAAAGTCAAGCCAGCCTTTATCAAGCCATTAAATATTTTGCACCCTCTGCATTAAAAGATGCTGGCGTTATGTGGGCACTATCGGCTTATGCCGAGTTTTCAAAGGCAGGTTCAATCGAGAATTTATCAGCAGTATTTTATGATGAAGACGAGGCTTTTAAAGGTGCTGATGTTGTGGTTGCAACAGGGTATGACAAAATATTGGCACCACTTGCCAATGGTTTAAATATTAAGCATAATGCCCAAGTCTATAAAGTTGAATATGGCAATAATGGCGTATCTATCAAAAGCAGTATTGGTGTATTTTCGGCCGATTATGTTATTTGCAGTGTGCCCCTTGGTGCCTTAAAGAAGCAAACTATTGAATTCGTTCCGCCACTACCTAAAGCTCACCAAGCCGCTATAGAAAAAATTGGCTTTGGTAGCATCACAAAAATTGCACTTAAATTCAGCCGGGCTTTTTGGGATATCGAAGAACAATATTTTGGCATACAAACCGCAGCCAAGGGCAGGTGGAATTATTGGGCTAACTATCGTAGATTTTCAGATGAAAATATATTACTCGGTTTTTCGATGGGTAATTATGCATTTAAGGCAGATATGATGGATGATGAAGCCATGAAACAAGATGCATTAGAGGTTTTGCGCAATGTTTGGGGCGCACAAGTAACCAAGCCTATTGACATGCGCACAACGCATTGGTCGCTCGACCCACATACATTAGGCGCCTATAGTTATACTGCTGCTGGCTGTAGGCCCGCCGATTATATAACGCTTGCCCAACCTGTGAACAATAGGTTATTTTTGGTTGGCGAGCATACTATATTTAAATATACCGCCACAACCCACGGAGCTTATCTGTCAGGCATTCAAGCAGCAGATAAAATTTTAGAGCTATAATAAGCCTCTATTGTAAAACCCTTACGCTAGTAGTTTTTATAAGCCAACCAGTAACGTTGGTAAATAAGTAGCAACACCAGGTATGGTCGCAACCACTAACAATACAAGCAGTTGAATTAATACGAATGGAATAACCCCCCGATACATATGCTTATAAGTTAAACTTGGCGGTGCTATAGAGCGTAAGTAAAAAATAGAAGGCGCCATTGGCGGGGTTAAATACGACGTTTGTATCACCACCATTACCATAACGGCAAACCAAATCTGGTTAATACCTGCAGTATCAATAATCGGAATAAAAATCGGAATGCATATTAGTACAATAGAGATCCAGTCTAATACAAAGCCTGCAATGAATACAATTCCGAGCAAGAATAAAATCAACCCAAATTGTCCAAATTCAGCATTTGCCACTAAATCACGGATCATTTGCCCACCTCCAGCAAGCGCAAATACGCTAGTAAACATGGTGCCACCAACAACAATAAGCATAATCATTGCCGTCACACGAACTGTAACAGAAAGGGCTGCTTTTAAAGTTTTCAAAGTCAACTCTTTAAACATAGCTGCCAATAGCAAAGCACCAACGGCACCAACCGCAGCGGCTTCTGTTGGTGAAGCTGCTCCTGCAAGCAGAGAACCTAATACAGCAAAAATTAACACTAATGGTGGTAATAACGCTTTTAACGTAATCGCTAGCTTTTGTTTAAGTGGAATATTGCTTTCTTCAATCGAAACTGGCGGTGCATCTTCTGGCTTGAGGTAAGCTCTTACTAAAATATAACCAACAAAAAATACAACCATTAATAAACCAGGAAGCATGGTTGCTGCAAATAATTGGCCAATAGACAATTGCGCCATTGAGGCATAAACCACCACCACAATCGATGGCGGAATGATTGTGCCTAAAGAGCCACCCGCGCAAATAGTTCCAGCAATAAGTCCGCCTTCATATTTGTATTTTTGCATGGCAGGAATGGCCATTAAACCAACGACAATTTCAACGGCACCAACCACACCAGAGGCTGCGGCAAAAACGGCACACATTAATATTGTGGCAATAGCAACACCGCCAGGCCAGCGGCCAACCCAAAGCTGTAACGCCTGGAATAAGCGCAGTGCAATACCGGTTCTTTCTAAAACGGTGCCCATAAAAACAAATAACGGAATTGCCGCTAAAATAAAATTAGAACTTGTCGATAAAATTGGACCATATAGCTGTAGAAAAATCAAATCACCTAAAATAAAATATCCAAATAAAACAGAGGTGATGATTAAAGAAAAAGCAACAGGAACGCCCAAAAAAACAAGCAAAAACAATGTTGGAAACATAATAACAGGAATTAAATTCATAACAGCTCCGGTTCGATATTTAGCTCACCTTGATGGTCGCCAGGGGTTTTTTTATTAACTAAATATTTAATACCTTCAACTAAAAACTGTATGCCGAATGATAATAAACCAATCGCAATAACGCTATAAAAGGGCCATACTAATGGCGCCCAAGGGCTAACGCTTTCAACCTCAGAGGTTATAAATGCTTTCCAGCTTTTTTTTGAAGCAATATAGCCAAACATAAAAAATATTGGCCCAAGAATTAGTAAATAAAACCCGCCATTAATCCATTGTTGTAACCGCCTTGGCAACATGGATGAAAGAAAGTCAATTCGTACATGCGCATCATCACGTAACGTTAGTGCGGCACCCAGTAAAAA
>JADGDI010000079.1 GCA_016744975.1 Hyphomicrobiales bacterium | reverse complement strand
GATTTGGTTAGCCCCCTATTTGATTTTATTAACCAGCCTGCAGGCCTAAATATTAGTCTTGAGCCTCTAAAACCGGTGCGATTTTCTCAATATTTGGACATTTATAATATGAATATTCTAGTTGAGGATTTAAATCCTTCCATTCAATATGTTAAATAAAAACTGATTCTTACCAAGCCTTCTTAACTTAGTGTAAATTATAATATTATAAAAAACATACTGGTACACTCACTCATTAGTATAGGTATGGAATTCATGCTATAATTGCTACAGAAATAAATAAGTTTGGGAAAGATTTAATGGATCAAATGAAACGCAGCTCAAAAACAAAATCACTTGTCGGGGGGTTTTTAAAAAATGAATGTGGCCAAATTGGTATAATGTTTGCTCTTTTGATTATTCCTATTGTTTTATTTTTAGGAGCAACCATTGACTTTTCTTTTCGGCAATTAAAAGAAAATAAACTGCAACAATCCGTTGATGTCGCATTATTAGCTGCGCTGAAAGCGGATACTCCTGAAATTCGACTTGCAAATAAAAAGGAAAAGGAAAAAATTCGCGAAAAAATATTTCGAGATGTATTTGCAATGAATTTTAAGAATGAGAATCCAATTAGTTTTAAGTTTAAATTTAAGAAAACAAGCATGGCGGTCGATCTAAAAACCAGTGTCGACACGATGTTTTTAAATATCCTTTCTATGAATAAGCTGGATGTTACCGTCACATCTGAAACATCATTTAACCCAGGTGCGGGCCTTGAAATTGTGCTTATTTTTGATGCCACTGGCAGTATGCGTGGTATCATCTCAAATGTGAAACGCAATGCCATTAATTTCACCGATGATTTGATCTCAAATTTAAAGGGAAAAGGCGTAGACATTGATAATATTGAAACCAAAGTCATCTCATATAAAGATTATTGGGTAGACTCAGATCCAATGCTTGAGAGCAAATTTTATAGCCTACCAAAAGAGAATAAAGAGTTTTCAAATTTTATTAACCCGATTACGGCGGGCGGTGGTGGTGATTTGCCTGAAAGTGCACTAGAGGCAATCGTATTAGCCATGAATTCGAAATCTTCAAAAAGCAAAACTGGAGTAACGCCTAATAAATTAATCGTATTATGGACTGATATCGAAGCAATTCCTTTGGCAGATGAAAGGCGTTCTACATTACAAAACGGTCTCCTTGAAAGCGCAAATATCCGTTGGGCCAGCTGGTACCCGTGGTATAGTAGGAGCGCCCCAAACTACCCATCTGGTATGCCTAGAAGCTTAAATGAAATGAAGGGTTTATGGGATAAGGATATAAAGGCTGAATTATTACTATTTTATGGTAATGGCTGGGGCGGTGTTAATTTCTACCCTTGGAAACAAATGAAAAAATGGCCAAGAACAACACATATTATTGGAAATCCGAATAGTATTAATTATAGCAGCTTAATTGATAAAATTTCAAACACTATTTCTAAAATGACAAGCCTTAGAGTTAGTCACTAGATTGGTAACAATGAAGTTATAGCCGAAATATTTTATATGCATATATAAAAAGCCCTACAAAATGTAGGGCTTTTTATGTTTTTGCCATCTTTTGAAATTAGGCATCATCTTTTGGAGTTGCTTTAACTTCTGGCATTACCGAACGAATGTGTAATTCGCGCAATTGTTTTGGAGCAACAATTGCTGGGGCACCCATTAGCAAGTCTTCGGCTTGTTGGTTCATTGCAAACATAGTCACTTCGCGCAAATTTTCTTCACCACAAAGCAACATAACGATACGGTCAATGCCTGGTGCAATGCCACCATGGGGAGGCGCGCCATATTCGAATGCTCTAATCATACCGCCAAAATTTTCATCAACAAAGGCTTTGTCATACCCAACCAACTCAAACGCTTTATACATCACCTCTGGTTTGTGATTACGCACTGCACCAGATGAAAGCTCAAAGCCATTACATACAATGTCATATTGATAACCAAGAATATCGAGAGGATCTTTATTTTCTAACGCATCAAGACCACCTTGTGGCATTGAGAATGGGTTATGCGAGAAGTCTAGACGGTCTTCCTTTTCATCAAATTCATACATTGGAAAATCAACAATCCAGCAAAGTTCAAACTTGCTTTCGTCAATCAACTCAAGCTCCACACCCAAACGTGAGCGAGCAGCACCTGCCAATGTTGCAGCTTGGCCCGTTTTACCAGCCGCAAAGAATAATGCATCGCCGCCTTTAAGGCCAGTTTTGGCAACCATTTTGGCTTGAATTTCAGCAGGAATGAATTTGGCAATCGGGCCACGGCCAACAATTTCGCCATCTTTTTCATCAAAGATAATATATCCTAGGCCAGCAGCGCCCATATCTTTACGCGCCCAATCATTCATCTTATCAAAGAATGAACGAGATTTAACCGCTGCACCTGGTGCAGGAATGGCGCGGACTGAACCGCCACCTTCAACAATGCCTTTAAAAGCCTTAAAGCTTACACTATCGTCGCCAAATTCTTCAGTCACATCGACAATTTCGATTGGAATACGTAAGTCTGGTTTGTCACTACCATATTTTAACATTGCATCTTTATAGGCTATGCGAGGGAAGGTTTGCGTGACAGATTTACCTTCACCAAATTCTTCAAAAACACCACGAAGCATTGGCTCAATGACTTGAAAAATATCTTCTTGGGTTACAAAACTCATTTCGATATCAAGCTGATAGAATTCTAATGCACGATCCGCCCGTGGATCCTCATCACGGAAGCAGGGTGCAATTTGGAAATAGCGGTCAAAACCTGCTACCATTGCCAATTGTTTAAACTGTTGCGGCGCTTGTGGAAGTGCATAAAATTTACCAGGATGCATACGCGCTGGTACTAAAAAGTCACGCGCGCCTTCAGGGCTAGAAGCAGTAAGAATTGGGGTTTGATACTCGGTAAAGCCTTGTTCAATCATGCGATTGCGCATTGACTGGATAATTTTTGAACGCTTGACAATATTGGCATGAATACGTTCACGTCGCAGGTCTAAGAATCGATATTTCAAGCGGGTATCTTCAGGGTAGTCTAAATCACCAAATACTGGTAACGCCAATTCCTTGGCTTGAGATTGAATTTCAAGACCTGTAATGCCGACTTCTATCTCGCCTGTTGGCATTTTTGGGTTGATAGCGGCGCCATCGCGCTCAATTACTGTACCCGTTACCGTTATTACCCACTCTGAGCGAATGGTTTCGGCAAGTGCGAAAAATTCTGAATCTGGATTTACAACAATTTGGGTAATGCCATAATGGTCGCGCAAATCGATGAACAACAGACCGCCATGGTCTCGAATGCGATTTACCCAGCCTGAGAGTTTGATGGTTTCACCGCTATGGGCTTTGCGTAATTCGCCACAATTATGGCTGCGATACATATGCATATTTATATCCGATTCAATTTAATTTATGTGACTTATATAGCCAAAGTCAGCTATTGTTAAGTGCCTGTTACGAATAAACCTCGCAATATTGGCGATATTTTGCAGATTTACACCTGTTTGTGACAATGGATTTAGTTTTATAAGGTTATTTACTGTAAATCGCTATTTTTCATTGGCAAATTGGAGGTTAAAAACTACACTCAACAGAAAATTCGGGGATTATATGAATATCATTGTTACAAATACGGCGTTGCAGGAATTTTGCGATAAGATTTCTGATGTAGACTATATAACCATCGATACCGAATTTTTAAGGGAAAAAACCTATTGGTCAAAGTTATGTTTGATCCAAATCGCATCGGATGAAGATGAGGCCATTATTGACCCGTTAGCACGCGATATTGACCTTGCACCATTGATTGACATATTATTTGATGAAAATATCATTAAAGTATTTCATGCGGCGCGGCAGGATTTGGAAATATTTTTCAATATAACAGGTAAAATTCCGACCCCTATTTTTGACACGCAAGTTGCTGCTATGGTTGCAGGCTTTGGCGAAAGTGTGGGTTATGAGCGTTTGGTACGCGACATTGTAAATGTGCAAATTGACAAAAGTTCGAGATTCACGGACTGGAGTAAACGGCCACTTTCAAACAAACAGCTCGTCTATGCTTTAGCGGATGTAACACATTTGCGAGATGTTTATAAACATTTGAAAGAAATCCTAGACAAAAATGGCCGCTCGCATTGGTTAAGCCAAGAAATGAAGATTTTAGAAAGTGTTGAAACCTACGATTTAAGGCCCACAGATGTTTGGAGGCGAATAAAATTACGCAACTTAAAAAGACAGCATTTGGGCGCAATTATGAAACTGGCTGAATGGCGTGAAAATGAAGCGCGTGATAAGAATATACCACGCAACCGCATTATAAAAGATGATTCAATTATAGAAATTGCCATACAGCAACCCCAGAATATTAGTGTTTTAGATAGCTTTAGAGCCATTCCAAAGGGATTTGCGCGATCTGAAAAAGCAAAAAAGATGTTTGAGCAGTATGAAATCGGCCGAGACATACCATTTGATGATTTGCCAGAGTTGCCCAATAATCGCAACCGACAAAAGGCAGATAGTGGTATTTTGGAAATGCTAAAAGTTGTATTACGGCTTGTTTGTGAAAAAGAAAATGTTGCAGCCAAACTCATTGCCAATGCCTCAGATTTGGAAAAAATTGCAATCTCTGACGATGCTGATGTTCCCGCGTTAAATGGTTGGCGTGATGAAATATTTGGCAAAATTGCACTGGATATTAAAAATGGTCGATCTGCGCTTAAGGTGGTCGATGGTGTTGTGAGTGTGTTTAAAATATAGGCATTTATTTGATGCTAATTTTACGATCTAACCCCATCTCAACTGCTAGTTTTTTCAGCCTATTCTCAAGCCTTGAGCCGCGCAAGTCTGCCAACTCCTTGGGTAATTTAAGCACTAAGGAACCTTCATCGATTGATATTTTGACCCTAGGCAAAAGCCCATGCCTTGCACCAGAAATGGCGTAAGCTACTCGTATTAAAAGCCCTAATATGCGTGCTCTTGTAAGGTCTTGTGGCCGTATCAGTTGCAATAAATGCTGGTTTTCATTCACTTTATTAACCCCATCATGGCGATAATATACAGTATAGGCGATGAATGCCCTGCCTGCATGGGAAATGGCCACAAGAGCAGCGCTTGAGATAATGCCTAGACTTTGCGAACCGCGTATATCTGGATGTGCGCGCCAGCCTATATCATCCAAATAGCATACCGTTTGGCGCAAACGATTTTGTTCTGACGTCTCAGATAGTTCGCCGCCAAAAATTTGTGCCGTAAACTCAATTAGCTCCTCAGCATGCTCTGTCGAGCGGCTTACATTAATTGAATATAATTTACTTGCCGAGATTAATGGATCTTTTTTCTTCTCTGCCTTATCAAGTCTATCATATAATACGCCTTCGCGTACGCCGCAGGCTGAAATTACCATTTTACTGGGTTGCGCACGTTTAAGTAACGCCTCCAGAACCAATGCACCAAAAGGCAATATCTGTAATCTAGATTTTGAAATTCCATGTTGCATTTTGTCCAAAATTTCAAAGTTCATTTGACTGACAAAACCCGCAAAATTTTGAGCAGCATGGTATTCCATACGGTAACCTTGCAATATATGCAACGGGTAGCCCGTCTGATGCATGTGGAGCCTTGCCAAAGCCCTCCATGTGCCGCCAACTGAATAAAAGCTCAACCCAGCAACTTTTGACCAGAAATCCACTTTATCTAACTCGCGCTCAATTATATCGCCTGCCACTTGTAGGTTGCCATTAGAAACTTCAAGCAAACGCAACGCACCCAAAGGTAAAGTAATGCCATTCTCATCGATTTTACTATCGGTCACCGATACTAATTCAAGAGAGCCACCGCCTAAATCACCAACCAAACCATTGGCTTTACGATGCCCAGAGAAAACACCAAGTGCGGCGAGTTTCGCTTCATCTCTACCAGTTAATACGTTAATTTTTATATCTAATATTTGCTCTGCTTGATCGATAAAACTTGCACCATTTGAAGCTTCACGTACAGCGGCGGTTGCAATGACATAGAGCTTTGATATGCCCATATTTTCAATTAATAATTTGAATCGCTTTAGCAGACTAATTGCTTGATTTACATTGTCTTCTTGCAGTTTACCTGTCTGCGCGATGCCTAACCCTAAACGGCAGGTGTTTTTTTCATTATAAATTGGGGCGGGTGAGCGATATTCCCCTTCATAAACAACCAAGCGAACGGTGTTTGAGCCTATGTCGATCACCGCAATTGGTGGGCGCTGGTCAATAAAATTATTATACTTTTTTTCGCTGCTACTATTCATAATTTATCCATTTCATTGCTACAGCTGTAGGGCAAGTTAGCAAATTTTCCACGGCCCGAAAGTGATGCGGTCTTCATAAAATAATTATGTATGTTAAATTTTTCATGCCCCTGTTTGGGCTTTATTTTTGTCGCAGTTCCGTCTGAATTTATTTGCCATGACTGCATATTATCGCGTAAATTTACCATTAAAATCTCATTCAAAACATGTTTATGGCAGGTGGGGTTTAAAATTGGAACAGAAATCTCTACTCTACGATAGAGATTACGCGGCATTAAATCAGCCGACGCCATATAAAGCTTTGCATTTGGATTGGGCAACGCTGCACCATTGCCAAAGCAATAGATACGGCTATGCTCTAGATATCGACCGATGATCGACTTTACCGTAATATTCTCTGACAGGCCTTTAATGCCCGGTTTTAGGCAACAAATTCCTCGTACAATTAGTTCAACTTTTACGCCTGCTTGACTGGCCTTATAAAGTTCGTCAATAATAGCACCATCCACCAAGGAGTTCATTTTGAATATAATATGGCCATCTAACCCGTCGTTTACATTGCAAATTTCTTGATGAATATTCGCCACAAGATTTTCATATATTCCATAAGGCGACACAGCGATTTTGCGTAAATTCTCAGGCTTTGAATAGCCTGTAATATAGTTAAAAATATCGATCACATCTTTGGCTAAGTCTGGATCACAGGTAAATAAAGACAAGTCAGTATATACCTTTGCGGTGATTGGATTATAATTGCCTGTTGCGATATGCATATAATGTTTAAGGCCAGATTTTTCGCGGCGCATAACCAAGCATAATTTAGCATGGGTTTTTAAATGGGTAAAACCATAAACCACTTGCACCCCTGCCCGTTCTAAGTTTTGTGACCATTGAATATTGGCTTCTTCGTCAAATCTTGCTTTCAATTCAACCAAGGCCATGACATTTTTACCATTTTTTGCCGCACTTATTAAAGCTTCAACAATTTTTGAATTTTTATCAGTGCGGTACAATGTCTGTTTTATTGCGACAACATTTGGATCGTCAATTGCATTGTTTAAAAAGTCTAATACCACATCATAAGTTTCATAGGGGTGATGCACTATCATATCTTTTTGGCTGATCGCTTTAAAAAAATCACCATCAAACTCTTGAATCCGTTCTGGGATGCGGGGCGTGTAGGTTTTAAATTGTAGGTCTTGGCGTTGATCAACAATTAGCTCATTAAGATCGCTCATTCCAAAAAAACCATTATAGGAATGTATTTGATCATTATTGACCTCAAATTCTTTTATAATAAGATCTCGGAGGCTTTTTGTCATTTTATCTTCTATCTCTAGACGTATAACAGAACCACGCCGGCGACGCTTTAAAGCCGATTCGAAATAGCGCACTAGATCTTCTGACTCTTCTTCGACCTCAATATCACTGTCGCGAATGATGCGAAAAAACCCCTTACTCGAAAATTCAAAGTTAGGAAAAATTTGGTCAAGAAACATTTCTAAAATAGTTTCTATTGCAATAAATTTTATACTGCCGTCACTGGCTTCTGGAAATGCAATAAACCGTTTCATTTTATGGGGTATCGGTACTAACGCATGGGTAATTTTATCATTACCTGTTTTAGTAAACTCTAGCGCCATGCTAAAACCCAAATTTCGAATAAACGGAAATGGGTGCAATGGGTCAATGGCGAGTGGGGTTAAAACTGGAAAAATTTCCGAGCTAAAATATTGTTTCAGCCAGTTATATTCTGACATCGTTAAATCCGCTTCATTAGCGATTAATATTTTATTCTTGCGAAGCTCAACTTTAAGATGTGAAAAAATTTTATGTTGTTTCTCAACTAAGTTCTTTGACAAAGATAGTATCTTACTAAGTTGTTGTTTGGGGCTGCAACCATCTTGACTTAGCTCTTTAATATTGGTTCTAATTTGGCCATAAATGCCAGCAATGCGGACCATATAAAATTCGTCAAGATTTGAAGCGGAAATTGATAAAAATCGTAATTTTTCTAATATTGGGTAATTTTTATTTTCGGCTTCTTCAAGCACTCGAAGGTTAAATCTAAGCCACGAAAGCTCCCGATTATAAAACCGTTTTGGTTGGTTATTTATAGTTTCCAAATCTACGTCTCTTAACAGTGATGGCTTTTTATATTAAGCCATTTTCATACATTTTAGCAACCATCATTCGGGTTATTGGTTTTTTTTCCGCAAGTGCATATTTATCCAATTGATCGACCAACTTCACCACCGCTTCGATTGAACGCTCTAAGCGCGGTAATATATAAGCCACCACATTTTCCGCAACATTAAGCTGCTTTTCAGCAAAGCATTTATACAAAATAGCTTCTATTAACAGGTCATCGGGTTGAGTGACCTCCAAATGTTTTGCGGCTTTTAAGCGTGACAATAGATCTGGTAAGTTTATATCCCATAATGGCAAGGGTTTGTTAGAGGTGAATAACAACTTCTGCTTTGAAGATATTGCAATGTTAATAATGTGAAATATAGTTTTTTCACATATTTGTTTTTGGTCGACATCATCTATAATTATGGCCGTTGTATTTATTTTTTCAGCAAGTTTTGGGAAGTCAACTTCATCAATTTGCAAAAAACCAGGCGGCAAAAACTCTGCATTAAACGCATTTGCCCATAAATGTGCCAGATGGGTTTTTCCAGATTGTTGAGCACCGAATAAAATAGTAAGTGGTGACGTACCAAGCTCTGTATTTAGCAACTGATTCACCAAGCCTTGATTTGACGGAAGGGTGATAAAATCATCGACATTAAAACTATGCTTATTGCCTAAATCTAAAGTCAACTGTTCGGTTTTTTGTTCAATCATCTAGCAAAACCTAATCTTCAACATCTAATTTCTTCAACTCTTTTAGATCACTATTCTCAGCTTGCTCTAGATCTGTGTCAAAATTAAATTCCTGCTGACCAATGCCTAAGTAAAACGGGCTTTTCAAATAATGCGCTAGCACAAAACGTGATATAACGCCAATCATCGCTGCGACGGGTACTGCGATTAGCATGCCTACAAAGCCAAACAATGCGCCAAAGGCAAATAATGCAAACATTAGCCAAACTGGGTGTAAGCCAATATGGCGACCCACCATGCGCGGTGTTAAAACATTGCCTTCAAGAAATTGTCCGATGATAAAAATAACGCCGACCATAGCAATCAATAAATAATCTGGCCAAAATTGCACCAAGGCCAAGCCAACGGACAAAACAAGACCGATGATGGCCCCAACATATGGAATAAAGCTAACAATGCCTGCAATGATGCCAACAACTAGACCAAACTCAAGCCCGACAAATGATAGGCAAGTTGCATAATATATGGCCAATATTAAACAAACACTGCCTTGCCCGCGAATGAAGCCAGCCAACACGCTGCTCATTTCATCTGCCAATGCAAATACAGTTTGTTTATGGTTAAGCGGTATCCAAGAGCCAATGACAGCGATCATCCGATCCCAATCATTTAACAAATAAAATGCCACAACGGGAGTAACGATTAGCAATGTTAAGAATGAGAAAAATGCCATTCCTCCAGACCAGATACTAGAAATCAAAGCCGTGCCAATGGATGCAAGTTTACCAGCAAAGTTACTAACCTGTTCGTTTAACACCTCATTTGTGGAGCTATTATCGTCAAAAAATCGATCAAATATTGTACCAAACCACTTTTTACCTGTTGTTTCTGCAAAGATTTTTAGTTTTTCAATATAGTTTGGCAATTCTTGTAACAATTGGTTAAGTTGTGAGAATAGTAACGGTAATATTAACAATAATGCCAATATTATGACCAGAGAAAACAGCAACATAATGATGGAAGTTGCTAAGGTTCGATTAAGCCCCCATGCTTCTAATTTATCAGCCAGCGGATCTAAAAAATATGCAATTGCCATGCCAGCAACGAAGGGCAGCATAATTGATGAAAATACCGTCATAAAAATTAGAAAAAGAATGACTGCTACTGACCAAAATATAGAATGTTGCTTTAAAGTCATATACTGCCTTATGGTTTATTTGGTTTTTTAAAAACTGCTGTAATCCATATTATTAAATATGAAATAGCCGATAAAACCGTAGTGATTCCCACTAGTATATAGGCAATATTTCTAAGCTCAAACAAGTTAAACACAAAACTCAAATCAACCAAGATCAAAAAACCCAACCCGATTTGCATGAAGGTGTTTATTTTACTGATAAGAAGTGGTGAAATAGGCATGTGTGCATTTAACAACCAAGCAAGGGCTATCGCTAGGATAATTATTAAATCGCGTGAAATGATGAGCAGCAAAAACCAAATTGGAACATGCCCTAACAATGCTAATGTAGCATATAAAGCAGACATTAGAATTTTATCGGCCAATGGATCAAGATGGGCGCCTAGACTGGTTTGAATTTTTTGAAAGCGTGCTAACCAGCCATCAATAAAATCTGAAAACCCTGCAGTTGAGAATAAAACTAAGCACAGTAAAAACTGTTCGGATAACAATGTCCAGACGATAACAGGCACAAGAAAAATGCGTGCAATGGTAATCGAATTTGGTAAATTTAACAGAATAAGCCTCCTATCAATTCAATTTATCCACCGGTGAGGATAGCTTGAATGATAAACAAAGCTAACCTCTTATCTCGAAATAACTACCCAAATCAATTAACGTTAGGCCATTTACTTGTAATTCACCTGCAAGTTCTGCAACCGAGCCTGTATAGCGAAGGTTAATAAAAGCGCCTTCTGATGTCATTGCATCTGTTTCAAACTCTTTGATACTTTCTATGCGGTCAATTCTTGCTCTTAATGCAATCCAATGATCTAGCGAATTAAACACCACCAATACTTTTATTTCCTCAGTTTGTGGCTTAGAGGTTATATTGTTATCTCGCCAGCCTTTTACAAGGGAAGATAAAAAATCAGCAGAAGCCTTAGCATAAAGTGCATTTAAATCGCCATCATTGATTTTATATTTTTTACTAAAGCTTGTAATACCTGATACTTTTAGCGTTGCATTTGTGCCACTAACAGTTAAATGTGCAAAAACAGCTTGCGCGCTTTCGCCAGCGGTTGAGGCCAGTTGGTATATAGCATTTTCATTTCTATCTAAAACTTCTTGTTCGGTGGCAAGCAAGCCTGCCTCTGTTGAATTGGCTATTTTTAGCGGCATCAGACTATTTTTTAGATCGTGATTAGCAAGCGCCTCTGACCATGGGTTTTGCGCCGCCCAAATAATGCTTTTGCCTGATGAATCGGTTAAAATTGGAATAAGCAGGCTTATTTCTGACTGGGCATCACTATAACTAACGCCGATTTGTTCAAGATATTTTTGAACTGCAATTCGCCTAAATTTAATTGTAATCTCGGCAACATATTGGGTACCGCTATTTTGTTCATTCTTCACACTAAAGCCTTTTACCAACAGCGATCGTGTGCTTTTAT
>JADGDI010000078.1 GCA_016744975.1 Hyphomicrobiales bacterium | reverse complement strand
TTACAACATTGTCTGTTAATACAGTTATTGGGAATCATGTTATTGTTCAGGATCATTGCAATGTTGGTCATGACTCAAGTATTGGAGATTATTCGCATTTATATGTAGGTAATATTAAATTCTAATTCATCATAAAAATGCTAGCAACCCAATGCGCTTGGCAGACGACTTAATGGAACCTTTTAGACCATTGGTAGATTTGTTTGTGATTAATCTATTTAACTCAGGTTGGAAAGAGGTTTGCCCAGAAACAAAAGCCGTATTGGCAAAAGTTACGAGTATGAATTTATTAGCAGTTAAAGGCGCTTCTCCTGTTCAAACATGTATGGATAAAATGGCCACATCACTTGCGCAGGTCTATTTAGGCGAACGCAAATATTTGGAAATTGCAGGCGCACCGCTTGCTATTAATTTTGGGAATTTATTAGCAAAAAATAAATGAAATTAGGAAAAAATGAGCTCTTTAAGTGGGTATAGAATTATGTGGATGATGGTTTTATTTGATTTACCAACAGGAACAAAAAACGAAAGAAGGTCTGCTTCTAAGTTTAGAAACCAGTTGTTAGACATGGGATTCCAAATGGCACAATTTTCAGTTTATATTAAATTTACCAGTGGAAAAGAACAAGTAACAGCACTATGTGAGCAGTTAAAGCCACACTTGCCATTGGCTGGCATGGTCGATATACTTAGTTTTACCGATAAGCAATATGAGAACATCATCTCTTTCAGAGGAACAAAGCGTGAAGATTCGCCTAAAAACCCAGACCAATATCAATTATTTTAATGTAAAAGTTGTTGTTTTTCTTATGTTGAAACAGGTAAAAAACGTTATTTTTCAACGTCTTTTACCTATTTCTATTCTAGCTGATTAAAGAATGTGGTGCAACCGCAACTCAAGTGCCTGTGGTTCAGGGTACCAGCGAATTCTAGCTGATTAAAGAATGTGGTGCAACCGCAACATGCAGCAGGTGAAATTAAATTACCGTTTTATTCTAGCTGATTAAAGAATGTGGTGCAACCGCAACAGACATTGCAATTCAACAAGATAATAAAATATTCTAGCTGATTAAAGAATGTGGTGCAACCGCAACCTGAACGTTACGCTGTATTTTTCAGTCTTATTCTAGCTGATTAAAGAATGTGGTGCAACCGCAACAGTATTTTGATGATTATCAAGAATATTTCGATTCTAGCTGATTAAAGAATGTGGTGCAACCGCAACGGCAATAGTTTGATTACCCAAGAGCTGCAATTCTAGCTGATTAAAGAATGTGGTGCAACCGCAACGTATTATAACACGGATAGCCTATGTAATTGATTCTAGCTGATTAAAGAATGTGGTGCAACCGCAACACCGTGATTATGCTGGGCTTAGTTTGGTGGATTCTAGCTGATTAAAGAATGTGGTGCAACCGCAACAAAATTTAAACTATGCGCTCGGTGGTGATTATTCTAGCTGATTAAAGAATGTGGTGCAACCGCAACTTAGTAGGCATTGCGCTTGAGGTTTTTAAAATTCTAGCTGATTAAAGAATGTGGTGCAACCGCAACTAGTCGGTTCTTATAAAATTGATAGGCCAATTCTAGCTGATTAAAGAATGTGGTGCAACCGCAACTGTAATGAATGAGGTTGGCGGCAACAAATAATTCTAGCTGATTAAAGAATGTGGTGCAACCGCAACAATCACCATCTTTCATGGCTTTAACAAGTTATTCTAGCTGATTAAAGAATGTGGTGCAACCGCAACCCGGCAAAAGGCATGACATTGCCGTTTATAATTCTAGCTGATTAAAGAATGTGGTGCAACCGCAACTGACCGCCATCTTTTTTAAATTCCTTCATATTCTAGCTGATTAAAGAATGTGGTGCAACCGCAACAACAGGCGTTAGCTGATATGATGGGGGTGTATTCTAGCTGATTAAAGAATGTGGTGCAACCGCAACATAAAAAGCGGCAACAAGTTTTGTTTTAAAATTCTAGCTGATTAAAGAATGTGGTGCAACCGCAACCAAATATCGCCAATTGGATAATCAGACAAAATTCTAGCTGATTAAAGAATGTGGTGCAACCGCAACTAGCCTTCTGCACGTCTGCAAACCATTGGTATTCTAGCTGATTAAAGAATGTGGTGCAACCGCAACTGGTATGGAAAATACAGCAGATGCTCATAGATTCTAGCTGATTAAAGAATATATGGATGAGCCTATTTTTTGAAATAGACTATTAATCAGTTGACTAGTTTGAACTACTACACCCAAACTATTATGGATCAAGTCAACAATGGTACGCCCTAGGGGAATCGAACCCCTCTTTCCAGAATGAAAATCTGGCGTCCTAACCGATAGACGAAGGGCGCATCTCGTTGAGACAGGTGTTTAATAAGACTGTTATAGGTTAAATGCAAGCACCAAAATATGATAATTTTAGTTATTCACAAGATTGGAATTGTTTTCATGATTTTACTTATTTTTAAAACCCATCGCTAACTTGAGATTTATATTACTTCTCAAACAACATTCTAATAGGAAATTAACATGTTGATATTTAGTAACTAATCTCTGCAATATCGGTAATTTGCAATTGCACACTCTCTCTACCTTGCCAGCGATTTATACTTAAATTACCAACAAAGTGAAACGACTTACCGTTATGTGCCATTAAAAGCTTGCTGAAGCCGTTTGCCTCTGCACCAAATGCAATTGCGTCAAGCTTTGAGCCATCCGCGCTTTTTAAACTTAGTTTTAAATGCCCCTTACCAACAACCTTTGCAAAAGCAATATGATGGGCTGGAAATGCAAATACGGGTCGTGAATTGCCAACCCCATATGGCTCTAATTGAGTAAGTAATTTTAGCAGCTTTAAATTTGCGGCACTTGCTGTTAACGCACCATCTATTTTTAGTTGGCTATTACGGCGAGCGGCAACCACATCTGCACTTAACTCTTGCTCAATAAATGCTCTAAACTTTGCCAATTGTGACTCTTTTATGGTTAGGCCAGCTGCCATTTTATGGCCGCCACCTTTGATTATTAAGCCTTGCTCGACGGCTTGTTGTATAACATTGCCTAAATCAACCCCATTAATTGAGCGTCCTGAGCCTTTACCATCCTTATCATCAAAGCCAATCACAATGGTTGGGCGGTTATATTTATCTTTTATGCGCCCTGCTACAATACCAATCACCCCCTGGTGCCAGCCCTTATCTGCTACAATAATCACATTTGGCAAATGCTCATTCACCTGTTGTTCAGCTTGATAAAAAGCGCTGTCAAGAACCTCTTGCTCAATTGCTTGACGCTGTTTATTATAATCATCCAAATGCAAAGCAATTGAATTGGCTTCATCCTGATCTTTAGTGGATAAAATATCACTGCCTAAGCGGCTATTACCAACTCTCCCGCCCGCATTTATTCTAGGACCAATTACATAACCTAAATGATAAGCTGCAATATCGCCCGTAACTTGTGCAACCTCGGTAATTGATTTAATGCCTAAATTATTAAATTTGCTCATGATTTTTAGGCCTTGATTAACAAAAGCACGGTTAAGCCCAGTCAGCGAGACAACATCACACACCGTGCCAAGTGCAACTAAATCAAGCATTGTCATTAAATTTGGTAGGTGGCTTGCTTTAAAGCCATGCTGCTCTCGTAATATTCGGCTTACTGCCACAAGCGTGATGAAACAAACGCCACATGCGGCCAAATGACCAAGGCCACTTAAGTCATCCTGGCGGTTAGGGTTTACCAGTGCATATGCTTCGGGTAGTTTTTCATCGGCCATATGATGATCTAAAACGATTATATCAAGCTTTTGCTCGTTGGCATATTCAATTGGCTCATATGCCAATATACCGCAATCTACAGTGAGAATTAGCGAACATGAATTTTCAACCAGCACATCTACGGCCAACTTGGAAGGGCCATAACCTTCAGCTTGACGATCAGGAATATAAAATTTAGGGCGTTTATAAGAATTTGGCTTATCATTGCTTAAAGCCTTTAACTCATCAACATAACGTAAAAACAATGCGGTGCTGGTGGCCCCATCTACATCATAATCGCCAATGATGCCTATGGTTTCTCCATCAACAATCGCTTTTGCTATACGCTTTGCTGCTTTTTCCATATCCTGCATGCCATACGGTTCAGGCATTGCACTTCGCAACGTTGGGTTTAAATAGTCACCAATATGTTCAAAATCGACATTACGCCCAGCGATTACCCTTGCTAATATTTCAGGTATATCAAACTTTTGTGCAATGATAATGGCTTCATTTGCGTCAGCCAGCCGTGATACCCAACGCTGGCCAGAATATGATTTTTTAACATCTAAAAAAGGTTGATCTGTCATTTAAATTGTTAAACCACTTCAATTTTTAAATTTTGAATGTATCTTTGTGCATTTTGCATATAATGTTCTGCACTTTTGGTAAGGCCTTTTATCTCTTCATCACTTAAACTACGGCGGGTTTTACCTGGCATACCGATCACCAAGCTGCCCGCTTCAATCACTTTACCTTCGCCAACCAATGCCCCTGCCCCAACCAAACAATTCTCACCAATAACCGCGCCATTTAAAATAGTCGCTCCCATTCCAACTAAACTATTGTCATTTATTGTGCAGCCATGAATTATTGCTTTATGCCCAACAGTTACACCGACGCCCAATGACGTTGGATAACCATAGTCGGCATGTAAAATCGAGCCATCTTGAATGTTTGTTTGATCACCAATGGTTAATGTTTCGGTATCACCACGCAAAATTGCGCCAAACCATACACTAGATTGGCGGCCAATATGGACATCGCCAATTATGTCTGCGCTATCAGCAATGAAACAGCTCTGCCTATCGATGAATTTTGGTGTTACCCCTGCTAAGCTATAAATGCTCATGACTACCTCACTTTTTTGAGATAATAATAAGCATTATTGATAGATTAACAATCAAAAAGCACCGTCGAGCCTTGTCAAAATTACTAAGCCAAAGCTGTCAAATAAATATTCATTAAGAATAGGCCAGAGATAAAACTCCAAAAGATGGATATGGCAGTGCTTGCAGCAACCCAACCACCGTGGCGCTTCTCAATAATAAAACCACGGATACTGTTACGCATAATCACAAATGGCCCCGCAAATATCAATGTCAATATACTAAGTAACATGCTAATGCCATGCTCTTTACTGACGTCGAAACTCATTACCCGATTGGTCACCAGCTGATAAATGCTGTTTAAGAAACCCGCACAAATAAAACCTGTAATAACAATTAAAACAAAAACAAAAATACTATGCATACTCAATACCCACTTATGAATTTAAGCCAGTATAAAACGCAAGTGGAAAATTAACAATATATTAACCATGTGAATTTGCAAACATGGTTAATTTGTTAATAAGCTATTAACCGTAGAGATGGCACAAAAAACCCTGCAAAAGCAGGGCTTAATTTTATTGTTTTAAGCTAATTAAAGATCAAAATCCAAAATCGCCATTTGAAAATCGTAAGAAGTTTCGCCATCTTCGACATCTTTATAAATTAAACCGATATATTCATCGCTAATATAAACTTCAACACTGTCAGTTTGACTTAGCCGTAATTTCACTTCAATCGTTTCATTGCCAAATAATTTTCGTAAATATTTTTGTAGTTTTTCTATGTCTAACTTATTCATATCTTTTCCAAACCAAGCTTGAGTTAATTGCGCCGATCATAGAATTGATCGTTAAAAGATCAATTGCGAACGCGGATTATCCCCAATTTATAACATATATCAAAAACGATAAATAGCAGAGCCATTATTTACCAAAGAGCCATTATTTACCAAAAATCTGATCCATCTTATGCGACGGCTCACTACAGCCTGCCTCACCCACCACTTTAGCAGGTACGCCCACAACCGTTTTATTGGGCGGTATTGATTTTAAAACAACACTACCAGCCCCAACTCTAACACAATGACCAATCTCGATATTACCCAGGATTTTTGCACCTGCGCCAATCAATACGCCATGGCGCACTTTAGGATGCCGATCACCCGCTTCTTTGCCTGTTCCGCCCAATGTAACACCTTGCAATATGGATACATTATCTTCGACAACCGCAGTTTCGCCAATCACCACACCAGTAGCATGATCCATAAATACGCCCTTGCCGATTGCAACCTTTGGGTGAATATCAACACTAAAAAGCCGTGACGCACAGCTTTGTAGATAAAATGCTAAGTCAGTACGGCCCTGTAAAAACAACCAGTTAGAAATACGGTGTGTGACAATTGCTTGAAAACCTTTAAAATATAACAACGCCTCAATATAGCGTTCCGCCGCAGGGTCTCGTTCATAAAATGCTGCAATGTCAGCACGAATTGCTTGGCAAATTTTTACATCTTCATCAAATGCATCGATAAATATTTGCTGAATGATTAAAGCTGGGATATCTGGCGAGCCTAACAATTGCCCCATACGATAAGCAACCGCAAGTTCTAAGCGCTCATGTGCCAAAATAGTCTGAAATATAAACGTTGCAAGCGCTGGCTCATGATCGCGAATCTCCTGCGCTTCATCGCAAATATGTTGCCACATTGGATCAATTGCGATTGCTGCATCGGGTTTTTCTAATAATGACATAGGCTATAACTTTAAACACTCAAAATTGTATGACATATAATTTATAGCATAAGCATCAAATTAGAATCAATGCTTTTATATAACTTCACGCTGTAAAAATTCAATTGCGCCCTGTTTAAAAACTTTATCGCCCGTTGCACGCATATGATCTCGCTTGGGAATTAATAGAAATTCAGCATTTTGCATAATGCCAACCAATTGCTCGCCATCTCCAGACACATCGTCCACACTGCCTATCGCCACAAGTATTGGCTGGGTAATGGTTTTAATATCTTTTACCGCCATCACTCTACTGGGTGATAAAATACAAGCTGCTAACGCACGCCTATCCGAGCCTGTATGATCGGCAAATATACGGAACATACGGCCTGTTTTATTTTGCACATCATCAAGGCTTTTAGCCAATAATGCTGATGCAATTTCTTCTACAAATGGTGTGCCATCAATAATATTATAACCCAAACCACCGAAAATGACGCGCTTGACCGAGCTTGGATATTGCATGGCTAAAAAAGCAGATATGCGCGCGCCCATCGAATAACCCATTACATCATAGGTTTTAAGCTTCAAATGCTTCATTAGATTATAGCCATCATCCGCCATTTTATGGATGTCATAATCAGCCGAAACATATAGTTTTTCACTCGCACCATGGCCTCGGTTATCAAACATAACCACATAATAGCCCGCTTCGACCAGAAAGTCTGTCCAGCCAGGTTGCTGCCAATTGTTTTTATAAGAAGAACCAAAACCATGAATCAGTAATATTGCTGGCTGGGTTGGATCCCCAGCAGTTTCAAAATTAATTTCCACACCATTTGAGTTGAATTTTTGTTGCATAAGGTTTTCCAAATAGATTTAAATCAATTTATGACAGAAATTAAGCAAGTTTGGAAATAAGATTTTTATTTATAAACAAAGCAGAATATAAAGTAAGAATATATAATAATGCGGTTGCTTTAAGCGCCCAGCAGGTTTAATTTACAATGAATCAAATCAATAAATAGGTGTATAATGGCAACAACTTCTATTCCTAAATTTCATAATGACCCAGGTGTTGAAAGCGTTGAAATTGGTTCACACAGCTTTGAATGCATTGGTGCAACCCCACCATATGATCACCCGCATGTATATTTGGACATGAGCGCAGAGGATGAAATTGTCTGCCCTTATTGCTCAACCCACTATAAATTTAACCAAGCCTTGGCTGCCGATATGGCCTATCCGACCATTTGTGGCAAACATTAATTAAGTAAACCACATGCAGGTAAATTGCAAAAAAATTACTATAATTGGCGCAGGCATTGCTGGTTTAACTTCAGCACTCAGCATCTCCTTAGCTGCGAAAACCAATAATCAAACTGTAGAAATCTGCCTATTTGAAGCGACTATGACAGCATCTGAAGAAGGTGCTGGTTTGCAATTAAGCCCAAACGCAACCCATATTTTACAAAAACTTGGCTTACTAGATGAGCTGTTAGCATTTGCAATCGCGCCAGATAATATATTAATGTCAGATGGCTTAAGCAACAGATCTATTGCGGATATTCCACTTGGGGATTTTGCAAAAGATCGTTATGGAGCGCCATATTTAGTCATTCATCGTGCCCATTTACATCAAGTTTTGCTTAACCATGCCAATCAACAAGCAAATATTAATATTGAATATAATCATAAGTTAGTACAAATTGAAAAAGATGTATTATACTTTCAACATGGTGAGAAATTAGTTCAAAATATTGCTGATATATATATTGCTGCGGATGGGGTATGGTCAAAAACCAAGTCATTATTAAATTTAGAATTTGCAAACCTAACTACATTTTCTGGCCACATCGCTTGGCGTTGTTTGATAGAGCCGAGCAAACTTGACCAACAATATTTAACCACCACCCGAGTTTGGCTTGCCGAAAAATCACATATAGTATTATACCCTGTTAGTAGCGGCCAAAAGCTTAATATGGTAGTTTTCACTGAGGGTGAATTTAAACAAAAAACTTGGGCGCAGCCTGCTAATTTAACCCAATTAAAGCAAATAATGCAGGGCTGGAATTCTGAGGTGCAAACACTTCTAGACGCCACAGATCATATAAATGTTTGGCCCTTATGCGCTGGATTTGCGCAATATCAAAACGCGAAAGATAGTTTTTTATTGGTTGGTGATGCCGCCCACCCTACCCTACCTTATCAAGCGCAAGGTGCTGCAATGGCAATTGAAGATGCCGCATGTTTAGCAAATACCCTTTATAACCAGCAGCATAATTGGCACCATTGGTCGGCTGATAAAATCGCCCAGCAATTACGAGAATTTGAACAAAACCGCCATCAGCGTGTCACTAAAACTCAAAATACCGCTGTTAAAAATGCTAAAATATTTCATATGCCACCCACTACGAGTTGGGCTAGAGATTTATATTTAGGCATATTAAGTAAATTCAACAAACGGGCATTGTTAACCCGCTTAGATTGGCTTTACGCAAAGCGTTATGATAATTTTTAGAATAATAGGATATCAAAATGGACTTGCCCACACAATATGATCGCCAAAATATAATTGCAAAAATCATTCGCGGCGAAATCCCCAACCATACTGTCTATGAAGATGACCAAATATTATCATTCATGGATATCATGCCACAAACCAATGGGCATTTACTCATTGTTACCAAACGCGAAACTATATCGCTGTTGGATGCCGATCCTGAAGATCTCACTAATTTAATTAAAAAGGCACAAAAGATCGCACAAATTATGCAGGTTTATTTCAAAGCCGATGGTATTTTATTACGTCAATCAACCGGTGAGATTGCTGGACAGACGATATTTCACTTACATTTTCATCTGATACCAATGAAAAATGATGAAAAGATAAAGCATCATGCCACCGAAATGGCAGATGCTGAACTTTTAGCCAAGCAGGCAACAGATTTGCGACAATTGTTAAATTAACTGGTTTAAGCTGGTGCTTTAGGCTTGCTTAGTTTTTTTGTTTTTTCTGGCGCTGGTAAAGACTTAACCACAGGATCAATAGAAAAGGCCAAGGTTTTTACTTTACCACCAGAAACCGAAATTCGCACTTTACCACCATTTTTCAGCTTGCCAAATAGCAATTCGTCGGCCAATGGCTTTTTGATAAACTCTTGAATCACCCTCCCCAAAGGCCTTGCACCATTTGTTCTATCAAATCCGCGGGTTGCTAACCATTTATTAGCGCCATCGGTCAAAGATAATGTCACATTACGGTTTGCCAGTTGTGCTTCAAGCTCAAGGATGAATTTTTCAACAACTTTACTAATTACTTTTTCAGGCAATGGTGCGAAATTGATAACAGAATCCAACCTATTTCTAAATTCAGGAGTGAATAGACGTTTTATCGCTTCATCATTGTTGCTGGAATCGTCGGCAGTTTGACTAAAGCCAATGGTTTCTTTTTCAAGATCACTAGCTCCTGCATTGGATGTCATCACCAATATAACATTGCTAAAGTCAATGGTCTTTCCACTATTATCAGTAAGTTTACCATAATCCATAACCTGCAAAAGGATATTATAAATATCTGGATGGGCTTTTTCAATTTCATCGAGCAACAAAACGCAATGGGGTGACTGATCTACTTTATCTGACAATAAACCGCCTTGTTCAAAACCAACATAGCCAGGAGGTGCACCAATTAAGCGTGCTACGGCATGGGCCTCCATATATTCTGACATGTCAAAACGTAATAGCTCAACCCCTAATAATTTGGCCAATTGTTTGCATACTTCAGTTTTACCAACACCAGTTGGGCCAGTGAATAAATAATTACCAATCGGTTTTCCGACCTCTCTTAAGCCAGCGCGCGAGAGTTTTATTGCCGCAACCAATTGATCAATAGCTTCATCCTGGCCAAATACAACCCGTGACATATTTTTCTCTAAATGTCGTAAAAGATCAGCATCAGATTTATTAATATTTTTCTCAGGTATACGAGCCAATATGGCAAATACTTGTTCAATTTCCTTAATGCCAATGATTTTTTTACGTTTTTTGACATCTATAATCGTCTGTGCCGCGGCCGATTCATCAATGACATCAATAGCTTTATCGGGTAGCTTTTTATCTTGCATATAACGATCAGAAAGTTCAACAGCAGCAACAAGTGCCTCATCACTAAATTTAATTTTATGGAAATCTTCAAAATAAGTACGTAGACCTTTTAATATACTAATACTGTCCGAAACGGATGGCTCTTTCACATCTATTTTTTGAAAGCGTCGCACCAAAGCTGCATCTTTTTCAAAATGCTGGCGATATTCTTTAAAAGTGGTTGAACCGATACATTTAAGTTCACCCTTTTGAAGAGCAGGCTTTAGTAGGTTTGAAGCGTCCATAGACCCGCCAGAGGTTGAGCCCGCGCCAATGATTGTATGTATTTCATCAACAAACAAAATAGCGTTTTCTTTTTCTTTAATTGCAGCAACCACGGCTTTAAGACGTTCTTCAAAATCACCTCTAAAACGCGTCCCAGCTAGTAATGCGCCCATATCCAATTGATATATCGTTGAACTTGCTAATATTTCGGGCACTTCACCGTCAATAATTAACTTTGCTAACCCCTCAGCAATTGCTGTTTTACCAACACCTGGATCACCAACTAAAAGTGGGTTATTTTTACGGCGGCGACAAATGATTTGCATCATCCGCTTCACTTCTGTTTCACGACCAATCAGTGGGTCAATCTTACCTTCTTGTGCTAGAATATTTAAATTGACACAAAACTCACTTAATGGTGACTTTTTCTTATCACGTTTTATATCTTCATCACCATCTTGGCGAGCTTGTTCAGAATCACTACCTTTTATGATCATTTCTTCACTTAGTTCTGGGCGTTTTGCTATGCCATGTGATATAAATTTAACCACATCCAAGCGGGTAATATTTTGCTTTTCAAGAAAATACACCGCATGACAGTCTTGCTCTGAAAATAGTGACACCAATACGGTAGCCCCAGTTACTTCATCTTGGCCTGTAGATTGAACCTGAATAATTGCACGCTGTAACACCCGGTGAAACGCGGCCGTTGGCTGGCTATCACCCTCGCCTTTCATCAAAATGTCATCTAGCTCATCTTCAATATATTGAGTTAGGTTTTTACGCAATACTGCAAAATCAGCATCACATGCAAATAACACAGCGACTGCATCTTGTTCGGACAACAGCACCATTAACAAATGCTCTAAAGTCACATATTCATGCTTATATTTTAACGCCAATGCCAATGCATCATGGATTGTTTTCTCTAAACTTAACGAAAATGCCGTCATACAAACCTCGCTTTAATATTTATTTCAACTTTAATATTTGCCTCAATATATAAGTGTAAGAATTTTTTTCAAAATCTCAATGAAGTGATTTGTGATAAACTAAAAATAACTGACTTATTCAATTTCCATTATGCATTGCAAAGGGAACTCCTCGGACTCTGCCAACAATAAAACTTCGTGAACTTTCATTTCGGCAATTTCAAACGGGTAAATACCACATATGCCAACGCCTTTATTATGAACGGTTAACATTATTTGGTAGGCTTGTTCTGATG
>JADGDI010000077.1 GCA_016744975.1 Hyphomicrobiales bacterium | reverse complement strand
GGCTTGGGTGAGGGCGCTTGGCGAAAAAAAGGGGCCTCAAAAATGAGACCCCAATTATATTGTGTATAAGTGTGTGTTTTAGAATAATCTAAGTACGGCTTGGTCAGCTTGTGAGGCCATTGACAAGGCGGTTGTAGAAAGTTGTTGGCGGGTTTGAAGTGCTAACATATTTGCACCTTCTTTATTAATATCAGCAAGGGTTAGATTTGCAGCACCAGTTTCTAGTGTGTTGATCATATTCTTGGTGAAATCTTTACGGGTTTGCACGGTTGAAAGGTTTGAACCAAAGGTTGAAGCATTGGAGCGTAATGTTGTGGTTGCGGCATCAAGTTTGCCTAACACCGCTTCGATTTTAGCATTGTCTTGGAAGTCTTGTGAAGCATTTGCAGTTAAACCGAGGCCAGAAGAGGATGTATCAACACCCTTAATGGTCAATGAACTTGAACCAGATTCGTTGAAAATAACTTTAAGATCGTCACCGTCAAGAAAATTGTTACCATTAAAGCTTGTATCTGCTGTTAACTGATCAATTTGGGTTAAAAGCGCGTTATACTCTGTTTCTAATGTTTGACGAGTTGCACTATCAGCGCGAACTTCTGTTACTTCGTTTGAAGAGTTACCTGCTGTCATGGCTACATCTGTTGCATTTGCTGTACCGTTTGCAATTGAAATGTCTTCGCCAGTATTTTCAGATTCGATTTTCAAGTATCCGTTACTATCGGTAGAAGCGACAATGCCAGTTGTATTTGAATTAATATGAGTAGCGACATCAGCAAGGCTACCATGAGTACCTGCACCAAATGTTACGGTTTGGTTAGCGCCACCATCTACAGTGAATACCAATGTTTCACCATCGGCGATTGTATTGGTTGTTGCTGTACCTGATATAGAACCTTTTACACCAGCCGTTGTTATATCGCCTTTAGCGGCTTGTAACGCTTGGCGAGCAGTACCTTGAGCTGATTCAACCAACTTTGTAATGGCTTTAATACCATTATCGGCTGCTTCAATGGTTTGCACAGCATTACCAACACTGTCCTGCAGGCGCATTAGATCGCTTGAACGTGAGTTTAGTGCCGATGCGGTGAAAAAATTTGTTGGATTGTCTAGGGCAGAATTAACACGTTTACCGGTTGCTAGGCGGGTTTGTGTTTGTGCCATCATATCTGACGTACCTTGCATGGTAAGTAGATTACGGCGAACTGCGCTTGAAAGGGAGATCATATTACTATTCCTATCCTAGGATTACAAAGAGTGTCATTCTGACATTCTATTAGATTAACTAATTACCCACATTCTGTGAGCTGTGTTCAATTCTTGAACTGGGTATATTATTGTTCTGGTAACCTTAATTTTGGGTTAATGCTGCGCGAGAATAGTGTATACTTTTTTTTAATTAAGTTATCTGTATGGTTTTATTGGATAATTTTTATTTTAAGGCGGGCGCATAAAAAAACGGAGCTGCATGAGCAGCCCCGCCAAAATATGGTGCTTTAATTTTTAGGTTAAACTTATTAAAGCAGACGCAATACTGATTGGTCAGCTTGTGAGGCCATTGACAAAGCAGTGGTCGCTAGTTGCGAGCGGGTTTGCAAAGCAAGCATGTTCGCGCCTTCTTGGTTCATATCAGTCAAAGTAAGATTGGCTGCACCGGTTTCTAGTGTGTCAATCATGCTTGACGTGAAATCTTGACGTGTTTGCACAGTTGATAGGTTAGAACCAAAAGTTGAAGCTGATGAACGCAATGTTTCTTTAGCGCCGCCAAGGGACTTAAGTACTGCTTCAATCTTTGCATCGTCCTGGAAGTCTTTAGATGCTGGGTCTGAAAGGCCTAGACCTGAAGCTGAAGCATCAATGCCTTTAACGGTCATAGAGCTTGAACCAGTTTCATTAAAGGTAACTTTTAAGTCATCACCATTTAGGAAATTGTTGCCGTTAAAACCAGCGTCATTGGTCAATTGATCAATTTGCTTTAGAGTTTCTTTAAACTGAGTTTCAAGATTATCTCTAGTTGTGCTATCAGCGCGAACTTCTGTTACTTCGTTTGAAGAGTTGCCTGCTGTCATGGCTACATCTGTTGCATTTGCTGTACCGTTTGCAATTGAAATATCTTCACCAGTATTTTCAGATTCGATTTGCAAATATCCATTACTATCGGTTGAAGCGACAATACCAGTTGTATTTGAGTTGATATGCGTAGCGATATCATCTAAACTACCATGAGTACCTGCACCAAATGTTACAGTTTGGTTAGAACCACCATCTACAGTGAATACCAATGTTTCACCATCGGCAACTGTGTTGGTTGTTGCTGTACCAGATATAGAACCTTTAACACCAGCAGTTGTTACATCGCCTTTTGCGGCTTGTAGTGCTTGTTTGGCTGTACCTTCGGCAGATTCTACCAATTTTTGGATGGCTTTAATACCATTGTCGGCAGCTTCTAGTGTTTGAACAGCATTACCCACATTATCCATAAGACTGTTAAGGTCTGATGCACGTGAGTCTAAAGCAGATGCAGTGAAAAAGTTTGTTGGGTTATCTAAAGCTGAGTTAACCTTTTTACCTGTGGCTAAACGATTCTGAGTATCAGACATCATTTTTGCAGTATTTTGCATTGCTGATAGGTTTTGGCGAACGGCTTTTGATAGTGTTACTTCTGACATAATAATTTCCTAATTCTTGGAATGTTAAAAACACCAATCTTTCTGACTGGATGAAATTGTTTTACACACAAGAAATGAATCAAAATTAAAGGTTTTTGGTTAACGAATATTAGGGTTAAGTATATGTTTTTATTTATAATTTATGAATTATGTATGAAACTGGTTAATGACTGTTTAATGAAGAATTACAGCTGTTTAGGGGGGGTGAAAAAGTAGATTAGGAATAAAAAAAGCGCTCTAAAAGAGCGCCATATTGGTTTGTGATAAGTTTGATATGAGCTTATAATAAACGCAAAACTGAACCATTTGATTGGTGTTTGAACTCTAATAAATTTGCAATTTGTTGTGACTGGATTTGCAGCGCCTGAATGTTTTTGGCTTGTTGTAATAGGCTGGGGTTTTTGACTTGTTTTATTTGTACTAGCTTATCAATATTGACATTTTTATTATTAATGTTGGTATTTGATTGAATTGTGCACAATGTGGATTTAACTTTTAGGCTTTTTAGCACTGCATTGGACAAATTAACTGACATATTCAACCTCATTCTGGGTATTTTACATTCTACCTTCTGACAGAATAGCTACAGGTTAGGTGCCAATGGTGAATTAAAATTTAATAGTTTTGGTTAACAGGTTTTAAGGTTAATTGACTGTATTTAAAGGCGGTTAATAGAGGGTTAGGTGGGTAGGTTAATGGATTATTGTTTAATTGGGTTAATGAATTGTAAAGCAATCGAGCCAGCAATTAGATGCTGGTTCGATTTGCTAAAAGTAGACTATGAGGTGCTTAACCGCTTAGTTCTGGATTTTATCTGGTTTTGAGCCTTCAGACTCGGGCTTTTTGGAACTGGCATTATTTTGTTGTAGGTGCGATAAGGTTTGGTTGACCACGACGATCATATATGGGGTTTCTAATATTTTATTGTTGGTTGGATGTTGGGCTTTACCCATTTTGTTTTTATGGGCTACATGCTCAACCTTATCACGGTTTGAGATATTTTGTTCACTATTCTCAACTAGAGATAAATTGAAGTTGGCGACTTTGCGCATTTGCGGTTTGCTTAATAGTTGCCGATTTGGCTCGACGCTTTTATAGCTTGGCTTTGTGGCTTCAACTTTGTCAGCTACATTAATGGCGGTGTTTATCGGTGCCGGTGTCGGGACGGCTTGTGTGGTTTCTTTAGCATAACCATTATCTGGACTCCGATTGCTGAAGCTCGGGAGTTGGGCTTTAATTTCATTGGTCACTTTGGCGATTTCTATCGCGCTGCTTGACACAGAAGTGATGGCATACATAGTCTTTCCTCTATATTGCCCACCTTAATATCCATCCACGAATATTGGCTTAGTATATAGAAGAATTGTTATGCTATTGTGAAGTTAATAGCTAAAAATTGATTCAAAAATGCAAATTAAATTGAAATATTAAGCGCCAGTGATGTTGAGTGATTGTTTTGAGCATGCTGTTGTGGTTGGTTTGGATTGCCATAAGTGGTTGGCCTTTGGCGATTTTCCACATGTTTGGTGATGGTTTCCATTATACCTAAAGCGACTTGTTGTTGGGCATCAATTGCCAGATGATTACGGCGTAAACATTCTTGAAATTGGTCTATAACCATGCGCAATTTTGCTAATTTATCGGGCGCGAACTGGGATAAAGCCCGCCTGTTAGATTTAAATATGTTCGCAAAATAAGCATAAGTTTCGATCAACTGGTGCTTTTCTTCATGCAGAATTGACAAAATACTTAGGTCGTTGGCACGCAAACGGGATGTTTCTTGATTTAGTAGGTCTTGCAATTTTGCCAGTATCTCGTGCATATCAGTGCAAAAAATCATTGCTTGAGTTCGGCTTTGGATTAACGAATTGGTTTGAAGCGGATTGGACTGTTGGTTTGTCGTTGGGTTTTGTTGTTGATTTTGCATATTATATTCCCAACTGCATTTTGCTCATTGTATCTTTGAGTTGTGACGCGATACCGATGCCATCTCCTGCTGCCATGGTTTCGGCATATTTGCCGATGAGCATTGAGCGATAAATACCCTCTGAATTACCACCGCCAAATGGTTTTTCAAGCTCTATGCCGCTGAACATTTGCTCTAACATATTGCTTAGAAACATAGCTTCAAACTCGGTTGCGGTTTTTTCTATTTTGGCTTTATCAGTTTCTGAAAGCTCTAGCGGCTTGCCTGTTTCTGGGTTTAAATATTGCCTAAACTGCTGATTTGTTTCGGCTGTCTTGGCGCTTGTTTGTTGTGACTTTGCAGCAAAAAGGGCTGACTTTATGTCCAAAACGCCAGATGATAAATTCCCAGTTGATAAATTTCCAGTTGATGAATTCATTGTCATATCCTTACATTACCACCAATTCAGCCTGTAGAGCGCCAAGCGCTTTAATGGACTGTAATATGGAGATTAAATCTCTTGGGCCAACGCCTAATGCATTTAGACCATCGACCAATTCACTTAGTGAAATACTTTTCTCTAATACGGCTAAATTTTTCTCGCTGTCATCAAGGATACTCACCTCGGTGCGCGGCACTTCTCTGGTTTCGCCATTTGAAAGCGGGGCAGGCTGGCTAATGAGTGGTGCTTCGGTAATTGCAATGGTTAAATTACCTTGTGCGATTGCTACCTGGCTGACGCGGACATTGTGACCAATGACTATAACCCCTGTTTGCTCATCAATTAGAACTTTTGCAACCTGATCCACCTCTATGCGCAACTGTTCAACTTCAGTTATTAGGTCGATCATTGAGCCTTTATATTGACGTGGGCGGGTTAGTTGGATTGTATTGGGATTTAATGTTTGGGCGATTGGCATAGCCATAAAGGCGTTGATGGTTTTGCTGATGCGTTTTGCCGTGGTGAAATCTGGATTTTTTAAGCTTACACGCAGTGTTTTCATGCTGGCTAGATCTATATCCAACTCGCGCTCAACAATGGCACCATTTGCGATGCGACCGACTGTTGGGATGCCGGTGGTAATGGAGGCGGCTTTGCCTTCGGCTTTGTAGCCACCGATGGATACGGGCCCTTGGGCAACCGCATATTCTACGCCGTTTAGGGCTAATAAATTAGTTGCAAGTAACACGCCGCCTTGTAGGCTTTTTGCATCGCCAACCGACGAAATGACCACATCAATGGTGGTGCCGCTCATGGAAAAAATGGGCAACTCTGCTGTAATCATTACAGCAGCGATGTTTTTGGACTTTAATTTATCCACATCCACACTGATGTTGAAATTTTCAAACATGGTTTGGGTTGAACGTTTGGTAAATTCGGATGAACCAAAATTATCGCCTGTGCCATTTAGACCGACTACAATGCCATAGCCAATGAGCATATTGGCACGAATATTTTCGACATTGACTATGTCTTTAATCCGTGACGCAGCATAGCCAACATTCAAGTTAGTTAGCATGAAAAATGTAAGAAATAGCAACCTAACTACAGGTTTTGAAATTTTTATATCAGCCATTTGCGCAATCTTTATATAAGGTCTATATTTTGTTAATCTATTTATTGCGAAAACCATGCCAAGTTTTAAGTTTAAGTTAATTTTATGTATTATGCTTATTTTTCAATAGGTTATCTGATGGGTTAATGAGTTTTATTTGTTGTGAGATGTATGGATGGGCTATGGTGTGCAAAAATTGCCGATTAATTTCGACCTAGATTTGGCAAACTGCAAAAATTGCCTTATAATATGCGAGTCGAATTGCCACTGAAATGAGGGTGTTGAAAATGCGAATTACCAATCAAAATCGTGCATCTTCGGTTAGTAAAAAACGAAATACAAAAAGTGTGAACGGTGGTGCTGGCGGGTTTCAACCTGTCGCTGATGAAGACACTGCTGAGGTTAATGTTGCTGCGCCACTGTCGCCGATGCAACCTGTTGCCGGCATTGATAGCTTAGTTGCCTTACAGGAAGGTGAGCAAAGACAGCAACAATTTAGTGCAGTTGAGCGCTCTGGGCAGATGTTAAGTTTGCTTGAAGAGATTCGAATTGGTATGCTGAGCGGGCATATTCCTAAGCAAAAAGTTCAAAATCTTTCAAAACTAGCGGATAAGGCTCACAATTCATTTGAAGATAAAGGGTTGAATGATGTTTTGGATGAAGTTAATCTGCGGGCGCAGGTTGAGCTAGCAAAAATGCAAAAACGTTGAACTGAAAATTGTTAAATATTTTCTAATATTACCAAAACCAATGAATAAGTAACTGAAATAGTTAATGTAAATTAACCTCTATTTCTTTGAGATTTATATTTGAAATTTTGCATCTTTAACTGTATAGTCGCCTCGAAAAATGCATAAAATTTTAACCTCAAATTTGAATTAAATATTGCATTTAGAGGCAGAGAATTATATTGGGGAGTCGTAATGAGTACAGATATCGAAGAGGGTTATATTCCTTCACCAGATGAAGACTTCATGAATGATAAGCAAAAAGCTTATTTTAGAGCCAAACTTAATGACTGGAAAAGTGATATTTTATCGCTAAGCAAAGAGACCATTAGCTCGATGCAAGAAGAAAATGTTCACCATCCTGATTTGAATGATCGTGCGTCATCTGAAACAGATCGCGCGCTTGAATTACGCACCCGTGACAGACAAAGAAAATTAATTTCAAAAATTAATTCTGCTTTGCGCCGTATTGACACGGGTGAATATGGATATTGTGAAGATACAGGAAACCCAATTAGCTTAAAGCGGTTGGATGCACGGCCTATTGCCACCTTGTCACTTGAGGCACAAGAAAAGCATGAAAAGCGTGAAAAAGTATATAGAGATGCATGAAACATTTACAGATGTTTTAAAGTAAAAAAGCCGCAGGGGTTAACCTGCGGCTGAGTTTATGTGTTTCTATTGAAACACGGCTGAAACTTTTAATGTTAGAATGGCAACACGATGTCCAATAATTGATTGGCATAGCGTGGTTGCTGGACGTCTGTAATTTGACCACGTCCACCATATGAGATTCTAGCTTCGGCGATGCGGCTTGAATCTATGGTATTGTCGCTCAAGATATCTTTCGGGCGGACGATGCCTGTAATGATCAATTCACGGACTTCGAAATTTACTCGCACCTCTTGACGGCCTTCAACAACCAAATTGCCATTGGGTAATTTTTGTATGATGACTGCTGCGACTTTTAAGTCTAGATCCTCTTTACGGTCAACACTACCATTGCCACCAGTTTTGCTGGTATTGCCAAAATTGACTAGATTGGATGGGTCAAAAGTTGGGTGGCCTTTCGCGAATTTTTTTATCAAACCGCCAAAAGCATCGACACCAAATGACTCGTCAGCTGCGCGACCTCGGGTTGTTTTATTATCGATTTTTGCTTTGTCTGATATTTTAACATTTATGGTTACAATATCGCCAACGTCCTTCGCGCGGCTGTCTTCAAAGAAAGAACCGCTGCCTTGAGACCATAAAGACGCTTTATTTGCATGACGGTTATCTGTTGTTGGCATTGGCATTTTAACGGCACGGTAGCCAATTTTTTGAGTTGGATTCTCGATAGCAGAAAGTGGTGGTGGTTGGCCGATATTTTTAAGTCTGTCTACAGCGCTACAGCCTGTTAATACGGAAACACTAAGCAATAAAGCGATGATTTTGTAAGGTTTATGGGTCATTATTCAGCCTATTGGGTTATTTTGAAACTGCTAGTTTTATTGCAGTTTTATTGTTTGTACTGATTGTCATTGCCTGATCTTTGCCAGTTACAATGGCGTCAATTTGTTTGCCAGATTTTAAATTCATTACTTTTATGAGCGCACCTTTTGCACCTGCAGTTAATGCACGTGCTTTTAACGATAACTGAATGCGGCCATGATTGAACTTTAAATTAATAACCGTGTTTTGTTTTATTAAATCGGGGAATTTTAACAAATGAGCAGAAATTGGTTGCTGGGCTCTAATATTGTTTTTTGCGGCTTTACCAACCACTTCTTGGGGGGTTAAGACGACATTGGCCGCAATTTGACGGTGGTTGATTTGAATGTATTTAATGTCAGAAGTTTTGATGACTTGATTACGCTTGATATTATTTGCAAATACTGGAATGCGCACCATATTCTCGATAGAACCAGAAATGTTTAAATGGCGGCGTTGATTGTTTTTTACATATTCAATTTTGGCGGTAAAGCGGTCGCTAACGGGTCTATAGGTGAAGTTGGATATGTTGAAATTGCCAAATTCGTTCATTGCAATAATGATGGTATTAAATTCGTCATGTAGGTTAATGCGCGTATTGCCTGTTGCGTTGGCGATATGTTGGGCATTAACGGCATGTTGACTGATGATTTTTTTGATTAGGTCTGCATCAATGGTTTTGGTTTTGCGGGTAATGGTAATTTGGGCAATTTGTGCTTCATTTTTCCAGTTAAGTTCATATTTGTTAGCGATTTTTAGAAGTGAGTTAATTGGCAGAATTGCGGTGCGGCCCAGAGGAGGGGCTTGGAATAGTTTTTCGTCGGCTAATATCGGGGTTACATCAAAAATATCACCGAGATGAATAATGCTGCTATTGACCTCAATTTTATCGGATATTAACTTTTCGGCTTTGCCAATGCTAGATAATATAAACCCGCTAATGATTAAACAAATCAGAGCTTTAATGATGGTTTTAAGATTAAAATTTTGGGTCATTACATTATATTCTTTAAAGGAGTTACTTTATTATTTTAGACGGGCAGTTATTGACATCATTTCATCAGATACTGTGATGACTTTTGAGTTCATTTCATATGCTCTTTGTGCGGTAATTAGGTCTGAAATCTCTTGCACTGAATTAACGTTAGACTGCTCAACAAAATTTTGTAAAATACTGCCTGTACCTGTGCTGGTTGCTTGTGCGACATTCACGGGACCTGAAGAGGGGGTTTCTAGTAAAAGATTATCACCAATTGCTTCAAGACCGGCTTTGTTTGCAAAACGACCTAGGGTTATTTGTCCGACATTAATGGGTGTTGTATTTTCATCAATAAACACCTCTACCACACCGTTTTTACCGATTGAGATGTCGCGGGTATTATTGGGAATAACGATATTGGGAACCAGTTTATAGCCGTCTAATGTTACAACATTGCCTTCTGCATCACGCTCGAATGTGCCATCTCTGGTATATGCGGTTTGACCGTTTGGCATTTCTACTTGGAAAAACCCTTCGCCTCTAATTGCGACGTCAAGTTTTTTTTCGGTGAATGCTAGGCTACCTTGTGACATGATGCGATAAGTTGCGCCAGTTTTAACACCTACACCGACTTGAATGCCTGATGGAACGACGGTACCTGAGTTGGAAGTACTTGAGCCTTGGCGGCGCAAGTTTTGATATAATAAATCTTGAAATTCAGCACGTTGGCGTTTGAAACCCGTTGTTCTCATGTTGGCGATGTTATTGGAAATAACCTCAACATTCAGTTGTTGTGCCATCATACCAGTTGAAGCTGTGTGTAGTGATTTCATGTTTATTCCTAACGTATTTTTGAACTTACCCAAAAATGGGGGGGGCAAATTAAATGGGTTAACTTGCAACCCGTGCGAGTTTGTTTATGGCTTCTGATTTCATTTCGGCCATGCGTTTAAGCATATTTGAGCTGCGCTCATATGCCCGTTGAATTTCGATCATCTTTGTCATTTGTATGACAGGCTCAACATTTGATTTTTCGATCATGCCTTGTGCGATATTAACAAATTCAAGATTGGTTGGCTCTTGAGTTGTACTGAATTGATTATCGCCTTCTTTTTTAAGTAAGCGCTCTTCTTCAAAACCGACAATACGTAATTTACCTTTTACGCCGATATTTGTTGAAATTGTACCATCTTTGGCGATTGTGATATCTGTTTCATTTTGCGAGAAGTTGATAGGACCGCCCGTTGAGAGGACTGCTTGCCCATTTAAGTTAACCAATTGGCCTTCGCCGTTTAGTGAAAAGTGACCATCTCTGGTGAAATGCTCGCCTGTTTCAGTTTGAATTGCAAACCAACCTTTGCCATGAATTGCAACATCTAACGGATTGTCAGTAACCTCCATGCTGCCAGATCTGAAGTCACGCATTAAATTGGCGTCAGAAACATAGGATATTTTATTTGAATTTAAATTATGATTTTTCATTCTCGCTACTGGCATAATATGCTCTTTGAACATTAAATCTTCGGACTTAAAACCTGCTGTACTCATATTGGCCAAATTGTTGGCGACTGTATTTAGCTGTCGCTTAAGGGCAACTTGTTGTGAAATTCCGATTCGTATTGCGTTATTCATTTTCAGCTCAAATAATTTATTTGTTTATTTTGACAATTTTTTGTCTATTGGCTGTTGAATTGCACAAGTCATGCCAACTAATTAAACTTATATATTTCAGTGTCTTATAAAAAAATAAGAATTAGAAACCTTTATAAAGGGTAAATATTGCAGGGTAAAAATTGCCTATTTACTAAAAAGTTAAAGTTTAATTAACCATAAAAATTGTAAGAATAGAATGAAATGTATGTGCGCTTTGGGCGAATCTGTCATAAAGGCATAGCGGAATTTTAAAAGAATGTGATTTTATGGCGGATAATGAAGGCGATGTTGAGGAAACTGCTGGCGATGATGCGGTCCCTGAAAAAAAAGGCAGTAAGAAGAAATTATTCATTATTATAGGCGTTGTATTGCTTTTGGTAATCGGCGGTGGTGCTGGTGCTTATTTTATGGGTTTGTTTGATGCTGAAGTGGTGCAAGAAGATGGCGCTGTTGCTAAGCCTGTTGCACCCAAAACGGTGTATCAATATTATGAATTGCCCGAAATGCTTATTAACTTGCAAGCTATTGATGGGCAGATTAGATTTTTAAAGATTTTGATTAATCAAGATTTCATTCACATTAGTATTTATTAAGGTGTTGATATTAGATATGTCAAGAATTGCCAAAAATCCTATTCCTATACCGGAGGGAGTTGAAGTAACCTTGCAACCTCATGCGATTAAAATAAAAGGCCATCAAGGTAGCTTAGAACAGTTCCTCCATAAAGAAGTTAAAGTTAAATTGACAGATAATGTTTTAACCTTTGCACCATTAACTAATAGCATAGCTGCAAAAGCGTTGGCAGGTACGACACGAGCCTTGATTAATAATATGGTGCAAGGAGTTACGAAAGGTTTTCAGAAAAAACTCACTTTAGTCGGTGTGGGCTATCGTGCTCAAATACAAGGCTCAGTACTTAACCTTACCTTGGGTTTTTCCCATCCTGTGAATTTTGACATTCCTGAGGACATTACAATTGAAACGCCTAGTCAAAACGCGATCGGTATTCAAATCAATGAACGTGGCTTTATCCAAGTGGATGAACACCGTCAAACGTCAGTACCCGGCATTTATGCTATAGGCGATGTGATTGGCGGCCCCATGTTAGCACACAAAGGTTCGGAAGAAGGCGTTATGGTAGCAGAACGCTTAGCGGGCCAAAAAAGTGAAATGTCATATGAAACAGTACCTTGGGTTATTTATACGCATCCCGAAATCGCTTGGGTAGGCCAGACTGAGGAACAACTTCAAGCAGCAGGTATTGAATATAAAGTAGGCCAATTTCCGTTTGTTGCCAGTG
>JADGDI010000076.1 GCA_016744975.1 Hyphomicrobiales bacterium | reverse complement strand
ACGCGGGTGCTGATGACTATGTCGCCAAGCCATTTCATATGGAAGAATTATTAGCCCGCTTAAGGGCATTAATTCGCCGAGCTGCTGGCCATGCTTCAAGCGAAATCAGTTGCGGAAAATTAACGTTAGATACCAAAACGTCTCGAATTTTTGTTAATGACATGCCTGTGAAGTTAACTTCTTTAGAATTTAGGTTATTATCTTATATGTTGCATCATCAAGGCCGGGTAATCTCTAGAACGGAACTTGTTGAGCATTTATATGACCAAGATTTTGACCGTGACTCTAATACTGTCGAAGTTTTTATAGGCCGTATTAGAAAAAAATTATCCATAAATATCTTGCAGACGGTCCGCGGATTAGGGTATCAGCTAATTAGCGAAGGTGAGTAAGTGGTCTCTATTCGTCAGCGTTTATTAGTTTCAACTTTGATAGGCAGTATATTACTGACTTTAACGACTGGCTTGTTTTTATCGATAGTTTTTAGCTTATCAATAGAAAAGCAGTTTGATAGCCGCTTGCAGGCAACCATTACCGAATTGGTTGGCGCGACAAAAGTGATCGATGGACAATTGCTGCTTAAATTAGAGCATTCATCTTTACAATATACAAATTTATATTCTGGCTGGTATTGGCAAATAATAGAAACCAGACAACAAAAAATTATTTTTCAGTCAAAGTCATTGGATAAAACATCGCTTTATTCGCGATTATCGCTCGCACATAAAGATCAATTAGTCAATTTGCCAGATAGGATATTCAAAGCCTATTTGGATGGTCCTGTTAAAGAGCCTATAAGAGTTTATGGTCAACATGTCTCTTTTCCGGAACTTGACTATCAACTGCTGTTTATTGTTTCTGGTCATTCTGAGATTTTGAAACAAGAGATTAGATCATTTTATAGCATGATTGCCATTGGACTTTCACTTTTGGTTGCTGGTTTAACTTTGGGCACATTTTTCCAATTGCGATTTGTTTTAAAGCCATTAACCAGCCTAAAAAATTATTTAGCGAAAATTAGGATTGGTGAAGGCAGTGAGATTGAAGGGGGGTTGCCAGTCGAGATTATGCCGGTTGCTGATGAAATAAACAACCTGATAAATGCTAATAAAACGGTCATTGAACGCGCGCGAACTCATGTTGGTAATTTGGCTCATGCGTTGAAAACACCAATTTCCGTGCTGATGAATGCCAGTGAAAACAAGTTTGATGATGTATCAAAACTGACATATGAACAAGTAAGTATCATGAATGATCAAATTACCCACCATTTAAATAGAGCTCGGATGGTGGCAAGTCTGGACACGGTTGCCACAAAAATATTGGTATCGCCAGTTGTTTTGTCAATTATTAGTGTCTTAGAAAAGATAAATTTTGAGAAAAAGGTTGTTGTCAATTCGACCATCAATGATCAATTATGCTTTTATGGTGAACATCAAGACTTAGAAGAATTGATCGGAAATATTTTAGATAATGCGTTTAAATGGTGTGAAGGTCAAATTGATATTAATGTTTCAGAAGATGAAAATACTAATAATATCAAGCAATTGTATATATGTGTTGAAGATGATGGCCGCAATATACCTGATATGGAACTGAAAAAAATAATTAAACGTGGGCATCGAATTGATGAGAATGTTGCAGGCTCAGGCCTAGGTTTGTCAATTGTTAAAGAATTAGTGCAGCTCTATAATGGAGAGTTTCAATTGAGCCAAGGGAAGTTGGGCGGTTTAAAAGTAGAATTATGGCTGCCCTTGGCATAGACAATTGAACATGGGCGATCATGGCTGCATTATTGTAATTAATCTTATGATTTAGTGAATTATTAATCAAAAGTTTATATGCTTTGGGAAAAGTAAAATTAGTTGTTGGTAGTAGTATTATGTGGGTAGATCAGTCATGGATATAAAGAAGTTTTTAAATCCAAACATGTTTAATAAAATTTCGACGCTTCCTCCAGAAGCATTGAAATATATATTAAATGAGATTGAGAACTTGTCTGACGATGATGTTGAAAAACAACAATTGATGCGCATTGCTAAATTTGCGAAAAAAACACTCGGAGAATTAGACAAAGAAGTAATGGAAGTTAGAAAGAAATCCTTTAATATACAACGGTATTTCTTTCTACCTTTTGAAAAACTGCTATTTACTGGTGACCCTACTCATAAACAAGATGGCTGCGTCTCACGACATTCAATGAATAAGATATGGGCTTATATCCAGTCTAATTTGTTATCAGAAGAAGTGAAACAATTTGAAGCATCATTTAATCTTGCGGTTAAGCAAAAGGAAATAAAAAAAGCTAAGACCATTATTAATGAATTTAATCGTTTGGTTGGTCAAAAACTGGAAGAATCAATTAGTATCTTTAAACAGAATGATCGGGATTGGCGGCGCTTTGTAATGTTGATTGGTGATGATATTGCGGCACAAGATGCCGAAGAATTGTGTTATTACCTTCAAAATATCCCTGCAATAGAAAAAGCGACTAAATATCTTTCAAATGAAATTGTAGAATTAAACGGCAACTCTTTGGTTAGCATGACGGAAGAGTTTATAAACGTAAAACAACAAGATGCCAAATTATTGCCATTTTATGTTACATTATTGATAAGCCAACTCAAACGTCCAGAACATGCGCTACGTATCATTCAAAAATATTATAGAATTGACGATGCTTCAGCTGCTTCAAAATGTGATCTTTCGGTTATTGGAGAGATTCTTATATTTAATGCTGAAATATATGCGAATAACTTTAGTGACCCGAAAAAATCATCAGAGCCGGGTAAGCAACGGCTTTACCAATATACCAGTTATGCTAAAATTGTTTTGGGTTTTGAGAGGGAATTTGATGTTTCGCCAATTAGTAGTTGGGGCAAAAAAATAATAGATTTAAGGAAAACGGCATCCTCTACGTTAAGTAAAGATATTGTAACCTGTCCAAGGCTTATTAAACAAGTATTGGGCAACTATCAAACGGTTAGAAATGGTGTAATTGCGAGTGCACCTGACCAAATGGAAATTAATAAGTTATATGATAGCCTGATTGTATTTCATGGTGTTAAAAACTTTATTGCTGCCACATCATGCAATGCAATTTATAATGAAAGTTATAAGACTGTTATGCAGTTTATAGAAGTGTTATCGGTATCTATTGTAGATACGATGCGTAAAGAGAGCCATCAGAATCAGCAAATTTTACTTAAATATCTAGAAATCGCAACGGAAATGTTGAAAATTATAAAAGATGAAGATCAGGCATCGGTTTATTATAAGAGCGGCACTCTAGCGATTAGAAGTGAAAATGTAGCATAGATGGAGTAAACTGCATTATGCTACTAAACAACACTAAAATGTATAACTAGCACATAGATACAATTTGCTAAGTTGCATTTGATAAAAAATTGCTTATAAAAGTCTTAATATTAGTGGGTGCTTAATGATGCAATTTATTTTTTGGATATTCATCTGTATTTTGACATTGTCAGCCTTTGCATTTCTCTCAATCCCGCTTATTTCAACCATCACTAAGGTAGAGCCACCATATCCGCTTAAAGTGAAATTATTGGTTATGTTTTTAGCGACAGGTTTGGCGGGGGGGTCAATTGGTCTCTATGCATTTATTGGTTCACCTACATTATTGGTGGCACCTCAAGAGCCAGTTATTGACAGCAAACTATCTGCAATGATTGATGAAATTGAAAACCATTTAGCCAAAAAGCCTCAGGATGCTGAGGGCTGGCAGGTGATAGCGCCAACATATTGGCGTATAAATAAGCCTAAAAAGGCCTTTAACGCTTATGCCAACGCTATAAAATACGGTAAGAGCAATAGTAAAAACTGGCTTGGTTTAGGCAAAGCGGATTTAATGCTGAATAATGGTTCATTTGGCCCAATGAGCAAAGTGTCCTTCACTAAGGCGCATGAGAAATCTCCAGATAATATAGAAGCTATGTATTTCTATGCGCTCATGTTGCATAATATGCAAAACAGTGATGAGGCTGAACAAAAATTGTTGGAATTTATAGCATCTCATGATTATTCGAATGAGCAAATTGAGCCATTAAAACGTATTTTAAACGGTTTAAAAGTAGTGGAAGGCCAATAAATGACTAGAAAACAACAAAGGTTTATTTTTGTATTTGTGGGCATTGCTTTGTTAGCGCTCGCAATTGGCCTTATATTATCAGCCATGCAAGATGGCATTTCTTTTTTTAAAACGCCAACTGAAATTGTCAGGCAGAGTTTAGATTCCCAAAAACGATTGCGCCTTGGCGGAATGGTTGTAAAAGGCAGCGTTAAGCGCCAAGGCAAGCAGTTAAACTTTACCATTACTGATTATGAAACAGAATTAAACATCAGCTATATGGGGGTTGTTCCTGATTTATTTAAGGAGGGGCAGGGGGTTGTTCTTGAAGGTTATCTAGATCAGAACAAACAATTTAATGCAGATTTGTTGCTGGCCAAGCATGATGAAAATTATATGCCAAAAGAGGTTGCAGACAGCATGAAAAATATACCAATAAAAACAATGGATGAAAAAAAATAGATGCTAGCTGAAGTTGGACATTTTACCCTAATCTTGGCGTTTACCATCGCATCGTTTCAGATGGTGATAGGTCTGCTGCCATTGTTTTTAACAAATAATATTCATCCATTGATAATAAAAACAACAACACGTGCCGCCATATTGCAAGCAATTATGTTGTTTTTTAGCTTTTCGGCTCTATTGATTCTATTTGCTAATTCTGATTTTTCGCTCCACATTATATACTCACATTCACATTCGCAAAAACCACTTTTTTATAAATTGGCAGCAACTTGGGGCAATCATGAAGGCTCTATATTGTTGTTTGTTTTAATTATTTCATTGCTTGGTGCAGCTTTGGCGGCCTTTGGTAAAAAGCTTGAGGTTAAATTTGCTTCTGTAACCTTATCCATTCAATCCATGTTAGCAGCTGCATTCACTGGTTTCATTATATTTACATCCAACCCGTTTGAACGTTTGGCTGATATTCCACTAGAAGGCAATAACCTCAACCCATTATTGCAAGATTGGGCGCTGGCCATTCACCCTCCGTTACTTTATTTTGGCTATGTTGGTCTATCTATTCCATTTTCATTTGCAGTGGCTGCATTATTGACAGCAAAGGTTGATGAGCAATGGGCAAGATGGGTGCGGCCGTGGACATTATTTGCATGGTCATGCCTTACTGGAGGCATTGCGCTGGGCTCTTATTGGGCATATTATGAACTTGGTTGGGGCGGCTTTTGGTTCTGGGACCCTGTTGAAAATGCATCTTTAATGCCATGGCTTGCAGCAACGGCTTTATTGCATAGCGCAATTGTGATGGAAAAGCGCGGCGCACTTGGTAGTTGGACCATATTACTTGCAATCATTGCATTTGGTTTAAGCCTTTTAGGTACTTTTATTGTTAGATCTGGTATATTAACCTCTGTACATGCTTTTGCCGTAGACCCAGCGCGTGGGCTGGTGATTTTAGCGATATTGACCTTTTTTATGGGCGGCGCATTCACACTTTATGCACTGAATGCAAGCAATATAAAACGCAAAGGCATATTTGCTCCGATCAGCCGTGAAGGTGCCTTGTTACTCAATAACTTGTTAATTTCTGTAATGCTGGTTACGGTGTTTGTTGGCACATTATACCCTTTATTAATCGACGCAATTGGCGCAAACAAAATATCCGTTGGTGCGCCATTTTTCAACCAAACCTTTATCCCACTTGGTGTACCGTTATTAATTTTATTGCCACTTGGTGCGATGATCAACTGGAAAAAGGCGGACTTGTTATCTGCAATGCGGCCTTTATTATGGGTGTTTTTGTTAAGCTTCGCCACCATGCTGTTTAGTCTTTATATAAGCGGGCATAGTGGCGTTCTTGCATGGGCAGCAATATTATTAGGCATTTGGCTTATTTACGGTGCAATATGGGAATTATTACATTCTGCACGTTTTGGGCAGATAGAATGGCATTTGGCGCTTGGCCGATTGATTAGGTTGCGTGCCGCAAAATTCGCGATGATGTTTGCCCATATGGGTATTGGTATTATGGTGTTGGGCTTGGCGGCAATGAGTGCTTGGCGTGTAGAAAATATTCAAGATATGACGGTCGGCGATAAAATGCAGATTATGGGTTATGAACTTGAGTTTATGACTGTAGAAAATCAGTTAGGTAGTAATTATAATGCAATTGTTGGCAATTTTATGTTGTCAAAAAATGGCAAAGATTTAAGCTTGATTAGCACGGAAAAACGTAGATATTTAAAACGTTCAAGTCCTACTACGGAAGTGGGGCTTTATAACAGTTTATTTGGTCAAATTTATATTGCTTTTGGCCAACTGGCTGAAAATAATCGGGTTCAATTGCGGGCATATTATAATCCATTGGTAGTTTTTATCTGGCTTGGGCCATTATTGATGATGCTTGGTGGATTTATTTCATTGATCGATAGAAAGTCGCGGCAAGTCAATTTGCGTAAAAACCGCAATTAGGAGAAGCAGTGGATGTTGAGCGTTAAATCAAAGTTATTAGCGGTGTTTTTAATGATTACATCGCCAGTATTCGCTCAACAAATTGTACCGCTGAGCGATCCGTTGCTTGAAGAGCGTGCTCAACAATTAGCACTGGAAATAAGATGTTTGGTTTGTCAAAATCAGTCGATTGCATCCAGTGATGCGGATTTAGCTGTTGATCTTAAGATATTAATTAGAGAGCTGATATTAGATGGTAACTCTGATGAAGCGGTTAAAATATACTTGGTTGAGCGTTACGGAGAATTTGTATTACTAAAGCCGCTTTTTAATCAGCAAACATCATTTTTATGGCTCACCCCAATAATTTTTTTAGCACTAGCTTTTCTGTTGGCTTTTTTCTACTTTAGAAAAATGGGTAAAAATCAACAATAATGGGATATCCGATGGTCATAAATTCTGCAAATAGTATCAATTATCCTGAACCAATTGACTTTCAAAAATCTACCGAACTATTTGCAGATTTGGAACAAATATTCATCGCTGAAGGTCTCAACTATGAGTTGCTGAAACCAGAGACCTCACTGCGCCGACTTTTCAATATTATTCTTGTAACCTCGCCTTTTTTATCGGCAATTATAAGGCGCTACCCGAGTTTTACTTTGCAGGCATTAAATAGCTCACCCGATGCTTTCTATGCTGAATTGATTGCAGAAATGGTCAAAAATGCCAATGAGGCGAAGCGTGATGAAGAGATTATGCAACTATTACGCATCTCCAAACAAAAAGTTGCATTATGTTTGGCATTATGGGATATGGCTGGCCTTTTAAACCAAGCAGAAATTACCGACATGCTTAGTCGTTTTGCCGACCTTGCAATTGAAGTTACATTGTCTCATTTGTTCAAACAAGCAATATTGGATGGCAAGTTTGCTAGTGATGATATGGTTCATGTTACTAAAAACTGTGGTTTGTTTGTTATTGCAATGGGTAAACATGGGGCGTTTGAGCTGAATTATTCATCGGATATAGACCTGATTGTATTTTTTGACCCAGAAAATTTTTCAGTCACTGGCGGCAAAGACCCTTATAAATTTGCCATTAGATTGATCAAAAAAATGGTCAAAATTATCCAAGAACGCAATGAGTTTGGTTATGTGTTTCGAGTTGATTTGCGTTTGCGGCCAGACCCTGGGGCAACCCAAATTGCAATGAGCTACCAAGCTGCCCTTGGATATTATGAGTCAATTGGACAAAATTGGGAACGCGCGGCAATGATTAAGGCGCGAATATGTGCGGGTGATCAAACATTAGGTGCTGAGTTTTTAAAGCAGCTTAATCCATTTATTTGGCGTAAATATCTTGATTTTGCTTCAATCCGTGATGTTCATGCGATGAAGCGTCAAATCCACATTCATAAAGGTCACGCTGAAATAAAGGTTGATGGACACAATATAAAACTTGGCCGTGGTGGTATTCGTGAGATAGAATTTTTTGTGCAAACACAACAGCTTATCGCTGGTGGACGTCAACCAGAATTGCGGCATTTTGGTACGTTGGAAATGCTGGATCGCCTGTCTTATGCTCAATGGATTTTGCCTCAAGTTGCGGTTGATATGAAAGAATGTTACATTTATTTGCGTAAGATTGAGCATCGATTACAAATGCTCAATGATGAACAAACGCAAACTTTGCCAAATGACATTACTAAACTTGAAGATTTTGCAGGTTTTTGCGGTTATCAGTCATTAGACGGGTTTCGCAAGGATATGCTGGCTTGTTTAAATAAAGTTCAAGAACATTACGCAGCTTTGTTTGAACATGCACCAGAACTGAATGCCGAAATAGGCAATTTGGTTTTTACAGGCAGTGAGCATGATGAGGCAACTTTAAACACATTATCAAACTTGGGCTATGAATTTCCAAAACGTGCATCTGACATTATTAGACAATGGCATTTTGGGCGTTACGCTTGTCTGCGTACATCTAGAACCCGCTCTCTTGTCACTGAAATGTTGCCAACGATTTTACAAGAAATGTCAAAAGCCTATCATCCTGACAATGCACTTTTGGCGTTTGATCGCTTTTTACAGGGTCTGCCTGCTGGGGTGCAATTATTTTCAATGTTTTTAAATAATAGTGGGCTGTTTAAATTATTCGTCAATATTTTGACCACAGCGCCAAGGTTAGCCAACCAATTGTCCAATAAAAGTCAATTATTTGATGCAGTAATTAATCCAAGGTTTATGCGTGATTTGCCAGATAAGCAGGAATATCAAAGTTTGCTTAAAAGGGCGATGAAGAATATTGAAACCTATGAGGAAAAGCTTGATTGTGCCCGAATATTTGGTCAAGAAGCCCAGTTTCAAATTGGTGTACATCAGATTTCTCAAATTACCGATGGCCATGACGTAGCGCTCGCTTATAGTAATTTGGCCGATTGTATTATTGAAACCATGCTTTTAGTAGCGCGTCAAGAAACAGAGCGACGTTTTGGTATGTTCCCTGATGAATATATCATTTTGGCAATGGGTAAATTAGGCTCACAAGAAATGACTTTTACCTCGGATTTAGATTTGATTGTCATTTACGATATGGATGATGACGATGCATTATCAAATGGTCGCAAACCGCTTGGTGCTAGTGTTTGGTTTGCTAAGTTAACTCAAAACCTAATCGCCGCCTTAACGGTTCCTACCGCAGAGGGCGCGTTATTTGAGGTTGATATGCGCTTGCGCCCTTCGGGCCGTGCTGGCCCTGTTGCGACCCATTTTGAAGGGTTCAAAAAATATCAAATAAATGATGCCTGGGTTTGGGAACATCAAGCGCTTACGCGTGCACGCGTTGTGACAGGTGATATTAAGCTTGCGGGCAAAGTTGAAAAATCCATTGCCAGTATTTTACAACAGAACCGAGATGAAGGGGCTATAAAACAACAAGTGCGTGACATGCGAAAACGCATAAATGATGAAAAGAAAACCGATAATATATGGTCGATAAAAGCTATAAAAGGCGGGCTTATTGATATTGAGTTCATTATACAATATTTAGGCTTATGCCATGCAGCTAAATATCCTGAGATTTTACAAGTAAGCACGATGGCATCGATGTGCGCGATGCGTGAGAAAGATTTATTGAATCAAGATCAGTTTGAAACGCTTTCTGATGCATTAAAGCTTTATTCTGAAATTTTGCAAACCATTCGATTAACCATTGTTGGTGATTTGAACCCAGCTGATGTGCCAGACGGTTTAGTCCGGCTATTATTGGCTTTATCCAATAGCCCAGATTTGGCATTTTTGCAGCAAACTTTGCGTGAATTTCAGCAAAAAACCTCTGTAATTTTTAGCAACATCATTGGTGATTACTAGTTATTGTCTTTTACCATTTTAGGATGTGCAGCAATAAAGGCGGGTATCTTTTTGCATTTATCACCGATTTTTACCAGTTTTGGGTAGGGGGCCATGTCTAAATTAAACCGCCTTGCATTATAAAGTTGGGGTATAAGGTAAATATCTGCCATGCTAAGTGTGCTGCCATAACAATAGCCGCCATCACCAACCATTTGTTCTAACGCATGAAACCCATTTTTTACCCAATGGCGATACCAGATATCTGTCTCATCTTGGCTATGATGAAGCTCGCCTTTCAAATAATTCAACACCCTTAAATTGTTAAGTGGATGAATTTCACATGCCACTAAACTCATCATCGCGCGCACCTTTGCGCGGTCAATTGCCGCTTCGGGCAACATTTTTTTATTTGGATAGGCTTCATCCAAATATTCCATAATTGCGGGTGACTGCGTTAGTATTTGGCCATTTGGCAACTCTAACACAGGCAATAAACCTTGCGGGTTCATTGCAAGAAAGTTTGCATGTTTATGTTGCCCACCATTTTTGATTAAATCCACCTCGACATGCTGAACATTAAGCGATTTAAGGCCTACCAATATCCGCACACGATAGCTTGTGCTGCTCCTAAAATAGCCGTAAAGTTTCATTGCATCTGCCATATTGTTTTCTCTTTATTCTGTAAAATTAGTCTCTGCATGTTGTTGCAACTTATCAATGATTTCTGTAAATTGTTGCTGTTCTTGTTTGTTAAGGCAAGACATCATTTGATTGTCAAATTCTTCAGCCTGTAAGGCTAGTTTTTCATAAATGATGCTGCCTTTGTCGCTAATTTCTAAAAAGGTTTCACGCAAGTCATTTTCATTTGGAATTTTAGTAATCAGCCCGCGCTTATTAAGCTGACAAACCGCACGGCTTACCTTGGTTTTATGCATGCGGCTATGAGTGCCTAAAGTTTTTGCCGTGACTTGACCAAATTGCGCCAAACTTGCCAATATTCGCCATTCAGACGGCGTTAAATCAAACTGTTTAATGTAAATGGGAGAAAAAGTATGTGTAATAGTGACATATAGAATTCGCAATCGATAAGGCAGAAAATATTTTAAATTAAATGGCATGACATTAATGAATCCTGATTCTTTTGAGCACATTAATAGATGTTTATTGACAAATTGTCTAAACAATATTAGCAATAGTTTTAAATGTAACTAATTATATTACACATGTATCGTTTTTAAATAGCAAGTCAAAAATGGGATAAAATTATGAAATTAGCAACTTTACGGAACAATCAGCGCGACGGCGTACTTTATGTGGTCTCAAAAGACTTGCAAAGCTGTGTTTCAGCCAAGGCAGTGTGCGCAACTATGCAAGATGCAATGGATAATTGGGCGGAGATTGAACCAAAATTACAAATGATTTATAACGCGTTAAATGCAGGCACATTGGATGCCGAAAAATTTGACCAATCAGCCACCATGTCACCATTGCCCCGAGCTTATCAGTGGGCAGATGGCAGTGCTTATGTAAACCATGTGGTGCTGGTTCGTCGCGCGCGCGGTGCTGAAGTGCCTGATAGCTTTTGGCATGATCCATTAATGTATCAAGGGGGCTCTGACAGATTTATTGGTTCAAAAGATGATATTCTGGTTGCGGATACCGCGTTTGGCATTGATTTTGAAGCGGAAATAGCGGTGATAACAGGTGATGTAGCAATGGCTGCTACACCAGAAGAAGCTGGCAAAGAAATTAGGCTTTTCATGTTGGTTAATGATGTATCACTACGCGGCCTTATTCCTGCTGAGTTGGCTAAGGGGTTTGGCTTTTTTCAATCCAAACCTGCAAGTGCCTTCTCCCCTGTGGCAATCACACCTGATGAACTCGATGGCAATTATACCGATGGTCGTGTGCATTTACCACTTTTAAGCACATTAAATGGCACATTGTTTGGTGAGCCAAATGCGGGTGTTGACATGACATTTAATTTTCCTCAATTGGTCGCTCATGCTGCTAAAACTCGTGAATTAGGTGCAGGTTGTGTGATTGGTTCTGGGACGATTTCTAACGCTCAAGACACTGAGCATGGTTCTGCAATTTCAGATGGTGGCGTTGGTTATAGTTGTATTGCTGAAGTACGAATGATTGAGACCATCAACAATGGCGCGCCGAGTACAAATTTCATGCAATTTGGTGATCGCATTCGCATTGAAATGAATGATAAAGATGGCAATAGTTTATTTGGCAGCATTGAGCAAAAAGTTGTACAATACCAAAAGTAACATGAACATGGTAAATATAGCCGTGTATATATTATTATATCACGGCTTTTACCACCAAATTTTAGTTGATAATCCGTATGCAAAATAAACCCATACTGCAATATGGGTTAGAATAATTAGCCATAATACAATACGATAACTAACTTTTTTAGTTTTATGGCGGATATATTTCTGGCCAAGCAATGCACCAGGCCAGCCACCAAATAGCTCAACAAGGTGCAGATATGTCTCTTT
>JADGDI010000075.1 GCA_016744975.1 Hyphomicrobiales bacterium | reverse complement strand
GGACTGTGAAGTTCAAGGCTTACGCTTACCTTCAGAGAAAGAAATACGGGCCTTTATTGAGCCTAAATATTTCCATGAACAGGGTGATACAAGCCTCCAAAGTACTTATATCAATCACCAACAAGCGATTTTATTTCTCTATATTTGGGCTTCTAATAATATTGTTGTTTTTTATAACAATCAGCCAGATCATTGGTGCCGCAAATGTTAGTTTTACAGATTTAATTGAATTTATAAAGCACCCAAACGATAGTGCGTCACATAAAATATTAAGTAACTTTAGAATTCCACGTGCAATTATCGGCATGTTTGTTGGCATGCATTTCGCGCTAGCAGGGCTGATTTTGCAAATGGTGTTGCGCAACCCATTGGCCGACCCTACTATTTTTGGTATATCTTCTGGGGCAAGTGTAACAGTGGTGGCGACTATTTTATTAGCTGAAAAAATGAGCTCGAATAGCTCGTTTTTAGCCAGTACCATTATACCGATGTCTTTTTTGCCATTCATTGCGTTTATAGGTGCTTTAATTGCAACTGCTATCGTATTTTGGTTGAGTTGGCAAAATGGCGCTATCAACCCCAAGCGTATGGCTTTAGGTGGGGTAATTTTAGGATCATTGCTTACATCAATTGTGATGGCAATTATTGTGGGTTATGGTGCCGCAAAAGCTGAGTTAGCCATTATTTGGATGGCGGGATCTATTTATGGGCGAGGCTTGGCTAATTTAATACCATTACTACCTTGGACCGTAGCTTGTCTTATTGGCACGATTTTAATTATAAAACCACTATCATTATTGCGGTTTAACGATGACCTGTCACAGTCTATGGGGCTGAATGTTCATGTTTGGCGTTTGGTTGCAATTTTAATTTCGGTTGGTTTTGCAGCCAGCGCCGTTAGTGTTGTCGGCCCAATAGGCTTTGTTGGGTTAATTATTCCACATATTGCAAAATTACTTGTTGGTGGGCAATTATCTAAGTTGATTACGGTTTCTGCCTTGTTAGGTGCAATATTATTGGTGGTTGGAGATTTAATTGGGCGCAGCATATTAGTGCCATTAGAAGTACCCCTAGGAGCGATTACTAGCATTTTGGGTGTGCCTATATTTTTGGTAATTTTACAGAAGAGTGGATGGAAATTGAAATGAATATTTCTGCAAAAAACTTAAGTCTTGCATATCAAAAACAAACGATTGTAAATGATTTAAGTGTAAAAATAGACGTAAGCAAAATTACCGCCATAATCGGCCCTAATGGTTGCGGAAAATCGACATTGTTACGCGGTTTAACAGGCCTGTTAAGGCCACTGTCTGGTTGTGTTGAGCTTAATGAGAAATCGTTGGATTTATGGTCTAAAAAACAATTGGCGAAGCATATTGCGATATTGTCACAAAACCCGCTTGCGCCGGATGGATTAACAGTTAAACAATTGGTGGAACACGGCCGTTTTGCTCATCAGTCGTTATTTTCTAAAGCTACAAAACAAGATATAGAGATTGTGGATTGGGCAATGGAACAAACCAATGTCTATGATATGCGTGGAAGGTTGTTTAAAAGCCTCTCGGGCGGTGAAAGGCAGCGTGCTTGGATTGCGCTGGCACTTGCACAAAAGAGCAATATGTTATTTTTGGATGAACCCACAACATTCTTAGATATTGGCCATCAATTCGAAATAATGGAACTCTTACAAAAATTGAACCAACAACATAAAATTGGTATTGCAATGGTGTTGCATGACGTTAATCAAGCTTGCATTTATTCTGATAGACTAATTGCAATGAGAAAAGGTAAAATTATTGTTGATGGTCACCCATCTGAAATAATTAATGCCAGTTTAATGTACGAGTTATTTAATGCTAAGACTGAAATTATAAGCCTTAAGCGAAACGGTAAAATTATTCCATATTGCATACCATTAAGTGGTTAAAATAATATAGAAGTGTTGTTAAGCCCATATAATTAATAACATTTTAGTGATTATGTTGATTTCACTCACTGAAGGAAGGTTCTTAAGGTAATGAAGTTTTACCTATTGATACCATTCACATGGGTAAAGATATACCCACGATGATGACGATAAAACATGTCAAATGCGAGGTCACTTAAAATAATGGGAGGCATCGAAGGTTCGATCTGGCAACAGGTTGATCGTAGCGCCAAAAAGCTTGCATTCGCTTTAAATAAGTTGGGGTTAGTGTCTGGTGATAAATGCGCCACTATAGCTTGGAATAATCTAGCCTAGTGACATCTTTCTTCAAGCCTGAAAAAAATTGAGATGGAAATAACCTTGGGGGGTATGATTTTGTGCTGCTCTGTATTTCATCGATGCAGAAATTTGTTTATATTAAATCTTCTGAGTTGATTTAATGGAAAATACTACTTAAATACACCCCGAAATTTTGGAGGTATTACCCTCCAGCTGTTGAAAAGTGCGTCTATTAAAAAAAATATTCGAACTCAAAAATATTTAAAACCAAATTTTAATATGGCTTTAAATTTTATACTATGCCCTTATTTTTATTGATCTAAATCAATGTTTATGGAATTTAAAATACATTAAACTTGCTGCAATTAGCGCCAAAAATGACAATAGTTGAATAATTTCAGTACTTTTAGGTATTGACTATAGATTGTAACAATTTAAAACTAGTCGGATATTAGAGGGATTAGAAATATATGTTTGAAGAAAAAGAATTGCTCAATTGGCAGAACCCTGAGAAAATGTCTACCATTGTCGAGGTTTTTTTGAATGCGGCAGAACATAATGGGGAAAGGGTTTTTTCATTAGATGAAGATCTATCCCTGACTTATGAGGAAGCAAAGATCTCTATTGTTGCTTTGGCAAGTGAAATTAAACCCAGTGTAGAAGGTTTAGATGTTGCATTGCTTGTTGGTAATGGCTCAATTTTTTTAATAACATACCTTGCAGTACTTTATTGTGGCGGTAGACCTGCACTGATCAACCCAGTTATTCCAACTAAGGTTGGCAGGAAACTATTAGAAGAATTGAAACCCTCAATTGTCATAACCGATCACGATCAACCATTTGCAAGCGATGCTTTGATAATTGACACGGATAAAATAAAGTCTCTAAAAGTTTCAAACAACAAGGTAGATTGTCACAAAGCCTCATCAGATGAAATTGCAACCTATTTTTATAGCGGCGGTACGACTGGGATTCCCAAAAGAGTAATATACACCCATAAAAAAATGTTGGCGGCTGCTGCTCGTATGGCTTGGGGGTGGCCAGTTAATGATGGTGAGGTTTGGCTTCCGATTGCACCATTTACGCATATATATGGATTTTTGATGGGGGTTTGCTGCCCATTGCAAAGTGCGTCTTCAATAATCATGCCCGTAAAATTCCACCCTGAGTTAGTTCTAGAACTTATTGAAAAACATAAAGTTACAGTTCTTGGTGGCGGGCCTCCTGCTATTTATCAGGCACTGTTAGCAGATGAGAAATTTGAAAAACGCGATTTATCTTCACTACATACCTGCCCAGGAGGTGGAGCACCTTTCCCAATAGCGGTGCATCAGCAGTGGGAAAAAGCAACAAAATTGAAGATTTTTGAAGGCTATGGAATGACTGAAATAGCCCCTATTTCGGTGAATACCCAAAAATATGGTCAAAAACTTGGTTCTGCAGGAAAATCAGTACCAGATACAGATATTGAAATAGTTGATGTTGACACTGGAGTTCAATTAATGCCAGCGGGTGAAGCCGGTGAGATTAGAGTGCGTGGGCCACATATGATGGCTGGATATTGCAACAACCCAACAGAAACGAAACAAATATTACGTGATGGCTGGGTATATACTGGTGATATTGGGGAAATTGATGCGGAAGGTTTTTTGACCATTACAGATAGAAAAAAAGATTTAATTATTTTTAATGGTTTTAATGTTTTTCCAAGAGAAGTTGAAGAAGCGGTATTGATGAACCCATTAGTTGCAAGTGTCTGCGTTGTTGGTTTGCCAAATGAGAGATCGGGTGAAATTGTAGTAGCATTACTCACTCTCAAAAAAACCAGCGAAATCTCAGTTGCTGAGATTATCAGGCATTGTAAAGAACATTTGGTTGCCTACAAAATTCCAAAAACAGTTTTAATAATTGAAAAAATGCCGCTCACACCAGCAGGCAAAATCGATAAAATGGTCATGCGCGCTCTGGCTCAAGAACTTATTGCAAATTGACGCGTAAAGAGGGAGAAATAGAATGAAATTAAATATAACAAAACGTCGAGCTTGGTTAAAAACAGCTTTGCTTGTCGCAGTTGCGGGTGCAACTGTTTCGTTTCCAGTTGCGGCTGAAACTTTGACCTTGCGTTATAATCAATGGTTCCCGACAGGACATTGGTCTCAATCTGGAGGGCTTTATAAATGGTTTGATCAAATCAAAGAGGTAACGGATGGTCGGGTTGTGGTTGAACCATCAGCAAAACCTTTAGCACCACCAAATCGTAATTATCAAGCGGTAGTAGATGGTGTTGTTGACATTGCTTGGGGGCCTCACGGTTATACTCCAGGTGTATTCCCATTATCAGAAATGGTAGAATTGCCTTTTATCACAAAAGATGCTGGACTTTCATCAAAAGCATATTGGCGTGCTTGGGATAAATATTTTAAACCTACAGGAATGCAGGGCGAGGTTGTAACGCTTGCTATGCATGTGACTGCAGGTGGTAATATCCACATGCGCGATGAACCAGTCCTGAGCTTAAATGACCTGAGTGGCATGAAAATGCGTGTGCCGACACCTGTTATTGCAAGAATGCTCCAAAAAGTTGGTTCTGTTCCAGTATCAGGTTCATTGGGCGAGCTTCGGGAAATGCTATCTAAAGGTATTGTTGATGGTACGATGATCTCAGATGAATTGGTAACGGGCTTTAAGCTTGATAAAGACATTAATGCAATCACACAAATTCCCGGTGGTATTTTTACTAATTCAGCGTTTGTAATTATGAATAAAGCCAAATGGGATTTGATCAGTTCTGAAGATCAGGCGGCTATTATGGCAATTTCAGGTGAATCTCTAAGTCAAAAAATGGGCGCTCTGTGGCATGAGAATGACGTTGTTGCAAGAGATGCCTTTAAAAAGCGTCTCGGAGATAATTACGTAGTGGCTTCAGATGAATTTATTGCTGAATTAAAAGAAGTGTTTGCAAGCGAACAATCAAATTGGCTTAAAGGCACTGACAAAGCAGGAATTGATGGCAAAGCAGCCATTGAATTTTATAATGCACAAATCATGGAATTATCTAAATAATGAAATTGATTTCTGTATATACAGGTTTCCAGCGCCTCATTCGCCTTTTGGCAATGGTGGCGCTGTTAGGCCTTGTCAGTATTACTGCATTGGATGTTGTCGGACGGGTTTTGTTTAATAAACCGCTTGGATTTGCATATGAGCTTATTGGCATTTTACTTGGGCTTGCGGTCTATAGCGGTCTTATTACTTTAAACTGGAGAAGAGATCATATTTGCATTGACTTATTTGCAGATTTTTTTGAAAAATTTCCAACATTTAACCGTTTGAGAGATCGTGTGGTTTGGGCGCTTGAAATATTGTTTTTTACAGTTTTGGCTGTCTATATATTTAGACAAGCAACAGTTCTATATAAATGGCATGAAACATTTCTATTTTTATCATTAGATAAATGGGTGCCGATTATGGTGTTTGGTATTTTTTCGGCATTAGCGGCTTTGGTTAATATCGCTTCAATTTCATTGAAATGGCGCGGGAAGTTAGGAGATATATAATGGTTTTAGCAATTGCATTCACTATACTCATGATATTTCTTTTTCTACGTGTTCCCATTGCGGTTGCCACAGGATTAGTAGGAATATGTGGGCTTGCAGCATTTCAAGGGTGGACTGCAGCCTTTTCTCAGGTTGGTATTATTGCAACCGAAACAGTACTTACCTATGAATTTGCGGTTATCCCTCTTTTTATTGTGATGGGCGCCTTTATAGCACGTTCTGGAATTGCCGAAGAGCTGTTTAATGCCTGTTATGCATTGGTGGGGCATTGGCGTGGTGGTTTGGCGATGTCAACAATTGCGGCATGTGCGGGGTTTGGTGCTGTGTCTGGCTCTAGCTTAGCAACGGCGGCAACCATGTCTAGAATTGCTTATCCTCAAATGAAAAAAAGAGGATATTCCGACCGGCTATCAACGGGCTCAATAGCGGCTGGGGGAACATTAGGAATTTTGATACCGCCTTCAATCGCTTTAGTGTTTTTTGGTATCATTACCGAAACGGATATTAGTGCTCTATTTATAGCAGGTATATTGCCAGGTTTAGTGGGCGTTATTTTATACGCCCTAGCGGTTTTTTATGTGGTGATACGTGACCCAAAGGCTGGGCCATCGGGCGACAAAATGCCGTGGAAAGAACGCTTGCGTGATCTTTCAAAGGTTTGGTCAGTTTTACTATTATTTGGCATTGTAATGGGTGGTATTTATGCAGGCTTTTTTTCACCGACTGAGAGTGCTGGGGTTGGTGCAGCGGGCGCACTTTTGATTGCGGCACTACGGGGGCGTGCTAATTTAAAAATGATTAAATCGGCTTTGACAGATGGTCTCTCTACCACAGTGTCACTTATGCTTATTCTAATTGGTAGTTTTCTTTTTGCTAATTTGGTCAATGTTGCAAGGTTGCCGCAGGATATGGTTGCATTTATTGAGACATTGGACATAGCGCCAATCGTCGTGATTTTTGTGATTATAGGGATTTATTTAGTTCTTGGTTGTGTCTTAGAGAGTATTTCAATGCTGCTCTTAACGGTTCCAGTATTCTACCCATTGGTTGTTAGCCTTGGATATGATTTGGTTTGGTTTGGAATTGTGGTTGTTGTAGTGGTTGAAATAAGCCTGATAAGCCCGCCAATTGGACTAAATGTTTTTGTGCTTCGCTCGGTTTTAAGTGACGTGAAATTATGGACAATTTTTAGAGGTGTAGTGCCTTTTATTGCCGCCGACATTGTGCGCGTGCTGCTGGTTGTTTTTATCCCATGGTTGTCATTAGCGTTGCCCAATTTAATGAGTTAAAGGAAAATATATATGCTTGAATATAATGATACAAATTCTACAATTGTGGCTGCTGAATTGAAAACAAATTTGCACCGCTACGGCACAGGAAGCCCTATTGCATTATTGCACGGTTCTGGGGCGGGGGTTTCTGCTTGGGCAAATTGGGCAAAGGTTATAGAGTCTTTGTCAAAAACGTTTGATGTAATTGCGCCTGATATTGCGGGCTTTGGTGGTACAGAGCTAAAACCCAATACACATTATAATATTATGAATTGGGTTGAACATTTTATAGGCATTCTTGATGCACTAGAAATTGAAAAAATTTCTGTTGTTGGCAATAGTTTTGGTGGGGCTTTAGGTCTGATGACCGCGATTAATCACCCTGACAGAATTGATAAACTAGTTTTATTAGGGACGCCTTGCGGTCGTTTTCCTATGACAGATGGTTTGCGTGCGCAATTGGAATTTGATGGAACAATAGAAGGCATGCGCAAAGCAGTGAGCTATTTTCCATTTGATCAATCAATTATTTCTGCGGAACTTATTCAAACTCGATTTGAAGCAGCAACAAAAGATGGTGCATTAGAAGCATTTCAAAAATTAATGCCTGCACCAGAGGGCGATGCACCTGAAGTGCGGGCCATACCAGAAAAAATGCTAGTGAAAGTTAAGCATAAGGCACTTATTCTTCATGGGAGAGATGACCGTGTTGTGCCATATGATAGTGCTTTGAATATGCATCAGTGGCTAGAAAATTCAGAGTTACATAGCTTTGGAAATTGTGGGCATTGGGTGCAAATAGAACGGAATCAGCAGTTTTTAGCTTTAGTAAATGATTTTTTGGGAGGAAAATAATGAGCCGCAATAGTTTGGAAAAAGTTCTATATGATTTGTCTACCTCTGGGGCTAATAAAAAAATGTTCGCAGGAGATCCAACAAAGTTCTTATCGCGTTATCAATTAGATGATGAAGAAAAGGCGATGGTCGCGGGATATAAAGTCAGAGAGATTGCTGATCGCGGCGTTAATACCATGCTGACTTGGGGATTTTGGCTTCAGTCAGGCAAAGAAAATCATGATTATTTGAAAGTAATGAAGAGAGAGGAGGCTTAAAATATGGCTAAAATAGTAGGCGGGTTTATAGTCCCGCATAACCCTGTGATGTATTTTAATCCAAAAGGTCCATCTCAACAACAAAGTGATAGCATTTATGCCACTTATGCTGACATGGCTAAGCGGATAAAGGAGCTTAACGCTGACACTGCCATAATAATTGGTTGTGACCATTACATACTCTATGGTACTGAATGCTTGCCGCAATATGTTATTTCTACAGGCGAAATTGAAGGCCCTGTTGACCAATTACCTGGACTAAAGCGTGCACCGATTGCTAGCCATGAAGCACTTGGAACTCATATTTCAAAAGTTGGTTTTGAAACTGGGTTTGACTGGACGGTTGGAAGGTCTATGAATGTTGATCATTCAATTGGCATCCCGCATCATTTAATGGTGAAGCCAAATGAAGGCATGAAGACAGTTGCTGTAATGCTTGCTTGCGGTGTCGACCCATATTTACCAATGAAAAGAGCTTGGGAATTAGGTGAACATATTGCAGAGGCTGTAACTCGTTTTTCTGGTAATGAGCGTATTGTTGTTATTGGTTCAGGCGGAATTTCTCATCATGTGGGCGATGAACGTATGGGCGTTGTTAATCCAGTTTTTGACAAAAAAATTCTAGATGCGGTTGCATCGGGCGATAAAGCCACGATGCTCGCCCTTACAGATGAAGAAATTCTACGCGATGGTGGTAATGGCGCAATGGAAATTCGGACATTCACTTGTGCGATGGCTGCAACAGGTGCCCATGGTGGTGAGGTTTTGAATTATGAAGCCGTTGATTCATGGATTACTGGAATGGGCTTTGCGGAACTTAAGGTGACAGAATTATGAGCATGATTGAAATTTGTGATAGCAGTCAAATTATTGAAGGTGAAATAACAAAAATTACCGTTGATGGCATCCCTCCTATAGCAGTTTCAAGGTATGAGGGCGGGATATTTGTATTTCCTGACACTTGCCCTCATGCTGATGAAAGCCTTTCTGAAGGGTGGGTTGAAGATGGTCGTATTATATGTGGCGTTCATTTTGCAGAATTTGAATTTGAAACTGGTGAAGTCCACAACAGGCCAATTGGTTGCCCAAATCTTACATTTTTTAAATGTGAAGACAGGAACGGCAAAGTATTTGCAATTCTAAATGAGGAAAAAACTGATGTGTGACAACAATTCTTGCGGTAGTGCCCGCCCAAACATGAAACCAGTTTACCCAAAAGCTGATAAATACCCTGAATTTGCAAAACTAGTTGATGAAGAAAAATCTCAGGTTGATAGACGTGTTTTTACAGATGAAGAAGTTTATCAAGCAGAATTAAAACAAATATTTGCAAGAGCTTGGTTGTTTTTAGCTCACGATAGTCAAATTCCAAACCCAGGTGATTTTATAAGAACTTCTATGGGTGAGGATGATATTATTGTTGTAAGACAACGTGATAAATCTGTTGGTGCATTTATTAATTCTTGCCCTCATCGTGGTAATCGTGTTTGCCATGTTGACTCTGGCAAGAAATCTAGAGGTTTCATTTGTAATTATCATGGCTGGTCATTCGGTATTGACGGTGGTTTGCGCGGAACAGATGGAGGTGTTTATGATAAAGATGAAACATTTGAAAAGTCTGAAATTGGGCTACCACCTGTTGCCCAAGTACAAAGTTATAAAGGGTTGATTTTTGGTGCATTTGACCCTGAAGCGCCTTCATTAGAAGAGTTTTTAGGCGATTTTACGTTTTACCTAGATATTATGTTGGATAATGATCAAGGTGGCACTGAATTCATCGGGGGGGCAATAAAATCTGAAATTAGTTGTAATTGGAAGTTCCCAGCAGAGAATTTTGTTGGTGATATTTTACACGCATCTTGGACACATCAATCTGGCGCGCAAGCGATCTTGGGCGGTGGTGTTGACTTAGGCAAACGTTATGATGAATTGGCATTTCAAGCCTCTATATACGGACATGGGATTGAATCAAATTTAGATAAAGTTGGAAACACAAGAACGTTAGGTTATCCCGATTTAGTTGATTATGTATTTGATCTTTCAGAAAAGGCCAAAGATCGTCTTGGTGAAGTTCGGGCTCGTGCAATCGGTGCCGTGTCATCAAGTAATGTATTTCCGAATTTTTCGTTTTTGCCGGGGCAAAATACATTTAGAGTTTGGCACCCAAGAGGGCCTGATAAAATAGAACTGGTTGTATGGACTATCGTTAATAAAAATGCGCCAGATCATATTAAAGAGCAATATCGTAAAGGTGTCATGATGACCTTCTCTCCAGGTGGAGTGTTTGAAATGGATGATGGCGAGAATTGGGAATATTCTACAAAGGTAAATGAAGGATATATGACTAGGCAACAGCCGCTTCATTATGCATTAGGCGTTGGCACGCTTGATGAAGAACGGGACTTGCCTGGTATTGTTCATAAGGGCTCAAAAAATGAAGCCAATCAACGCTTATTTTATTCGCGTTGGGCGGAGTTTATGAAATATGATAATTGGGATGACTTACAAAATAGTAAAGTCACGCTCCCTCAAAATAAAAAACAGCAGTGGAGTGATTAAAATGACAATTTTAGACATTGCAGTTCCGTTTTCAAATTTTAGCGATTATGCTGATGCTTTAACTGAACGGCTTCTAACTCAAAGACTTTTTGCCGAGGCACGTATTCTTGATAAAGAAGGTTATGAGGAATGGCTTGCAGATTTTATTGATGAAAAAATTCAATATTGGATGCCAGACATGGAAACTCGCCGAAGAGATGATGTAAGAGGAACATTCTGTTACGGGGAGGCAGCCTATTTTGATGATTCAATAAAAGAACTCACCATTCGAGTAAAACGTTATAACGAACCATCAGCATGGGCAGATAACCCAGCAACTAGGCATGTCCATTTAATTTCAAACATTGAAGTCTTTAATACAGAAATTGCCAATCATTATGCGGTTTGTTCAGTTTTTGAAAATATACGCAATCGCAATATGGCTGACCAAGATGTAATCCATGGCAGACGTGAAGATATTTGGAAACTTGAAAATGGTGTTTTTAAACTAGTCATTAGGCGCATTTTTATTGTTCAAAATGTTTTATTGTCTAAAAATTTGAATACATTTTTATAATGGGTCGCTTAGAGGGATATGCTGCTCTTGTTACTGGAGGCGGTAAGGGCATAGGTCGTGCAGTTGTAGATAGATTTGTTGCAGAAGGTGCTGATGTTGGCGTGTTGGTTAGGTCTGAATCTGATGCTAAAAAATTGATTGACCAACATGGCCGTTCAGTTGTTCCAATTTTAGGAGATGTTCGGAACTGGAAGGATAATCAACGAGCAGTCAAAGCCGTTATTGATAGATTTGGGAAATTAGACACACTGATACCCAATGCTGGAATATATGATTTCTCGGATAAATTTGAAGATATTTCAGGAGTAGATTTAACAGAAAAATACCGCCAGTTTTTTGATGTGAATGTTCTTGGTTACTTGCTAGCGGCTAGGGCAGGTTTGGAAGCACTTAAGGAAAGTCAAGGCTCAATTATCTTTACATTATCGTCGTCGTCTTTCTTTGCTGGTGGCGGAGGAACGTTATATGTGTCTTCAAAACATGCTTTGATTGGAACCGTCAAACAATTGGCTTTTGAGTTGGCACCTGAAATTCGGGTTAATGCTGTCGCGCCAGGGGGTACACGCACAGGCTTAGGCGGCTTGCCTGGTGATAAACGTGAACTGACAGAAATAGCTGGCTTTGAAGCCATGGTTTCTAAAGCCATTCCACTTGGTTTTCTATCTGAGCCTGAAGATCATGCTGGCCTTTATGTAACTCTAGCCAATAAACAAGATTCTCGGTTTGTTACTTCAGAGATCATTCGTTCCGATGGTGGGATAGAAGTTCGTGGTGGTGGCCGTAGAAATAAGCAAGAAAAGAAAGAAAAAAAATGAGTATAAATGAAAGACTTAGTGCTTTAAAATCTCGGATGAAACTACCTGCCATTTCTGCTCCTATGTTCTTAGTTTCTGGAACTGATATGGTTGTTGAAGCATGTCGAGCGGGCGTTATGGGGGCTTTCCCAGGTCAAAATGCTAGAACAATTGAAGATTTGCGCGAATGGTTTGTGGCTATTGATAAGGCTTTAACAGTAAATGATGCACCTTGGGCATTTAACATGATTACCCATTCAAGCTATAGCCGTTTTGATGAAGAACTTGCGCTTGTTTCTGAATTTAAACCTGGTTTGGTGATTACAGCTTTGGGTGGGCCTCATCG
>JADGDI010000074.1:4983-12594 GCA_016744975.1 Hyphomicrobiales bacterium | reverse complement strand
TCATATTCTAGCACAATAAATTTATTATTTTTAACGGCACTAATATCTTTAAAAGCTGAGTTGCTTTTCATAAAGTTAATTTTCTGTTCCGCCGTTACATCACCGTAATTTATGATTACAATAATCTCAGGGTCACGATCAACAACTGATTCCCAGCCAACCCTAACCCAACTTTTTTCAACATCATCCATAATGTTTTTGCCACCAGCAGCTTCAATCATTGCGGTTGGCATGGCAAATTTACCTGCACTAAATGGCTTATCTTCACCGCTGTCATAAATAAAGGCTCTAATCGGCTTTTCTTTTTTTGCTAAATTTGCGGTTGCATCTTTTAACTCATTCTTATAACCAGTAATAAGAGTTTCTGCACGTTGGCTGACACCAAAAATTTTACCTAAATTCCTAAAGTCCTGATAAACATCTTCAATAGATACTTTATGGCGTTGCATTACATGAATACAAGATTCACTTAATTCATAAGTTTTAATGCCGAATTTTGCTAAAATATCAGGGGTGATTTCGCCTCCAACCTTGAGGCCATAATTCCAACCAGCAAAATAAAAATCGGCATCGGCATTTAACAAGACTTCTTTTGATGGATATTTAGGTGAAAGTTGAGTTAATTCGTCAAGATGATCGACCAACGATTTAGTTAATGTCTTCCAACCAGAAACACCAGTATAGCCAATCATATTATCACGCAGACCCAATGTTAACATCATTTCAGTAATGTTTACATCATTTGAGACCGCGCGCATTGGTGTTTTATCAAATGTTACCTCACGGTCACAGGATTTAATGATAACGGGGTAATCGCTTGCAATAGCATTGGTTTGAATGCAAGTGGAAATGCTAACAATACTGCTAAGTAAGATTGCAGACTTGAATAAATTCATAATTTTTCCGATGCTAATTGTTGATTAATGAAAATTGAAATTGCTTCTTCTGGTGCAAAACATGATTGCCTATATGGCAATTTACGGCATAAGCTTGCTGAATAACTTCAGCAGTTAATACATTATCGACTATATCATGTGCCAATATATGCCCATTGTTTAGCAAAAGGATTTCATCGCAATAAATTGATGCAATGTTTAAATCATGTAACGTGATAATGATGGTTATATCTAAGCTTGAAATAAGCTGCATAATTTCCAATTGATGCCTAATATCAAGATGATTGGTTGGTTCGTCTAAAATTAAAATTTCAGGTTGCTGAACCAGTGCCCTTGCTAAATATACCCGTTGCTTTTCTCCGCCAGACAATGCTTTAAATTGCCGATTAACAAATTTATTCAATTCAAGTTTGCTAATAACTTCATCAACTATTGCGTTATCAAGCTTAGATGCGCCACCAAATGTTTTGTAATAAGGCGTTCTACCCATTTCGATGATCTGCTGAACGGTTAAGGCAAAATCAGCAGGGCTTTCCTGTAAAACAACGGCAACTTTTTGTGCAAATTTTTGCGGGTTTATTTGCCATATATCTTGCTCAGCCAACAAAACCCTACCTGAAGTTGGTTGGTTTACACGGTATAGACATCGCAAAAGGCTAGATTTTCCAGCGCCATTTGCGCCTACAATACCGAGTATTTTATTTTTTTTGATTTTAAAATTAATTGAATTCAGCAATTGTAAGTTTTCATTAACATGCCACGATAAATTATCGACCGTCATAATATAGTCAGAGGTATAATCATCGATAATTGTTGATATTATTTCGTCATTCATTTACATAAGCTCATCTAATTTGGCTAGATGGCGCGTAAAAGAGTATATGGACAAACAAAACTGTCGTTCATTCCCCTCTCTGGCACACCCCGTCCAGTGGTTAATGTGTAAATGGCAGGTCTCCTGGCTCGTATATCGACAACATCCATGCACCTTCCCAGAAAAACATCCAGTGGTATATTGCAAGAATATCTACATACTTACAGTTGCGGGGGCAGCTTTGGTATTGGTTTTTACACCGCACCAAATTCCCTTTTCATCCTAAATCGTGAAATTTAGAAACCATTCGAAGCGAAAATTTAACTTAATTTTATAAATGTGTCAATGTAGTTTGAAACAATAATAGTTTAAAATGAAATGATGTGGACTTAGTAAAGTTGAAATATATAGGTCTAAATTAGCATTAGTAGTAAGGATTAAATATTCAATTTTTAAAAATCGTGATTGTTGGAAATATAATTTGACTTTGGATTTTTATAGTATATTCATAGTAACTCCTTATTAATAATCATTATCAATAAGGAGTTACTATGAATATTTCAAAATTAAGAAAAGCATCCTATTTAGGGGTTATTGGCTTAGCACTTAGCCTAAGTCCGCAAATAGCATATGCAAAGTTTAAAGTGGTTACTACTTTTACTATTATTCAAGATATGGCGCAAAATGTTGCTGGCGATGCTGCCGATGTCGTGTCTATTACCAAAGCCGGTGCAGAAATACATAACTATGCACCAACTCCACGTGATATCATTAAAACCCATAAAGCCGATATGATTTTATGGAATGGTATGAATTTGGAGCTTTGGTTCGAGAAATTCTTCGAAAATATTGATGGTGTGCCGAGTATTATCGTCACGGAAGGCGTTGAACCGATGTCAATTGTTGAAGGGCCATACATGGGTAAACCTAATCCACATGCTTGGATGTCGCCAAGTATGGGGTTAATATATGTAGAAAACATCCGTAAAGCGTTGGTAAAACATGACCTCGAAAATACTGATATTTACAATAGGAATGCGGCAAACTATAGTCAGAAAATTAAAGACTTACACGAACCATTCAAAGCAAAATTTGATGCGATTCCTGAGTACAAAAGATGGCTAGTTAGTTCTGAGGGTGCATTTAGTTATTTAATACGAGATTACGGCCTTAAAGAATTGTTTTTATGGCCAATGAATGCTGATCAACAGGGAACACCGCAACAAGTTCGTCATGTGATTGATGAAGTCCGCAAACATAATATTCCCGTTGTGTTTAGTGAAAGCACTATTTCACCTAAGCCTGCACAACAAGTTGCTAAAGAAACTGGCGCAAAATATGGCGGCGTTTTATATGTCGATAGTTTAAGTAAAGCCGATGGTAAAGTGCCAACTTATCTTGATCTATTAAACGTGACGGTGCAAACAATTGTATCTGGATTTGAGGAATAGGAACTTATGTTAGAGCATCGCGCCCTAACGTATTGTTAATATTAGATAATATTAACGACGCTTAAAGTGACTAGATATATTGTTATTTGTGATGCATTACCTAAACATGTCAATTCATACCAGAAGGGATAGGGCGAGTTCAAATGTATCAGTTGCATCACGGCTCTTCATTGTTGAGCAGAGTTTGTATGACTCAATGTAACGTGAGTAATCATCCAGAATGGTTGATAAATATACTTTGCCCCATCCGTGATCATGTTTTTTTAAGTAAGCGAAACTCTTAGGTTTAATTAGCGATTAATTTTTTTAATCACGAGATTCATGACATAAAACCTTCACCTCATCAATTGATGTTGATCTAGATGTATCACCAACCAGTTGGCGTTTGCCTGCTTACAAAAACTACTTTAACCAATTATAATGACTAACTAAATTTTAACTAAAATCCAATTTTATCGATTTTAAATCGGGGTTTAGAGTATGGTGACATTAAATAGAATGTTAAGTTTACTTGACATATTGGTATAAACTTCATATGTAAAGGAAACTTAACATTTGGAGAAAATAATGTCATATTATGAAAAAATAATACAGGGTTTGAGTGTCGCCATAATTGTCGCTTATGGCAGCTTCGTATTTATGATGGTCGGAGATGATGGCCTAATTGCTGCAAATGCGGGGTATTTATTAACCTGTTTGGTGATTTATGTGGTTGTGATAATTATTATTACCGTCATTTGTATCGTTTATTTATCTTCAAAATCAAAACAACAAAATGTTGAACCAGATGAGCGCGAAGAATTGGTAGATATAAAGTCCGAAAGGGTTGGCTATTTTATATTAGAATTTAGCGTCATCGGGTTGGTTTTATTATCGCTAGTTGAAGCTTTTAATGGAAATGAAGCCTTTGGATCATTCAGTTTAACAAGCTCGGCGGGTTTAATATTTGCTCTAATTAGCGTGGTTTCTATATCTGGATTTTCAAGGTTAGTGGCAGCAATAATAGGTACACACCGAGCATGAGGAAATCAAACGTTATAACAAAAGTACGGATATTTAGAGAGGCTGCCCCTAAACAATCGCAACAAATTTTGGCAGATGCATTAGGTGTATCACGCCAAACGATTATTGCTATTGAAAGTGGCCGTTATGCGCCGTCACTGGACTTAGCATTACGGATTGCAAAATATTTCAAGCAACCAGTTGAAACCATTTTCACTCTAAAAGATGATGAATAATTAGGAGAATATAATGTTTATTGAGAAGGTGTTTGAAGGAAAAAATAACTGGTGGCGTTATGTTGCTACATTGATTATCACCCTTTTGGGGCTTGGATTGGGTAATTTGCCGATTATTGTTATAGCGGAGCTCTATGCCGCTAAACATGAGTTATCAGGTAAAGTTTTGAATGCTATGTTAGCCGCTGATGGGTTTTCGGCAGTTGAAATTGGTGCCAATATGGGATTTTTTTTAATGCTTTTTGCGTTTGCAGTTGCATTAATCGCTTTGTTGTTATGCATCCGTTATATACATAAACGACCAATACTGTCGGTGTTGACTATAAGAAAGAAGTTTGACTGTAAACGACTATTGGTTGCTGCTGGCATCTGGTTGGTATTCGGTAGCTTTATAACTTGGGTATTTATCCCCTCTGATCTAGTGACTTACCAATTTGATTTAATGTTATTTTTGCCGTTGCTTTTAATTGCATTGGTGATGCTACCTCTACAGGTTGCTGCAGAAGAAGTGCTGTTTCGTGGGTATTTAATGCAGATGGTGGGGCAATGGTTTAGCCGCCCAATTATTCCGTTGGTGGTAACCAGTTTGATTTTTGTAACTTTGCATTTGGCCAATCCAGAATTTCAGAATGATTTTTTGAAAATTGTTCCGAGTTATTTAGCGATGAGTTTTGGTTTTGGTGTTTTAGCTTTATTAGATGATGGGCTAGAGTTACCAATTGGTGCGCATTTGGGAAATAATTTATTTGCAGCACTTATACTTAGCACTTCAGATGGCGCAATGAACACAGCTTCTATATTTCAAACAAAAGTTGCGCTGGTGATTGATGTTTTGCCAAGTCTTTTGCTAGTTATACCAGCTGTTTTGCTTGTTTTGCATTTAATATACAAATTTAAATGGTCTAAACTCATTGCAACATATGATAATGGATAACTGGTGTTGTAATTGGTCAATGTTAATTTTTAACTATTTTGATTTTATCCACTGAAGGATAATATTTTATAATTATTATAATTCAAATTATAGGGATAAATATATTTCACATATATTCAAAAGTCTTGAAGTTTGGTGCTGGTATGCAAAAACACACCTGCCAAGGTGGGTGATTGGTACTTGAAACTCGTCCAATTTTTCGTAGTGTTAGCCAATTTTTGAGCGCGGGAAACTACTAGTCAGTTTGTCTTGTTCTTTGAACCTCGTGGGTCAGTTCTAGGGCTGGGTAATATAAAAAATCCCATTGATAATTGTGGTTTAAACCTGAGATTAGTTGTATTAAAACAATAACTTTGGCGCATGGAGTAGGGTTTTATAATTTGACATAGCTAAATAACATCAGCCTAACATATCGTGGGTAGTTCGTTAGATCGTACCTGGGATGGAGATTTGCCGTATTTGCGTTTAAACAGATAAGCAAAGTGACTTGGGTTGGCATACCCGACTATCAGTGAAACATCGGTTATGGAAAGGTTGCCTATTTTCAATAACTCAAGTGCTTTATTCATCCGTTCTTGCTGTAAAAAACTATAAATAGGAACACCAAATTCAGACTTAAAGCCTTGTTTAAGTTTTTTGGTATTAAGACCAACTTTTCGAGAGATTTCGTTGATCTCCCAAGTATGAGCAATGTCACTTAATATAAGGGTCTGTGCGGCTTTGATCATTCGCCTATCTTTGCTTAATAAGATAGATCTTTTTGTAAGGGATGGATTGTCAATAACTTGCAACACTTCAATAAAATCGGATAAAATTTTCAAAACATAAGATTCAATAATCAAGTCGTTTGGGTTGTTCGAAAACCCATTATTGAATATCTTCTGCGCCAAATCGCGTATATTTTGAGGTGTTTTAAACATACCAACCCAAAATTTGCTGTTTGAGCCATAATGCAATGGGTGGTTTGTATTGATACTTTCAAAGCTTGGAAAGTTTTTCAATTTTGGTAAAAATTCAGGTAAAAACCGGATACAAATCCCAGTAAACTTGGTATCCTTTTCAATTTTAGACTTAACTGCGAATTTATCTTTGGTTAAAAACACGTAAGATGTATCGGATATATTTGGAATGCTATCCTTGCCGACATGATCGACATCATTTGAATTACAAACGATGTTTTTTCCACCACCTGTAAAAAGAATACAGACTTCAAAACATTCTGGAGTATCTAGTATGGCTTCTGTATGTTTTAGATATTCATAGTCAAATATAGTAACGTCAATGCCTGACCGAATTGCTATGCTTTCTACTTTACCGCCGATATGTGTTATCTCTTCGTCATACTCCCCATACTCATGACCTATAGGCGGCATTAAATCTAAACCATCACTTTGTTCTAATGGTCGATGACAGATAGAAATTCCATTTTTACTCATGTATAAATTCCATGCAGATATAATAATGATTATTAATAACAAATAATTCCGATCCCGTCTATAGTTTCCCCGATCATGGTAGTAATATTTAAAAACTCTGCGTAACTAGTCTCAATAATTATGGTTGTTGTTGAAGTACTAGGAAAATGGATATGCAAATAAAAAGTGAAGCAGATAAACTGGCTGAAATAGAAAATAGCTTTACTGCAGAATCTACCGCTGATGTGATGGGCGGTAAAGTGTTTAAAAATATATGGGGTTATCTATCTATCTATCCCAAAACTATGATGCTTTCGATGTTTCTTGGTGTGTTAGGTGGTGTACTGCAATTGGCACCGCATTTTATTGTTTTTCTAATTGCTAACGATTTTATCAATGATGCATTAACCCCAGCCCAGCTTTATTGGTATGGTGGCATTTGCATGGTGCTGATTATAATTAGTTTTATGTCTTCTGGCTCATCTACATATATTTCTCATATCATTGCTGCCAATGTGCAAAAACAGTTGCGCCAAAGAATAGCCGATAAGTTAACTCGTGTGCCATTGGGGTATTTCACCAATCGAAATAGCCATGATTTTAAAACCTTGGTGGTTGATGATGTTGAAGCGATTGAGGATGGTATAGCGCATCTTATTCCAGAAACTACGGCAGCTATTTCCGCACCTATAATTATATTTGCGGGCATGCTCTATATGCATCCGATTATGGCGATTGCTAGCATTATGGGTCTAATCTCAGCCTTCTATTTAATGGGCAAATCTGCTGCTGATGCCAAAGATTTAACCACAAAGTTTTTTGCAAGCAAGGCAAAAATGGGTAGGTTAATGAGCGAGATTGTT
>JADGDI010000074.1:0-4973 GCA_016744975.1 Hyphomicrobiales bacterium | reverse complement strand
GGACTCTAACGTCAGAACTACTGGTATGTTTATGTTGCTATCTAGTTCGGCATTGTTATTTGTGATGCCGTTTGGTTTGTTTTTGATGGTATCTGATTGGCTTGATCTCTCAACTTTTATATTTTTCCTATTATTTTCAATTGGGCTGAATAATTTAACATTGAGTATTTATTCAATCACACATCGTATTTCTCGTCAGGCCAATATTCACCAGCGCCATGATGATTTTCATAACAGTCAAGAATTGAATATATACGACTGCATGAAGCCAAGTGGAAAATTTGACGTTGAATTTAAGAATGTGAGTTTTACCTACGATAAAGCTGAAATTTTATCTGGCATTAACTTCAGAGTTAAACAAGGTGGGTCGCTCGCTTTAGTTGGGCCATCTGGCGCGGGAAAAACGACGATTGCAAGACTTTTACCACGATTCTGGGATGTCAATGGTGGTGAAATATTGGTTGGTGGGGTGAATGTTAAACATCTCAGTGCCAAGGATTTATCTGCACAAATGTCATTTGTATTTCAGGAGATATATTTATTCTCTGACAGCATTGCCGACAACTTAAAAATTGGACGTGAGCACGCCACAGAAGATGAAATGATAGCAGCCGCAAAAGCCGCCCAAATACATGATTTTATTATGTCTTTACCTGATGGTTATGACACGGTGCTCAACAGCAAAGTCAATTTATCTGGCGGTCAAAAACAACGTATTTGTATTGCGCGGGCAATTTTAAAAGATGCACCCATTTTGGTGTTGGATGAAGCAACGGCTTTTGCTGACCCTGAAAATGAGGCAGAGTTACAAAAAGCGATTAATAACCTAATCAAAGGCAAAACCTTGATCATTATCGCGCACCGTTTATCAACGATAAACCGTCTCGATAACATCGCGGTCATTGTTAACGGAAAAGTTGCTGAACTTGGACCACATAATGTGCTTCTGGAAAAACATGGCCGGTATAAAGACATGTGGCAAGCCCATATTCGTACAAAAAGTTTTAAAATTGGTTCGAATAACCAACAAGCTATTAAGAATTCAGGAGATCTAGCATGAGCTATTTAAAACGCATTAGCAATAACCTTGATGCAAAAGAAAAAACGCTGCTTAAAAATACGTTTATTAGCCGTGTTTTTGAAGCCATCGTCATTGCTTCACAAAGTTTTATTTTAATTGCGATGATTCACTATATTTATAATGGTGGCAGCAATGTTTGGCATTTTGCGGGTTTTGGTGGTGCAATCTTCGTGATTTTCTTCATCCGAAGGTTTTTGATAAATTATTACATGCGTGAATTGTTTGTTGCGGGCTTTAATGTTGGGTTTAAGATTAGAAAAGGCATTTTAAGCCATATGATCAGAATGCCACTTGGTGCTTTGTCTGAGTTAAATATCGGTAAAATATCACAATTGCTAAGTGAAGATATTTCTTGGTTTGAAGACCTTGTTAGTTTCGTTGGCCCAACGTCAATTGCCAACATCTTAACCTCAGCATTTTTGGTTGCTTCGGTGTTTTTCATCGACTGGCATATTGGTTTGGTTGTTTTAATTATTTTCATTGCAATCATTACCATTTTTATTATCTTGAAAAAACGCGGGGAACGTGGTTTGAAATTTCGTTCAATCGGGCTTAGTGATGCATCGCTGCGAACCGTGGAATTTATCTATGGTATGCCGATATTACGCGCTTTTGGTGGGTATGAAAAAGCCAATACCAGTTTTAAAAAATCGATTGAGAATTTGCGAGTTGGCTTCATTAAGGCCATCAAGCGCAATGCTCGAATCTCTGCCATGTTTTTCTTTGCGATGGATAGTGCGGTTGCATTTTCGATATTATGTTCTGCCTATTTGGTGTCGACAGGTGTTGCAGAGCCAATAAAACTAATTGCCGCGATGATTGTTATGTTAGCTGCTTTTATTCCGTTAAAAGGTGCTATTGGCCTTTCTGTTATTGCAAATCTGGTGAAGATTTCGGATGATAATATAAGCGAAATTGAAAAATATAAAGCCTTTGAAGATGTTGAAAACCCGCAAAGCCCGAACGATAATTCGATCAGTTTTGAAAATGTAACTTTCGCTTATAATGATTTAGGCAATGTGGTTAAGGGCGTTAGTTTTAATACTAAAGCCAATTCGATGACTGCCATTGTTGGCCCATCTGGAGGCGGGAAAACCACCATTATCAACTTGATCGCACGCTTTTGGGATGTTCAGTCTGGCGCAGTGAAAATTGGTGGCGTGGATATTAAAAACATTAAATTGGAAGATACTTTAAGTAAAATTTCTATGGTAATGCAGGATGTTAAACTATTCAATCAGTCAATTTATGACAATATTGCAGTTGGCCGTATATCTGCTTCAAAACAAGAGATCATCGAAGCTGCTAAAGCTGCACAAGCTCATGATTTTATTTTAGCGCTTGAAGATGGTTATGACACGCAGGTAGGCGAGGGCGGCGCCAAATTGTCTGGCGGTGAACGCCAACGGATATCCATCGCACGGGCAATATTAAAAGACTCACCGATTATTCTATTGGATGAGGCAACAAGCGCGATCGACCCTGAAAACGAGATTGCCATTCAAAACGCCATTGGCGAGCTAACCAAAGACAAAACCTTAATCGTTATCGCTCATCGCTTATCGACCATTGTGGATGCAGACCAAATTGTGGTGATGGAGGAAGGGGAGGTGAATGCAATTGGCAAACATGATGAGCTACTTAAAAAATCTCATCTTTACAGTAAGTTGTGGGATTGCCATACCAATGTTGCGGGCTGGAAAATAGAGCAACAGCTTTAAGTAGAGATTAATAATTAAGATATTCCATAAACCACCTGGAAAATAAATTGTTTGAACCATCAAGCATTATGTAACGAATTGATACCCCATCTTATTTTGGAAGAAATAATGTTCAATTAACAATGAAGGAAATAAAATGAAATTAAACTCAATAATTGCAGCTAGCGTTCTTACCGTGTTGACATTTGGTAACGCCATGGCTGCTGAATATCCAATTACCGTCATTGACGATAGAGGTGTTCTTGTAACTTTTAAAGAAAAACCAAAAAATGTTGCTGCCTTAACAACAGTTGCGGCGGATGTGATGAAGGCAATTGATGAAAAGCCAATTGGTGTGGGAACATTTGGCGGGAAAATGCCTGCATATCTAGAATATAAAACTGAAGATTATATTGATTTTGGTCAGCTAGATCAACCAAACTTGGAATTAATGACCGAAAATAAGGTTGACTTAACTGTCGGGATTACAAATTACAATGCCCCATTTGCTGAAGATTTTGAAAAAATGGGTAATTTAATAACCATGCAAGTACATAGTTTTGAATCATCATTTAGGGATACCATGACACTTGCTAAAGCATTTGGCAAAGGAGAGCAGCTTACAAAGCTAAATGATGAATTTAACGAGTTGGTTCTAGATTATAATGAGAAAACCAAAGCAGGCCAAACTGCAATGTTTATATGGGTTTGGGGTGATGAAAACTACGCTTATTATAGTGAAAGCATGGTGGGAAGCCTTATTGAACTTTTGAATGTGAAAAATATTATGGGTTATAATATTTTATCAAAGGTTGAAACAACTAATATCGCAAGACCAATTGATGCTGAAGAGTTGTTAACTTTAAATCCAGATGTGATTTTTGCATTCCGTGCTGAAGGTAACAATTTTAAAAATAACCCGGTTTACAAGCAATTAAAAGCTATTAAAAATAACCGGTTTTATAGTGTTGGCCAACAATATTCCCAATCTCATGGTCCAATCGCTCGCCAAATGGTATTGAAGGAAATGGCACATTTATTGTATCCAGATACATTTGAAAAACCAGACTTACCAAAAGGTGCGGGCGCAGTCAGCGTAAAGTTTGCAAAATAACAATCGCATTTAGTTTGAGCCGAGCTTTTAAATCCTCGGTTCAATAAATTATGATACAACTGATTGAAAATATGAATAAAAACCTAACCAAAACGATACCCAATATAAGCAGATTGACATTGGTGATTATTTTAAGCCTAGTCATAATGTTTGTATCTTTTTTATACCAAATAAGTAATGGACATATGGACACAGATTTTGTTGAAATATTGTCTTTGTTATTTGTTGAGCCAGAAAGTTCAGTGAAAGCCTTGGTAGTTCAAGAATTGCGTTTACCGCGCGCTCTCATTGCTATTTTGGTTGGAGCGGCCTTGTCTATGGCGGGGGTTATTATACAATCAATTTCGCGAAACCCGCTTGGCTCACCAAGTCTAACAGGTGTTACTTCTGGTGCTGCATTTGCTGTGGTTATTGCATATGTTTTATTTGACCCTGCAACCCATGTTAAAATGTATGTCGGCACTTTAGGTGGTATATTTGCGGCTCTAATCACTTTCTCTATGGCTAGACAGTCACGGTTTGACCCTATTCATTTAACACTGGCAGGCGTGTCAGTTTCAATATTTTTTATGGCGGCAATAAGCGCAACTATGTTGCTTTATGCTGAGTCTACAAATTCGATATATTTTTGGCTAATTGGAAGTTTTAAAAACCGGACTATGGTTGAGTTATCTCATCTTTGGTATTGGGTAGGGTTAGGCTTAATTCTTGCGGTGGTTTTCTCGCGTTATCTAAATTTATTATTGCTTGACGATGATGCTTGCTTCTCACTTGGTATTAACGTTACCAAATGGCGTTTTATCCTTGGTTTTATTGCAGTTATATTAACGGCTGCATGTGTTGCCTCGGCTGGGCCTGTTGCATTTATTGGTTTTATTGTGCCGCATATTACACGCAAACTTATAGGTGGTGAGCATGCATCTATTGACCATAAAATATTAATTCCTATGGCAGCATTGGTCGGGGCATCTGCAACTATATTTATGGATACACTCGTCAAATCAATCTTAGCTTGTGTTGAGTTGCCCGTTGGTATTTCTAGTACATTTATTGGCGGATTATTTTTTATAATTCTATT
>JADGDI010000073.1 GCA_016744975.1 Hyphomicrobiales bacterium | reverse complement strand
GACCAAGGTGGGTTTAAAAATGCAGGTGACTATTTAAGGCTTTCTCAGCCCGCTGTTAGCCAATCCTTAGCCAACCTAGAGCGCAAACTAAATGAAACGCTTATTAATAGAGCCTCACCAATAAAACCAACAAATATTGGGCTTGAACTGCTAAAACATGCCCGATACATACTTGAAAGTGAGCAGTCATTCCAAACACAATTGGAAAGAATGAAACATGGATATTTACAAACATTATCAATTGCAGTCGATCATTTAACTGCAAGCTATTATGCTCCCAAATTGATTGCCAACTTTCATAAAATTATGCCAGAAGCTGATATCAAAATCACCCACATGCCAGCAAGAGAGATCATCAGTGCCATTCGCAATGGCCAATATCAAGTTGGTTTGGGCCCATTTCAAAAAAATATGAGCGGCTTAAAAACCATTGAATTAATGACCGAAGAAAGTCGTCTTATTACGGGCATTAACAATCCAGATATTGACATTTATCATTTGAACCCGTTAAATTTTCTAAAGCATACCAATTTATTAGCATCCTATTTAGACGAAGCAGATGAGCGCCCGTCTAAGAAAAAAATAAGAGACTATTTCAAAAGCACTTGGCAAGTTAATGATATAAACCTCCAGTTAAAACTGATTAAACTAGGGATTGGTGCAACATTTCTTGCCAAGTCATTTCTAGAAGTCGAAAATATTTCTGAAGATATCATCATATTGGATAAAATACCATTTTCGCTGATCAGCAAACAATATGGTATTTATTCACTTAACCAAAATGCTGCACTAGAAACTGTCCAAAACTTTATGAAGGTGCTTAACAATTGACATTTACTTTGAACCATAACCAATTTTGCTTTTTAAATTCCATAAATTGCAAATAAAGTTATGGTGGGCCCGGTAGGACTCGAACCTACGACCGATCCGTTATGAGCGGATAGCTCTAACCAACTGAGCTACAGGCCCTTATCAACTGATAAGTATGCCCTCTATAAAGTAGTTTTTAGGCTTTGCACAGCCATCAATTAAAAAATTCTGTTTAAACCACAATTTTTGTAAAATTTGAACATTAAATTGCCAAAATTCATACTCAAATTAAGTCAAATCAAAATAATCTAATAAGGAACCAGTCGTGACTATTACTTTCAGTAAAAAACTTGCAAGAATTATCACCCCCATCGCATTATCTTTTGCACTCATCACCACAAGCTTTGCACAAACCATTACCATTCGCGGAACTGGCATTGTTAAGAGCATACCTGATATTGCCTTCATTAACATTGGCGTTAACTCCGATGCAGCAACGGCACGTATAGCATTGGATAAAAATACCAAGGCAATGAATAACATCATCAACGCTCTACTTAAATTGGAAATTAAAAAAAGTGATATTCAAACCTCTAATTTCTCAATCAATACAATTTACAACCCAACCCGCGAGAACATTCAATTGCCTGAAACCATTGGTTATAATGTCCATAATAGCCTAAATATTTCGGTTTTGAATTTAGATAATCTTGGGATGATATTGGACAAAGTTGTAACATTGGGGTCTAACCGTATTAGCAATATTCGTTTTGCAACAGCAGATTCGTTACCACTAGAAGACCAAGCCAGAAAATTAGCTGCAAAAGATGCAAAACGCCGAGCAGAATTATATGCAGCAACTTTAGGTTTTAGCCTCGGTAAGATTATTTCAATAAATGAAGGGGACTCACAATCAGACCCTGCTTCAAACAACCTTCATAGGGGCATGAGGATGGAAGCAAACCTTACAACAGATGCGCCAATTGAAGCAGGTGAGCAAACCACCAAAAACAATGTAACCATCAGCTGGGAAATTAACCAGTAATAACAATCTTAGTAGAAAAATTAAGTAGACAAACAAAGCTTTGACTTTGCTTGTCTACTTGGATTTTGTCTACTTGGATTTTGTCTACTTGGATTTTGTCTACTTGGATTTTGTCTACTTGGATTTTGTCTATTTGTCTCTTAACTCATGTTGATCAAAACAGGATTTTTGTATTAATTATTATTTGCCAAAAAAAGGTGCCCTAAAGCACCCTCTTTCAATATACCATATAATTTAGCTATCTAAGAAACTACGCAATTTTCTAGAGCGACTTGGATGTTTTAACTTACGCAAAGCTTTGGCTTCAATTTGCCTAATCCGCTCACGCGTCACACTAAATTGTTGCCCAACCTCCTCAAGCGTATGGTCGGTATTCATACCAATACCAAAACGCATACGTAACACGCGCTCTTCGCGCGGTGTGAGCGATGCCAGAACCCTAGTTGTAGTTTCTCGTAAATTGGCATGAATGGCACTATCAATTGGTAAAATAGCATTTTTATCTTCAATAAAATCACCAAGACTTGAGTCTTCTTCATCACCAACTGGAGTTTCAAGTGAAATTGGCTCTTTAGCAATCTTCATCACTTTACGCACTTTTTCAATTGGCATTGAAAGCTTTTCGGCCAATTCTTCAGGCGTTGCTTCACGGCCAATCTCATGCAACATCTGCCGACCAGTCCGCACGATTTTGTTAATCGTTTCTATCATATGTACTGGGATACGAATGGTTCGGGCTTGATCAGCAATCGAGCGGGTAATTGCTTGTCTAATCCACCAAGTTGCATAAGTAGAGAATTTATAACCACGGCGATATTCAAATTTATCAACCGCTTTCATTAAACCAATATTGCCTTCTTGAATTAGGTCTAAAAATTGCAACCCACGATTTGTATATTTCTTCGCAATCGAAATAACCAATCGCAAATTGGCTTCAACCATTTCTTTTTTAGCTTTACCAGCTTCCCGTTCACCTTTTTGAACCCGCTGGGAAACACGGCGATAATCGGCAATGTCCAAACCAGTTTCATTTGCAAGATTAATCACATCATTACGAACTTGCTCAATTAAAGCACCGTCAATCTCAACAAATTTTGACCAGCCTTTTTCTCTTAATTTGCCAACACGTGTTGCCCAATCTGTCTCAAGCTCATTGCCATGATGTTGTTTTAAAAAGCTCTCGCGCTTAATGCCATGCGATGTTGCGGTACGCATTAGCTTACCTTCAAGGCCCATTAGTCGTTTGTTAATACTGTATAAATGCTCAACCAGCGCTTCAATACGATTATTGTTAAGTGCAAGGCTCTTAACTTCATCTATGACTTTAATTTTATAAATTTCATATTGTTTTTCGACTGGTTTGGGTATTTTTTCACCCGCACTATTTAGCCTATTAATTGCTTCTTGAGCTTCACGCAATTCAAGATAGTCCATCGAGATTTTATCAAAAATCTCCATCACTTGCGGGCGAATCTCAGCTTCCATTGCTGCCAATGACATGTTGTTTTCTTCATCTTCTTCGTCATCATCATCGTCATCATCATCTGTAGGATTACCATCCGCATCGACTTGAATTTTTTTCTTTTCTTCAAGACGCTTTTTTTCTGCTTCTTTCTTTGCTTCTTCATCCTTCGCAGTTGGGATTTTTTTACCATCAGGCCCTGCAAAAGTCGTCTCTAAATCAATAATATCACGCAGTAAAATTCGGCCTTCAATCAACTCATCACGCCAAATAATAATCGCCTGAAAAGTAAGTGGGCTTTCGCATAGCCCAGCAATCATTGCTTCGCGTCCAGCCTCAATACGTTTAGCGATTGCAATTTCACCTTCGCGTGATAGCAACTCCACCGTGCCCATTTCGCGCAAATACATTCGCACGGGGTCATCTGTTCTATCCCCAGCGGTAGATTTTGTCTCTTTTTTTACAATCGCACCAGATTTTACCTGTGCAGGTACGGTAGCATCACTATTTCCAGTCTCAAGCTCTTCTTCACTTTCAATAACATTAACACCCATTTCCGATATCATGGAAAGTACGTCTTCAATTTTATCAGAAGAAAACTCGCCCGCGGGCATAATTTCATTAATTTCATCATAGGTGATATAACCGCGTTTTTTTGCAGTCTTTATCATAATTTTTACTGCTTGTTCAGCATCTATCACAGGTGCTGAATCTGCAGTATTTTCGCTAGTAGCTTCCGTCGACTTGCTTGCCATATAAGCAATTCTCCGCCAAATTGTGAGTATGAACTCGTGGGTAACTGTGCATAACTCGACATATATATTACTCTGCCGAATCATTCATTCATATTTATAGGGAATATCTGGTTAAGCTTTAATTAACCCAAAACACTGTTTTTTTATGATTAGCCACTTCTCAAACTCTAATTATCGTCATTGCGCAACATGCGCTCTCGTTGTTCTTTTATACCACGTAACCTTGCTAAATTTTCGTCATTCTCATCATCACCCAATGCTATTCCAGCAGCTGCAACATCGCTATTCATAACGTTTCGGCGGTACAAGCGATAAGTTTCGTTCCAACCATCCGTGACATCTTGCTGTTGCGCATTTGGCATTAACCAACCATAATTTCGCAATGTTATGGATCTGTCGAGACGTTCTATGGTTTTGCCTAACCCTATAGTTTTCATATGGGTTCGAAGGCTGTGGCTGTCAAGATCGGGATCCGTAGAAATCACTTCTAGAATCACTTTATATAGGCTGTCAAGCTCTGATGTAAAAAACTTCATTTTACTAATATCATCAAAATATTCAGCAACGAGCCAAGGATGTTCAACCAAAGCCATTAATAAAACAGTTTCACTTTGCGACTTTACATTATACATGTCTTGAACAAGACTCGATTTTTTTAGTTCAGATGAGCCGCTTGCAATCGGTTTTTTGCCAGGTTTCCAGTGATTATTTAAACTGGAGCTACTGGGCCGTTTCTGATAATGCATACTATTATTGTTGCGCATCGGGTTAAATAATTTATACAATCGATCTTGCATAGATTTTTTGTAATATTTGGCAATTGTCGCATTTTGGATCTGGCCGACCGTTTCAAATAGCTTACTTTCTAACATTGCACGCCGTTCGGGGGTGTTAAAATCACCATCATGTGTATGATCAAGCCACAGCATTTCATCCATTGTTTGGGCATTTTGCAATATTTCTTTTAAGGCATCCGCGCCAAAATCACGCAATATATCATCAGGATCTTGACCATCAGGTAACAAAGCAAATTTAAGACTTAACCCCGGTTCAATGTTAGGCAAAGCTAAATTCATTGCTCTAAAAGCGGCTTTAACGCCCGCTTTATCACCATCAAAACATAATATCGGCTCAGGCACAGTTCGCCATAATAATTTAAGTTGGTCGATGGTCATTGCTGTACCAAGCGGTGCAACAGCATGCTCTATACCCGCACGAGAAAACGCAACCACATCCATATAACCTTCGGCCACAACCATTGATTGGTGGTTAAAAGCACTTGAGCGAGCTTTTGCAAAATTGTATAAAATATGCCCTTTGTGAAATAATGGCGTTTCAGGCGAATTAAGATATTTAGCAGGCACATCTTTAGACAAAGCTCGGCCACCAAAAGCGATTATTTTACCGCGCAAATCAGCAATCGGAAATATAACTCGGTCACGAAAACGGTCATATGCAACAGCAATTTCAGCACCAGCTATAACCAACCCTGCTTCAACCATTTGCTCTTGGCTGACGCCTAACTCAGCCAAATGGGTTTTAAGTGCATAGCGATCTGCACTGGCATAGCCCATTCTAAAGTCAAGTTGGGTTTTAGGCGTGATTTCGCGGCCAGCCAAATAACCACGGGCTTTTGCAGCAACTGGTTTTTGCATATTCTGTTCAAAAAACTGCGTTGCCATTTCCATAATTTCAATTAACGATGCACGCTTTTTTTCTTTTTCTTCAGCAAAGCGATCTTGCACTGGCATCATAACCCCAGCATCATTCGCACATTTCTCAACCGCTTCAGGAAAGCTTAGTCCCTCAACCTCGACTAGAAACCGAAAAATATCGCCATGATTGCCCGATGAAAAACAGTGGTAAAAACCTTTTTGGTCATTAACTGTAAAGCTTGGTGTTTTTTCAGAGTTAAATGGGCTTAGGCCAGTATATTCTTTACCTTTTTTTGTCAGCTTCACCCGCCTGCCAACCACTGTAGAAACAGGCAATCTAGCACGGATTTCATCCAAAAATGCAGGGGTAAAACGCATAACCTACCTTTAAACCATCATTGTCATTTAAACCATCATTGTCATTTAAACCATCATTGCCATTATTATTAACACAAAAGAAACGCCTAAAGAAACTAATCTTTAAGCGCACAAACTCTAAACAAGGGGAAAATCTACCACAAAACAGATATTAAGGTCACTTAAGACAAATATTAAGGTCACTTAAGACAATAAATCTCTAATAATTTTTGAAGCCTTACCAAAATCCATCTGCCCAGCATATTTACCTTTTAATGCGCCCATCAATTTACCCATATCTTTAAGGCCAACCGCGCCAAGGGTGGCAATTTCTTGCTGACACGTCGTTTTTATCTCTTCTTCACTCATCTGTTTGGGCAAGAACTCAAATATTATTTCAATTTCTTTAGCTTCTTGATCAGCCAATTCCTGACGGTCATTCTCGGCATAGATCTTTTGCGACTCTTTACGTTGCTTGACCATTTTAGACAGAATTTCTAAAATCTCATCATTACCAACTAGATCACGGCCACCATTTCCCCTTGCTGCGATATCACGGTCTTTAATTGCCGCATTGATCAGCCTTAGCGTTGAGGTTTTTAAATTATCACGGGCTTTCATTGCTTGTTTTAAAGCAGTATTGATTTGATCGCGCATGTTTATCTCTAATATCGTTATAGAAGCGGCAATAATATAGCTTACAACATTCAAAAGCAAGAAAATTAAATTCTGTAACACACTGATTTATATGCCCAAATTAATTTATATTTTACCCTTGACCTTTGGTTGAGTTTTATATATTTTCCGCACAATTTGCTTATTGCTTAAACTCGTCATAATCGATGAAATATGCCAATGTTACTAACATTATTAAGCGTTAAAAATGGAGTTGGAATAATGCCACAACAAAAAGTTGAAATATCTTTAAAAGATTGGTCTTTCGAAAAACCTACTGCATTGATTTTGCTAGAAGATGGCACAGAAATTTATGGCAAAGGCGTTGGCAAACAAGGCAGTGCCGTTGCAGAAATTTGCTTCAACACCGCAATGACTGGCTATCAAGAAATTTTAACCGATCCTTCATATGCTGGCCAAATAGTTACCTTCACCTACCCACATATTGGCAATATTGGCACCAACCAGCAAGACATGGAAACTTTGGATTGGCAAAGCCGCAATGGCGTTGCGGGTATGGTCATTCGTGCTAACATCACCTCGCCAAGCAATTATCGCAATCAACAAGATTTTAACCAATGGCTTATTAAGCGCGATATTATTGGTATTGCAGACATTGACACCCGCGCATTAACGGCCTTAATCAGAGAAAAAGGCTGCCCAAACGCTATTATTATACATAATGAGAATGGCGAGTTTGACATTCCAGCATTGCAAAATCAAGTAAATGCTTGGGGTGGTTTAGAAGGGCTTGACCTTGCCAAAACTGTGACTTGTGACAAGCAAATGACATGGGATCAACAATGCTGGAGCTGGGCGACTGACAATCAAAATGAGAATGGGTTTACCACATTATCCAACCCTAAAAAGCATGTTATAGTGGTTGATTACGGCATTAAACGTAACATTTTGCGCTGCTTAACCAACCTTGATTGCAGGTTAACTGTCGTGCCAGCAAATACCACTGCCGAAGAAATTTTAGCGTTAAACCCTGACGGTATATTCCTATCAAATGGGCCTGGCGATCCCGCTGCAACGGGGGAGTATGCAGTAGCAACCATCAAAACCTTAATCACAAGTGGCTTGCCAATATTTGGCATTTGTTTAGGCCATCAGATGATGGCACTAGCCCTTGGCGGTCGCACCATAAAAATGCATCAAGGTCACCATGGCGCCAACCATCCAGTCATTGACAATAGCACTAAAAAGGTTGAAATCACATCAATGAATCACGGTTTCGCAGTCGATGCAGATAGCCTTCCAGAAGGCGTGGTTGAGTCGCATCGCTCATTATTTGATGGCAGCAATTGCGGCCTTGAAGTGCTTGGTAAACCAATTTTTTCTGTGCAACACCACCCCGAGGCATCACCTGGGCCACAAGACAGTTATTATTTATTTGATCGGTTTTTTGCAAATTTGTAATATTTCATAAAAACAACTGTTTTTATTCTGCTTAACACTTGAAATAACGCTATTAATCGTTATGTCTGATAAACACAAAAGATTTTGGAAAAAATATGCCAAGTCCAACTGATATGCAGAAAACCCTTCAAAAGTCGATCGACTATTTTATAGGATCGGAAATTTGTTCAACCTCAAAAGAAAAGCTCCTTGAAATTTACACCAAGGACATCGAAATGAACATGCCATATGGTTTAAAGACCATACATGGTATTGAACAATTAATCGAACATTGCAATTTTGAGTTATCCCTATTTAAAACCTTTGAGGTTGAATATAAACAACCAATCATTGCTGGCAATCACGCGGCAACGCATATGACAGCCTCTTTGCAAGACCGAACTAACGGAGAAATGGTTGGCTTTGAAGCCATTCAAATCGCCGAATTTAACGAAGATGGCAAAATTTGCAAAGAAACCATCTATATTGATATTGAAGCCATAGAACATGCAATCGCACCCGAAATATTAGCCCAAATGTCGAAACCTGATTAAACTTTAAAGAATGTTCATTTAATTTGCATAAAGCGTTATTTTAGACTCTTTTTAATAGCCAAACCCATAAATTTCCGCTAAAAACTCGGAAGTTTATCTTGACCTAAAGATAGCATTTCGCGCGCTCTTTTATGGAGATTCCTATGCCAAAACGCACCGACCTCAAATCAATCCTAATTATTGGCGCTGGCCCGATTATCATCGGTCAAGCTTGCGAATTTGACTATAGCGGCACCCAAGCGGTAAAAGCCCTTAAAGAAGAAGGCTACCGAGTTATTTTGGTCAACTCCAACCCCGCAACCATCATGACCGACCCTGATTTAGCCGATGCAACTTATATCGAACCAATTACCCCTGAAGTGGTTGCTAAAATCATCGAAAAAGAACGCCCCGATGCATTATTGCCTACCATGGGCGGGCAAACCGCGTTAAATACGGCACTTTCATTGCGAAAAGATGGCGTGCTTGAAAAATTCAATGTTGAAATGATCGGTGCAGACCATGAGGCAATTGATAAAGCCGAAGATCGCGAGCTATTCCGTCAAGCCATGGATAAATTGGGGCTAGAATCTGCCCGCTCATGCCTTGCCCATAATCGCCAAGAAGCCGAAGAAGCATTCACAGAAATAGGCCTGCCCGCTATTATTAGACCGTCATTTACCATGGGCGGCACAGGCGGCGGCGTGGCATATAACAAACAAGAATTTTACCATATTGTTGAGACCGGCATTGATGCATCACCAACCAACGAAGTGCTAATCGAAGAAAGCATCATTGGTTGGAAAGAATATGAAATGGAAGTGGTGCGCGACACCAAAGACAATTGCATCATCATCTGCTCTATTGAAAATGTTGACCCAATGGGTGTGCATACAGGTGATTCCATTACCGTTGCACCCGCCCAAACCTTAAGCGATAAAGAATATCAAATCATGCGCAATGCATCCCTTGCTGTTTTGCGCGAAATTGGCGTTGAAACAGGTGGCTCTAACGTACAATTTGCGGTTAACCCTGCTGATGGCCGCCTAATTGTTATTGAAATGAACCCAAGGGTTTCTCGCTCTTCCGCTCTTGCCTCAAAAGCCACAGGCTTCCCAATCGCTAAAATTGCGGCAAAATTGGCTGTTGGCTATACGCTAGATGAATTGGATAATGACATTACAGGTGGTCAAACCCCTGCATCATTTGAACCGACGATTGACTATGTGATTACTAAAATTCCACGTTTCACATTTGAAAAATTCCCTGGCGCCAAGAATAATCTATCGACTGCAATGAAATCTGTCGGCGAAGCCATGGCAATTGGCCGCAGCTTTCCTGAAAGCCTGCAAAAAGCATTGCGCTCACTTGAAACTGGCTTTACTGGGCTTGATGAAATTGAAATTCCAGACATTAACACCAATAATTTAGACACGGCAATTCACTCGGCTTTAGCCAATGCAACGCCCGAGCGGCTGCTTTATATTGGTCAAGCATTACGCCACGGCTGGAGCCAAGAAAAAATCCATCAAGTCAGTCAATTTGACCCTTGGTTCATTGAACAAATCGCGCTGATCGTTGATATGGAAGCAAGAATTAAGCAACATGGCTTACCTGATGATGCGATAAACATACGCAAAATCAAAGCATTGGGTTTTTCCGATGCCCGTCTTGCTATATTAACCGATACCAGTTCAGATAGCATTCGTGACAAGCGCCACGCTTTAAATGTCCGCCCAGTATTTAAAAAAATTGATACTTGCGCAGCTGAGTTTAAAAGCCCAACGCCCTATATGTATTCAACTTACGAAACCCCTTTGGTTGACCAGCCAATTTGTGAAGCCGAACCAACCGACAAGAAAAAAGTCATCATATTAGGCGGTGGGCCAAACAGAATCGGCCAAGGCATTGAATTTGATTATTGCTGTTGTCACGCAGCTTTTGCATTAAGTGACGTTGGCTATGAAACCATCATGGTCAATTGCAATCCTGAAACCGTATCGACCGATTATGACACATCTGACCGGCTATATTTTGAGCCATTGACCGATGAAGATGTACTTGAAATAATCCATATTGAGCAATCCAATGGCACATTACACGGTGTTATTGTACAACTTGGCGGACAAACACCGTTAAAACTAGCCGAATATTTAGAAAAAAATGGCGTGCCTATATTAGGCACAACACCCGACGCCATTGACCTTGCTGAAGATAGAGACCGTTTCTCAGCATTAATTAATCAACTTGACTTGTTACAGCCCAATAATGGCATTGCAACCAGTGCCGAGCAAGCTTTTAAAATTGCCAAGCAAATAGGCTTCCCTGTGGTCATTCGCCCCTCTTATGTTTTGGGCGGCCGTGCGATGGAAATCGTCCGCGATACCGAGCAACTTGAGCGCTATATAACTGAAGCCGTGGTAGTTTCAGGCAATAGCCCAGTATTGCTTGATAGCTATTTGAAAGACGCCATCGAAGTTGATATTGACGCGCTTTGCGACGGGACAGATGTTTTTGTTTGCGCCATTATGGAGCATATTGAAGAAGCTGGCGTACATAGCGGCGATAGCGCTTGCTCATTGCCACCATATTCCCTCCCGCAAGATCAAATTGACGAGATCAAGCGCCAAACTAAAAAAATGGCATTGGCACTCAACGTGGTTGGTTTGATGAATATGCAATATGCCGTTAAAGATGGGCAGATATATATTTTAGAAGTAAACCCAAGGGCTAGCCGAACTGTACCATTTGTAGCAAAAGTGATTAATGAGCCAATCGCCAAAATTGCCTCACGCATTATGGCAGGTGAAAAACTTGCAAGCTTTAATTTGACCGAAAAAACATTTGACTATGTGGCCGTAAAAGAAGCAGTATTCCCATTTGCACGCTTCCCAGGGGTTGACATAATCTTAGGCCCAGAAATGCGCTCAACTGGCGAAGTGATGGGTTTAGATACCAATTTTGCTATGGCATTTGCCAAAAGCCAATTGGGCGGTGGAACCAAAGTACCAAAATCTGGTAAAGTATTTATCTCCCTTAAAAATGATGATAAACCACACATTATTGACGCTGCCAAACTGCTAATTGCCAATGGTTATACCCTTTGCGCAACCACAGGAACTGGCGATTATTTGCGCGATCAAGGCCTCGAAGTTGAGCATGTCAACAAGTTTACAGAAACCCGCCCTCATATTGTTGATGCCATTAAAAATGACGAAATTGCATTAATGTTCAACACCACACAAGGCAAAAAAGCCCTAGAAGATAGTAAATCCCTTCGCCAAGCAGCCCTTTACAATAAAGTGCCATACTACACCACCATCCGCGGCTCCCGCGCCGCAGCAGAAGCCGTCATCGCCTATAAAAACGATGAATTAGAAGTGCAGGATTTACAAGCATACGCAAAATAAATAAAAGCCACTCTAATTAGGGTGGCTTTTTAATATATCGTGCGTTTCAGTCGTTCTGGGTAATCTTTATCATATTGCTCATCATCAAATTCATTATCAAAATATTTTGCCATCTGCCCAGCAGTCGGTAAGGTTTTGCGATCAATATAAGTATCAGATTTCCAAAGCTTAGAACGCGCAATGGCTTTTTGGCATTGAAAGTAAATCTTATCAATTTTAATCGATAAAACACTCGATGCTGGCTTACCTTGCATAGCAAATGACTGGCATAAAGCTTCATCCACTAATATTTCTGCTTTGCCCGCAATTCTTATCGCCTCACCTGCATTTGGCACTAAAAATATTAGTCCAATTTCTGGGTTAATAATAATATTCTTAAGCGTATCTAAACGCTTATTACCACGCCTATCTGGCAGTAAGATTGTTCGTTCATCAACAATTCTAACAAAACCAGCTGGGTCACCACGTGGCGAACAATCTATCCCTTTTTTACCACAAGTAGCTAATATACAAAATGGAGACGCCTCAATAAACTGCCTATAATGTGGGGTAATATAG
>JADGDI010000072.1 GCA_016744975.1 Hyphomicrobiales bacterium | reverse complement strand
GTTTATGGGAGTTTTGATCGAAAACTACGCAGGAGCATTCCCAATGCGATTGGCTCCAGAGCAAATTAAAATACTTGCCGTAGCAGATAAATTCAATGACTATGCAGAAAAAATTAAAGCAGAATTATGAACAATCAGCCAAAATTTAAAATTAATAATTTTCAAGTCAGTAATCTATTGGGTGAAGGGCCAATGTGGAGTGAACAGCAACAGGCATTATACTGGGTTGATATAATAGGGTGTCAGCTACACTGCCTACAGGCGGGTATCCATCAGTTTTGGCAATTTGATAAAAAGATATCTGCTGTGGTTGAAAGCGAACAAGGTAAATTATTGTTGGCCTTGGCCAATGGTGTGGCATATTTTGACCTTAACAGCCGGCAGTTAGGCTATCTTTGTAAATTGGATGAAGACTTGCCTAGCAACCGAACCAATGACGCTAAAGTTTCCCCATTGGGTGACTTTTGGGTTGGAACTATGAATGATGATGAAGAAAATGGTAACGTTACAGGTCGACTTTGGAAAGTGAAAGCTGACGGTAGTAGGCTGAAAATGTTAGATAATATTGCTATTTCCAATACTCTTGCATGGGATTTGAAGCGTGAAAAATTTTATTTTGCTGACAGTGCTAAACGTATAATTTACCATTTTGATTATCATAAGAATGGTATGATTGATAATCAAGAGGTTTTTATTAACACGCCTGATGGTATATATCCTGATGGCTCATGTATTGATGCTGATGGTTTTTTGTGGAACTGCCAATGGGATGGCTGGCAAATTGTTAGATATGCACCAGACGGAAGTGTTGACTTGACCATTGATTTGCCTGTACAACGCCCAACTTGCTGTGTATTTGGTGGCGAAAATTATACTACATTATATATTACTTCTGCCAAAGTGGGGTTAAGTGAAACGGCGCTTGCCCAACAACCTTTAGCGGGTGATATATTGAGTATTGAACTCTCCGAATTGGGTGTAAACACCTGTGGTCGCGCCTCTTATAAATTCTGTGATTGATTATAGAAGAGTTTATTTTTAAAGTTGCAAATGATGGTTTAGATTAAGCTTTGAAAGCTTAACATTGAAGTTTGTTATTGAAATGATGGAGTTTTGGGTATCAATTTTATCCACGGCCAGACAAAATTTGGTAAAATCTTACAGCGTAATAATAGGCTTGTGCAAAATACTTATTCATCCCAAGTGCAATGAGCGAGGTTCTAAACTCGCGGTCAATATCACGCTGGCTGATTTTTATTTTTGCTCCATTTTCATCAAGATAGAAAAGATCTTGGCAAAGTTTATCATGCACCAATGTTGCTTTTAAATAATGCCATCTTGGGCTGAACAAACGAATGGGTAATAAAAACCAAGGCAGACTTAACCCGTCACTCTTATCGCCAGCATTAATAGATACCATCTTGCGACTGCCTTTGTTGCCAATCTCATAACAAAATCCCGTATAAACGGAGCATTTTTTGCCATTAATACTCAGTTGGACAATTGGTAAGTCTGTAAATTCGCTCATATTATAGCGCCAATATTTTTGTTTATGGTTATAGTATTATAAGGTGTGCGGTTAAACTTGTCGAGTTTAGCTTTGGGTTTTGAAAAATGAAATATGCAGGGACAATAGTCATGTCTATTGATAAGCATAAATAAAACCCCTGGCAGGGGTGGAGGGATTCGAACCCCCGACACCCGGTTTTGGAGACCGGTGCTCTAGCCAACTGAGCTACACCCCTAACATTGGCGCAAAAGCCAAATTAGGTAGACATGTAAAACCACATTGCGGCAAATAATTCAATGGCTATTTTTAAATATAGGCAGATATTTTTATAAACGCAGGGAAATTAAACAATTCCAGTGCTTAAAAGTGCAAGTTGGCTATAGCCTGATCGTTGTAGGGCAATCGCTGCGCGTTCGGCTCTTATGCCTTTGGCGCAATATAACACCAGTTTATCATCCGGTTTAGGCTTGTTTTCTTTACCATTTAAACCATCTGAAATATATGAGAGAGGCCAATTAATTGCATTATTAAAATGTTCTAATGTAAATTCACTTATCTCGCGTACATCTAACAGTTGATGTTGGTCTATGTCATTTAAATGTATAATATCAAATGGTTTAAAAGTTGATTGATAGTCCAGTTCTACTTGTATTTTTTGCATTGAAAAGTCAAATAAATCCAGCATGATAACATGCTTGATTACCTCTCCAACACCAGATAAATACTTAATGGCCTCGTGGGCTTGCATGAGGCCGAAAATGCCTGCAACACTGCCTAATACGCCGCTATCTGAGCAGTTTAAGGCATTTAGGGCAGGTTCATTAAATAGACCGCGATAATTTGCCATGCCTTTGCCTGCAAATACCCCTAGATACCCTGACATGCCTTCGATGGAAGCTGAAACTAGAGGGATTTGAGCAGCAACACAGGCGTCATTCATCGCATATTTTGCATTGTAATTATCAGTGCAATCAATGATTAAATCATATTCATTTGCTAATATATTTGCATTTTGTGCGCCTATAGAATCGATTAAATAGGTAACTTTAATTTGAGAGTTTTGGGTGGCTAATTTAGTGGCTGCAGTTTTGGCTTTAAACATTCCGACATCATTTTCGTTATATAAAACTTGCCGATGTAGATTTGAAATCTCTACTTTATCCATGTCCATGATGGTGATATGGCCGACACCTGCGCCGGCGAGATATGGCAAACATGCTGCCCCAAGACCACCAGCACCCACTACCAATATTTTTGAGTCTAGAAGTCTTTTTTGACCTTTTTTGCCAAATCCATTGACCAACATTTGCCTATTGTAACGGTCAAGCTTCATAATCGCCTCATTATTTCTATGTGTTTTTGTATCAAAACTAACAGATATTAGGTAATTCACCATATTTTATTGGTCTTTAAACCGATTATCCAAAAGCATTTTGCAATTTGGTGATGCGTTCATAAATTTTTAGTGAAAAGGCTTAAATTATCGACTGTTTTGAGCCCTGCAAAAGCTGCAAACCGTTGTAGCTCAGATTCTAATTTTTTATAGCGATTGATGCTCCAACGAATGCCTGCTTCTTCCCAAAAATTAACAACATTAAGCGTTTTAGATTTTCTGTTGGCTTTAAGCTCAATGCGGCCAACAAATTTATCTGCTTCAAACAATGGGTAAACATAATAGCCATATTTTCGTTTTTTCTCGGGCACAAATATTTCAATTTTATATTCAAACCCAAAAATATTCTTTAACCGATCACGATCCCTAATCATTGGGTCAAATGGGTTTAATATGCGCATACGGCTGCTTGGTTTTGGTATTGCATCAAGGGAGTTTATCATATTTTTATGTGCAAAGGCTTGGTATAAAGTACCATTTGCGCCGTGCCATTCTACTTCAATTAAGTTGTTAGAATTGGTTTCGAACCATTGCTTCACCTCTTTGATGTGGCATGCCTCCCAAAAATCTCTGATTTGCTTGTGGGTTGCAATGCCTAAACGTGTGAAAGCATGTTCGCATAGGGCATTTATTTGTGATATTTCGTCCATTTTTGTTGCAAGAATTTGTTGTGGAATAACTCGCTCAGTTAAATCATAATATTTGTGAAAATTATGCCGGTGTGATGTGCTTAACTCGCCAATATACCACATATAATCTAAAGCTATTTTATGGGGTGGCCGTGCCCACATCTGTTTTTGACCCGTTATTTTGGTATCAAAAGCATGAGTGGATAGCGGTCCTTCGTCCACAATGCGCGCTTTCATTTGCGCGCGTTCCTTGGGTTTAGGCAAGCTTTTATAATAATTGCTTGCAGACAAATTGGTTTTTTTTCGTTTAAACTGCTTTTGCCACATTGGGTAGAATTCTACAGGTAATATCGATGCATCATGGGTAAAATGTTCAAATATTTTGCCACGTTCGGCCAAAAGATCATCTAACATGTGACTGCGAAAATTCTGATTGCGAGACCAGAGGATATGGTGATGTGCACGACTTACGTTCAAAATCGTATCAAGTTGCACAAACCCTAGTTTTTTGATAATATCGAGCAAATCAAATTGCCCGGTTGGTGTTTTTGATAAATGGTTTTTGGCAACCCACAAATGGCGCATTTGTTTATTGCTCAGTATCATTTTCATTTATTTTCCTTATCATTTTTGTCGTTTTACCCCTGATAAAATAACGTAGCAGCAAAAAGCTTGTAACTAAAGTGTTGAATTTTGGGTTGACTCTTGTTTGAAGTTTACTTACTATAGAACAAACAATGAACATTGAGGTAAATTATGCAAGTGATAGAAGGGAAAGCTTGGGAGGCAGGTGCGAAACAATTTCATGTTTGTCAGACTTTTATTGTTAAAGATTTTGGCAGTTATACTAATTTGGTTGAACTTGAGCAATTTCATTTAAGCAAATTGGCTGAAGCTGTGCGCAAGGCTGAACGAATGGTTGAGCTCGGGCAAGTTAAGGGGGCGATTGCTTATTCCATAGTCGTTGATGAAGAAGCTGGTGAATATGGTGAAATGCAGGATGTTGAAGAGTTTGGTTGTGTACCTGCTCGGGAGTGATTGAATTTTTATTCGCCGAATATTTGTTTAACTGTGTCATTTATTACGGGTAAGAATATTGTTTGGTCATAATATTTGAACTTTATATTTAAGCTACATAATGATGTCCAAAGCAGGCGCTTATTGGTTGACTTAATTGAGAATTTTTGGATGTTTGAACCTGACTCTGGTTGAGTTGGTGCTAATTTTTTAATAATGTCAGTGATGCTCTGAGTAGAAAGGCGGCGGGCAAGAATGAACTCGGCTAGTAATATATCCTCGCTAAAGGTATAAGGTTGATCGCTTTTTAAATAAGTTTCTAACATGGCATTTAGCAGTGGCTTATGTAGTAATTTTGGTGTGTTTTGGGTTTTGACTAAGCCATCTGCGCAATAGATCATATGGCTAATGTAGTGGATGAAGATGTTTGCTTTGTCTAATGCATCAAAATTTGTAATATTTTTGATTTCGTGAATTATAAAATCTACTGTATTTTCACAACAGGGGATGGGTGGTTCGGATTGATCAAATACTGCCCCTAAAAATAGAAAACAGAAAGATTTTATGGTGTGGTTTTTAGATTCTTTATAGATTTGAATGATGTGACTTGTTAATGCTTGAGAGTCTTTTTCATTGAGGTTATTATCAATGCAATATTTATAAAAATCGTTATAAGACTTTTCGATAGTTTCTGGATTTAAGTTTGTTAAAATTTTAATTGCTTGGCTTTTAGGCATATTTGTTCCTATTTTAAAATTATTTGTTAAAGTGGTGATTGCAATTAATTATTAACGGAATATTTTGTAAGAAATAAAAATCTAGTTGCGTGAAATTTTCTTTGTTTTATCGTTTATACAATAATGAACCATCTAAAGTGAATAGTAAAATATGAAAAACTCTAATTATTTTGAAAAATTATCCAAACATTTTGTTAAAATGTCACGTTTTGCGCATCTTGGTGCTATTTGTGGATGGGATCAGGCTGCTATGATGCCTACTGGCGGAAATCAGGCGCGTTCTGAGGCAATGGCTGAGCTGGCTCTGCATATGCATGAATTGCAAAATAAACCTGAATTGGCTGATTGGTATGATGGTGCGGCATTAGAGGATTTGTCATTTGAACAATCTGCAAGTTTACGTGAAATGAGGCGGGTGTGGCAGAATAGTAGAATCATCCCAGCTGATTTGGTAGAGGCTAAATCTTTAGCTGGTAGTAAATGTGAACATGCTTGGCGGACGCAACGCGGTGAAAATGACTGGGATGGGTTTGCAAAAAACTTTGAACATGTTGTTAAACTTAGCCAAGAAGAGGCACAAATTCGCGGTGAAAAGAATGGCACAAGCCCTTATGATGGCATGTTGAACCTGTATGAGCCTGGGATGACAACTAAAGCCTTGGATGGTATATTTCAAAATGTAAAGAGCTGGTTGCCAGCAATGACACAGGAAATAATTGAAAAACAAAAATCTGAATCTATCATTGATTTTGAAAATATATTTGAGGAAGAAAAACAAAAACAGCTCGGCCTAGAGGCAATGAAAATACTGGGGTTTGATTTTGACCATGGTCGTTTAGATGCTTCGGTTCATCCATTTTGTGGCGGTATTCCTAGCGATGTTCGTATTACTACGCGATATGATGAAGCCGATTTTGAATTTGCTCTGATGGGGGTTGTTCATGAAACAGGTCATGCCTGTTATGAGCAAGGGTTGCCAAAATCACTGGCAGGTTTGCCATCTGGTGAGGCGCGTTCAATGGGTATTCATGAAAGTCAAAGCTTGTTTTTTGAAATGCAACTTGGCCGTAGTCGTGAGTTTTTAGAATTACTTTCACCATCATTGCAAAATTTATTTGGTGGGCAAAACTCTGATGCGTTTGGGGCTGATAATTTGGTTAAGTCGGCCACGCGCGTTAAGGCTGGTTTTATTCGAGTTGATGCCGATGAGGCGACATATCCAGCGCATGTGATATTGCGTTATGAGATTGAACGCGACTTGATGAATGGAGTGATTGATTATAGTGACATTCCGGAAATCTGGAATCTAAAAATGCAAGAAGCATTGGGTGTTTCGACCAAGGGGAATTATAAAGATGGTTGTATGCAGGATATTCATTGGACAGATGGTGCATTTGGTTATTTTCCGTCTTATACTTTAGGTGCTATGTATGCTGCTCAGTTTAAGGCGGCTATGGCTAAGCAGATTGATATTGATACTATTATTAAAAGCAAAGATTTGTCTCCAATATTCAATTGGTTAAATGATGCTATTTGGAGTAAAGCCAGTCTGTTATCAACCGATGAGTTGGTTAGTGCAGCAACAGGCGAAGTTTTGAATGCCGATCATTTTAAAGCGCATTTAATGACTAGATATTTATAAATAAAGGGTGGGGGATATGTATCTGAAATTTACTATGCAATTGGCTGAAAATGCAGTTGTCAAGATTGATTTTCTAAACAAAAATCCACTCGGGTTTTTTATGTCCACCATGATGGCTGGTGCTTATATTGGCATTGGTGTAATTATGATAATGGTATTAGGAAATGAAGCAGAATTTGCCAGTAGAAAATTAATTATGGGGTGTTTTTTTGGTATTACTTTGACCCTAATTATTTTTGCAGGGGCAGAATTATTTTCAGGTCATATTCTTTATATGACCTTTGGCGTATTACATAAAAAGCTAAAAATTTTTACCGTCATTAAAGATTGGGTGATTTGCTGGTACGGCAACTTATTTGGTGCAATGTTGCTTAGTTTTTTATTTATTTTAGGGGGCGGTGCAGGTTTGATTGGTGATGGGCCAAGTTTGGTGCACGAGGCAGCAAGTGTAAAGATGAACTCGACGATTACTGAACTTGTTGCACGAGCAATTTTATGCAATTGGTTGATATGTTTGGCAATTTGGATGAGCAACCGAACTCAAAATGATGTGGCAAAATGCATCCTTATTTTTTGGTGTTTGTTCGCATTTGTTGCGGTTGGTTATGAGCATGGCATTGCCAATATGACTGTTTTTACTATCGCACTTTTGAGCAACCACAGTTCAGATATTACCATTATGGGCGGTGTTTATAACTTATTATGGGTTTCATTTGGTAATATTATTGGCGGCGCAGGTTTTATTGGTGTTGCTTATTTTTTAACCAATAACAATGTATTTTCAAATTCAAAATAAATAAAAAAGGCAAGTTGTATTTCATTATACAACTTGCCTTTTTATATTTATAATGGTTAAGAGCTTTGACTTAACCTTTTATAATCTCAATCAGTTCGACTTCAAATACCAATACGCTATTGGCTGGAATTGGCCCCTGATCACGGTCGCCATATGCCAATTCTGCTGGTACGGTAAGACGCCATTTATCACCGACTACCATTAGCTGCAGTGCTTCAACCCAACCTTTTATCACACCCGTTACAGGGAAAGTGATTGGTTCACCGCGATCTACGCTTGAATCAAAGACTGTACCATTGGTTAGCATACCATGATAATGAGTCTTAACTTGATCGGTTGGTTTTGGCTTCTCAAGGCCGATGCCTTTATTCATAACTTCATATTGCAAGCCAGAAGCTAAGGTAATAACCCCGTCTTTTTTGCCATTTTCAGCTAAAAATGCGTTATTTTTTGCCAATGCACCCTTGCTATCTTCAGCCTTTTTAGCATCAGATAGCTTTTGAATGAATTCAAATGCAGCTGTCATTTGTTCACCAGATAAAGGAGAGTCTTTACCTTCTATTGCATCGCGAAGGCCCTGTACTACAAGGTCAGTGTCCAATTTAAACACATCTTTTTCAGCTTTAACTTGGTTGCCGATATTATGACCAATTGCATATGACGCTACTTCTTCGTGGGTTTTCATGTCTGCTCCTTGGGCGGTGAAAGGCAATAAACACATGCCAATAACCGCTATTTTTGATATAATTGAATTCATTTTAAACCGTTTATTAAATAGATAATGGCGGGTTTAGCAGAAATTTAATTTTGAAACAATTGGAAATATCAAGACATGTGGAAATATCAAGACATGTGAAATATCAAGACATGTGAAATATCAAAACATGGAAAATTTGGTTAATTTTTTTGAATAGGCTTGCAAGCTTGGTTATGGGGCTTGTATAGAGAAGCATGAAAAATATGTTTAAATCTTATAATGTCCCTAAAATGTCAGTTAATTACGAAGAGGTGGTAAAAAAAAGTCGCTTCATTGTTGATATTGCTAATACAGATGATTTGGCCTCGGCTAAAGCATTTATTGCGGGTATCAAACTAAAATATTCTGATGCAGGGCATCATTGTTGGGCGCATGTTGCTGGTGAGCCTGGGGGCAGCCATGTTTTGGGTTTTTCTGATGACGATGAGCCTAATGGTACTGCTGGTAAACCGATGTTAAATGTTTTGGTCGGTAGTGGAATTGGTGATGTTACAGCAGTGATCACGCGTTACTTTGGCGGCGTCAAACTTGGAACTGGTGGCTTGGTTCGTGCTTATGGCGGCTGTTTAAATAATGCCATGCAGATGCTCGAATTGACCGAAAAAATACCAGAAGTTATAATTTTTGGAAGCTCTGATTACGCCCACCAGAATGTTATTGAGCAAATATTATCTGGGTATATTGTCATGGATATTAGTAAAAAATTCACCGATAAAGTTATTTGGCAGGTTAAAATGGATGCGCGTAGCTTTAATAGTGTAATTACGGAAATTAAAAATCGCACCAGTGGCAATGTGGTTTTTGAACTTGAAGAATAGTATAAATGTCCTTAGAAATAGAGTGTTTAAGTTGGGGCGATAAGCTGATTAACGATATTATAACCGTTTAATTATGAGGTCATTTTATGAGTAAAATTTTATCTCGGTTTGAAAGAAGCCTAGATGGGTTAGCGCGCCGCGATAGGAAACGTAAGCTATTACTGAATGACCATGATAGTGGATTATTGGATTTTTCGTCGAATGATTATTTGGGGTTGAGCAAGCATCCAAAAATGCTGGAAGCGGTACGAAGTGCGATTGATAGTGGTGTTGCTGTAGGTTCTGGCGGCTCGAGATTACTTGGTGGACACCATATTGAGCATGAAGGTTTGGAGCGTTATGCAACGCAATATTTTGGTGCGCAATCATGTTTGTTTTTTGCCAATGGGTTTATGGCAAATTATGCCTTATTAACCTGTTTGCCAAAATCTTGCGATTTAATTATATTTGATGAATTAGTACATGCTTCAATTCATGATGGTATGTCAGCGGGTAAGGCTCAAACCATTTCAGCCATGCATAATGACCCGCAAGATTTTGAAGATAAGATATACCAAGCACGCCAGAAGGGGTTTACTGGACAATTGTGGATAGTAATTGAGTCGATTTATAGCATGGATGGTGACCAAGCGCCATTAGCTGAGCTGGTGGCAATTGCTGATAAATATGAAGGTTTTTTGGTGATCGATGAAGCGCATGCTACTGGTGTTTGGGGTAGGAATGGTAAAGGTTTAGCGGCTGAATGGGAAAGCACAGATAATATTATTATATTACATACTTGTGGCAAAGCGGTTGGCGTATCGGGCGCTTTATTATGCATGCCAAAGTTATTGCGTGATTATATGTTAAACTTCTCAAGACCGTTTATTTTTTCTACCGCACCTTCGCCATTAACGGCTTATAGTGTTTTAACGGCTCTTAAAATCATGGATGCAGAGCCTGAGCTTCGGATGGTTTTGCATAAACGCATTAAATTGGCTCATGGTTTGTTTGCAAAATTGGGCTATGAAAGCTCTGATAGTCAAATTCAACCGATTATCATTGGGGATGCTGGCAAGACGATGGAAAAAGCTATTTTTTTACAAAATAATGGATTTGACGTAAGGGGGGTTCGCCCGCCAACTGTGCCTGATGGCTCTTCACGGCTGCGAATTACCATTAATGCTCAAATTAGCGAGAAGAATATAACTGATTTAGCAGCTATGTTAGGAGAGGTTAATTGACCATGCAACGGAATATATTAATTACCGGAACAGATACCGATATCGGTAAAACCATCTTTGCTGCTGGGCTTACTGGAGCATTAGATGCGCATTATTGGAAGCCTATACAGGCGGGGTTAAATGCACCTACCGATAGTGAAATTGTGGCAAACTTATCGGGTGTTGCGGATCATAAAATACTGTCTGAGGCTTATCGTTTAAGGCTGCCTGCATCGCCGCATTATGCGGCTGAGCTTGAAAATGTGGAAATTGAAACTTCTGAATTAGTGATTCCCAGATTATCGCAAGGAGGCACATTAATTATTGAAGCAGCTGGTGGGTTAATGGTGCCATTGAAAAGGGCTGTTGGCGGACAGTCTGGGATATTGGCATTGGATCTATTTAAGGCATGGGCAAACCCAACTATATTATGTGCGCGAACAAGCTTGGGGACGATTAATCATAGCTTGCTATCGATAAAGGCGTTAAAAGACGCAGATATTCCGATTTTAGGCATTGTTTTTATTGGAGATGAGAATTTGGATAGCCAACAAACGATAATAGAATTTGCCAATGTTGCGAATTTAGGCCGTTTGCCAATTATTTCACCTTTAGATATAACAACTTTGGCCGTTGCGATGAATGAAAATATTCGACTGGATTTAATATGAGTTTAAGCAAATATGGTTGGTAGTAAAATAATTGGCTTTGGGCATTATGCGCCTGATAGAATTGTAAAAAACGCTGAAATAGAAGCGCGGTTTGGTTTAAGTGACGGATGGATTGAAAAACGCTCGGGCATTAAAGAACGGCGCTATGCAGCAGATGACCAAGCGCTTAGTGATATCGCGTTTGAAGCTGGGCGAATGGCAATTAAACAGAGCGGTTTTGCGGTCGAAGATTTTGCAATTTTGTTGTTGGCAACCTCTACGCCAGACCATTTACTGCCGCCCTCTGCACCTTTGCTTGCGCATAAATTAGGCCTTAAAAATGCTGGTGCGATTGACATGGCTGGGGCATGTAGTGGTTTTTTATACGCGCTGACTTTTGCCGATGGATTTGTACGCACACAAAATAAGCCAGTGCTTATCATTGCGGCAAATTTACTAAGCAGACGAATTAACCCTGATGAAATTGCCTCGGCTATTTTATTTGCTGATGGGGCAGGGGCTATGGTGCTTGCGCCGAGTAAAAAAGCTACTTCTTGCATATTATCATCTAAACTGGTTTCTGATGCACGTGATTATGATTTAATACAAATTCCCGTTGGTGGCTCGCGTTTTCCATTTAGTGAAGACACGGCCTTAATGGACACTAGAATGACCATTAGAGATGGCCGTAAAGTGTTTTCTCATGCAGTCGATATGATGAGCGATGTTAGCCAATATTGCTTGAATGAAACGGGTTTGGCTATTAATGATATACAGCATTTTGTGCCACATCAGGCAAATATACGAATCATTAATATGGTGCGGGATAACCTTGGTCTTGAGGCTGAAAAGGTTGCTATCAGTTTGGATAAATTTGGCAATAGTAGCGCTGCAACCATAGCCCTTACATTGTCGCTTTATCACCAACAAGGCAAAATAAGGCGGGGTGATAAAGTTCTTATGGCAAGCATTGGCGCAGGGTTTATTGGCGGTGCAAGTATTATTGAAATTTAACGTTTGATTTAAATTGGTTTTCTTAACGATTTGCTTTCACTAAACATGGTGGATAATTATTAGTATTTTATGCCAATTAAATATTTGCACCTATCGGGTTGGCTTGAATTAGCTCAACTGCATGACGGATATTGTAGGCGATTAAAATGCCTGAATTGGGTCTGATGTGATAATCGCTGGGTGATTGGTCGGCATTAAATACAGCTTCGGCAGGGCTTTGATAGCCTGAAACCACGGCTGCGACACTGAAATCTTGCCCATCATGTGCGGGGCGACCATTGGGAATGAATACCACAGGCCCACCACTGAAGCCGATGTTATTATGGGCATCTAGATATAGGGTTGAGTTTTCAATATCCATTGCGCTCAAAATACCGCCTTTAACCCATGGGAAGGGAAAACTATGGTTTAATTCACTTTGCACATGTTGCATAACGCCATAAGGAAAGCCGAGAAAATACGTAGATTGTCCCATGGTGATACCATCGCTTGAGGCGGGCAGGCTGTGGGTCGGTGAGATTAAAATATTGGAGGCAATTACTATAATGTCAATATTATCAGGCGCTACAC
>JADGDI010000071.1 GCA_016744975.1 Hyphomicrobiales bacterium | reverse complement strand
GTAATCGAACATACACCAACCGATACACCCAGAAATATTTGGATCTCCATACATTGCGTTAACAACATCCAAATGCCTTAGAACATGTTCTGCTTGCCTTTCTTCATTATCGGTGGTTTTTGTTGGAAACATGTGGCCATTATATTCTGTAACTAAATATGGTACATTCTGATCCAAGCCTGTAATTTCTTTTTGATCCTTCAAAACTACATTACCTAAATATCTTGGGTTTCTGACTAAATCCCCATGACTAAAGTCATTCATTGTGTATACATCTTCCAACATTTCACTGTTGGCAATACATCTCACACCACCTGTCTGACGTGTTGAATCCAATTGATGTGCAACTTCATTTGTCTTTTTATAAAAGTCATGATCATCTTCTGACTCATTAATACGAACCCCCCAAATTACAATAGAAGGGTGATTCCAATCTCGCTCAATCATTTTTTTTGTATTTTTAACTGATAAATTTTTCCAAGCTTCATCTCCAATATGTTGCCAGCCTGGAATTTCTTCAAAAACTAACAGACCAATTTTATCGCAATAATCTAAAAAATATTTAGATTGAGGATAATGAGAGGTTCTAACCATGTTACAACCTAAAAAATTCTTCAAAATATCTGCATCTTTTTCTTGAGAAGCCTGCCCAAGGGCATAGCCAATATAGGGGTAAGATTGATGCCTATTCAAACCTAGTAATTTTATCAATCTACCATTTAAAAAGAAGCCATTCTTTCTAAACTCTGCTTCACGAAAACCAAATGATGATGGATAAATATCAACACCATAATCGGTTTCTAAAATAACATCTATTCTATATAAAACTGGCGTATCCAAATCCCACAAATGTATATCCGTTAAATTTTGTAGGGATAATTCAATAAAATCGGAGTTAATTTTTTCTTTCTTCTCTCTAATTAAATTATTTTTATCATCATAGAGTTTCGCAGTAATAACCCCCTCAAATTGAACATTTTCAAAGCTTTGAATATAACTTTTTATGATAACTTCTTTTTGGCTTTTTAAAGTGTCATTGGTTTCAATTTTTACATTTTCTATAAAAACCGAACTGGTTTCTTCAAGCCAAACATCTCTATATATTCCAGCATAAGTTAAATAATCAATCCTATTGCCAAATGGCGGATATTTTGGATTTTCCGAACCATCCACCACAACAGTGATAAGATTATTTCCATGGTTTAACTTATTGGTTAAACGCAGTTTGAAAGGTGTATACCCACAGGTATGAGATGCCAAAAATTCACCATTTAAATAGACTTTCGCCTCAGCCATAACCCCATCAAAAACCAAGCTGATTTCCTTGGAATCGGTACAATTAGACCAGTATAGTTCTTTCTGATACGTAAATTTATTTTGATACAAATTTTCATCAAAATAATTAAATGGCAAGTCAACCGCATTATGCGGTATATCGACCTGTACCGAATTGCAGAATTTTGATAAAAGGCCATCATTATAATGATCGTGAAAAGTCCAAGAATTATTGAACTGCTGCTTCTTTGACATAAGATTTTTTTTCATTTAACCGACCCAAGCATTCCCTGAACAAATTGACGTTGCATGAGAAAGAAAATAATTATAGTTGGAATTGTTGCTAAAATTGTACCTACCATAATTACCCCAAAATCTGGAGAGTAGCCCGAGGCAAGCGACGAAATTACTAAGGTTATGGTTTTAACTTCATTACTTTGAAGCACAATAAGCGGCCACAGATAACTATTCCATGTTGCCATAAACACAATAATTAATGCCGCTGCGAAGGTCGACTTCATAACAGGTACATAAATGAAAATGAAAATCTGCCATTCTTTTAAGCCATCAACCTTTGCAGCATCTCTGAGCTCTGAAGGAAATGCTTTAGTGCTCTGTCTAAAGTAGAAAATAATAAAGGCGGATGCAATTGTTGGGATAATTACCGCGGCATGGGTGTTTACGATACCAAACTTTGCCATTGTAATGAATAAGGGAATCATCAAGGCTGCAAATGGTATCATCAGCGATAATAGCATGCCATTATAAATAACCTCTCTAGCCCTAGATCTAAACATTTCAAAGCCATAGCCCGCAACTGAAGATATAAGCAAGGTTAAGACTGTTGATATAATTGATATTTTAGCAGAGTTCCAGAATATTAAGGGCACATCGACCTGTTCAAAAAACTTCTGAACATTATTCATGAGGGCATTACCAATTGTGGCTTTTCCTAATATTATATCTACTGATTCATTTGTTGCTCCAACCAACATCCAATAAAAAGGAAATATTGAAATCAATGTCGCCAACAGGAGAAAAAGATATGTAAAAATGGTGGATAGATTTTTTTTATTCATTAGCATTTTCATTTCTCCTCCTTTGCAAAGCGAAACTGTAAAAGTGCAAAAATAACGACTAGAAAAACGATCACGTAAGATACTGTAGATGCGTAACCAATGTTTGGCATAAATTTAAACGTAAGATTATAAATATACATGGAAAGTGTAAGTGTTGAGTTTGACGGGCCGCCCGCTGTTATATTAACAACTTCGTCAAATAATTGCATTGTCCCTATCGTAGAGGTAATGGAAGTGAATAATATCACAGGCTTTAGCATTGGTATGGTAATTGAGATTAATTGACGCCATCGTGAAATGCCATCAATTCTTGCTGCTTCATATATTGATGGATCAATATTTTGCATCGCAGATAGATAAAAAATCATATTATACCCCATCCATCTCCAAGTAATGGCAATGATAATCAAAGTTTTCGCCAAAAATGGATCCGTCAACCATGGTAATGGCTCTGATATTACATAAATATCTAGAAGAAAATTATTAACCACCCCATCAATTGAGAACATTGATTTAAAAAGTATAGAATAGGCTACGAGTGATGTTACAATTGGTAAAAAGATAGCTGTTCTAAAAAAACTTCGCCCCCATAATTGTTGTTTATTGAGAACTGAAGCAATAATTATTGCAAAAAATAACATTATGGGAACTTGAATAGAAAAAAACAATACGGTGTTTGACAATGCTTTTAAAAATACGGGATCTCCAAAAAGTCGGGTAATATTATCAAAACCAGTAAACTCACTTTTGCCGCCTCTAGTTTTATGAAAAGACATCCAAAATGACCATAAAATTGGATAAACCATAAAGATGCCAATAAGCACCATAGCTGGAGTAGAAAAAAGCCAGCCGTTCATGTTGGCATTTTTTTTAATGCCCCGTCTTTTTTTCAAAGCAACACCCTCCCGTTTGCAATTGGAAATTTAGACTACCAACATTGTTTCACGTTGGTAGCCTTATGTTCTATTTATTGAATTTGATTTTTCAACTGCATATCAATTGCAACCAATGCTTCTTCAACAGGCTTGTTATCTTTAATAATTCCCATATTCGAAGTTACAGCAGACACCGCTTCATTAGAGTATACCCCATAATTTACAGGCGGAACCTTAGCAATCCAGTCTGAGAAGTTTTGCCAAACTTGCTCGCCACCAAAATAGCTATCACTTTCATTATACGCTTTTCCTTCTCTGGATTTCAATAGACTACCAATTGCACCTTGTTGCTGAAGAATAGATTGATAAAAATCGACATCTTTTGCGAAAATTTCATTTAAGAAATCAATTGAAACGTCTTTTTCTTTAGAACTATTTATTACATACCAACTAGACCCACCTAAATTAGATGCATTTTCGGCTCCCTCAATATCCAATTTAGGAATTGGTGCTACTCGCCATTTACCTGCTTGATCTGCCTGCGATTTTATAGAGCCCGTAATCCAGACACCGCTAATAACAGTTGCAACTTCACCAGAGTTAAATGAGCCAACCCAATCGGTCCAACCAACGCTTGGGCGCGATATATCTGCTGCCAATAGCTTTTGCTGAACATCCAGCGCAGCACGTAACCCTTTATTTTCCAATATATTAATTTTGCCATCGGAATCAAAGAACCATTCGCCTGCAGACTGAGTCATAATTCGGGTTAAATCACTATCATTGATATCAAAACCAATCATATTTTTGCCAGTTTTTGCCTTAACTACCTTGCCGATTTCAATATATCTGTCCCAAGTTAGGTTTTGCATGTCACTCGCACTAAAACCTGCTTCTGCTAGATAGTCCTCGCGATAAAACAGCCCTGTTACACCAGAATCAAAAGGCATGCCATACACTTTTTTGTCATCAGTCATTAACTCAACTTTATAAGGCGCAAAGCCTGAAAAGTCGACCTTGCCTGACAGAGCAGCAAAAGAGCCTGGGAAAGATTGTAAGTATTTTTGAGCGCTATAATCTTCGATCAATACAATATCTGGTAGTGTATTTTTAACTCCAGAGGTTAATGCTACTTGAAGTTTTGTCTCAACGTCTTTTTTAGAAAAATCAACAAGATTAAATGTTACATCTGGATGGTTTTTTTTATATCGACGGCTGGCCTCTTCCATCACTGCGCCATTAAAGTTTGGATCCCAAGACCAAATTGTAACTTCTTCTGCTTGAGCAGCAGTTGCAGAAATTAAACTAACCCCCGCTAAACAAGCGATAGTAATTCCTTTAATAATACCTGAATATTTTGTCATTTATCGTCCCTTTTTTTAGCTATTTATTTTTTTGTAATTTGGATTTTACTCCACAACATGCTATAAAAAACTCTAGCAACTTATATAACATATTTCATTTTATATATATCCGTCAAATTCGAGTTCATCGCTCAACTATAACAATTTCGTTATGGTTACTAGATTTCGTAAATTCTATAGTCTGTTGTAGTTACAATGAAAAATGATTATTTGCTAACTGCAATAAAAAAATATATTCTGCTTAGTTTTAGGTTATTATTAGCTATCTGTTGACTTGATCATAGTTTATTGCCTATGTTTTAGCTTTATTGGGGGGATTTAATATTACTAAAAATTTAAAGCTAGTTAAATATTTTACCAGTGAGTTTTATCTCAATCATACAAATGACCTTTCTCATGTTGCATCTCCAACATTTGAGTTTTCGGTAAACTCAGGACCCGTTAAAGGCTTTGAGGAATATGCAGAGCGTAGGGCGGTTTTTAACCACAATGCTAAACTTGTTTTTGGTAAGTTTAGATCAGATGATGATGTTCACTTTTACACGGAGTTTGAAACACAGTTGTTAAATGGTACGGAAGTTTTAGGGACATGCATGTTTGAAGTATCTGAATTATTGATTGAACGGGTTGAAATTATATACAATCTTACCGATAAGGAGTTTGCGGAGCTAGAGAGGATTTTATTGAAAAATAGTTAAACAATCTTTGATCGGCCTTTAGCAAACTTGCTAACTTGGTTGTAGTTTATTGCTTATGGTGTCAGCGCCAAACTGGTGCTGCCTTAAAATGGTAACGTCTGTTGTTAAACGCTAAGCGGTTATTTACCTTACGGATGATTTTAAGATGGCAGCAGGATAACCAATATTAACGGTCACTAAAATTGGGGGCAAGGTTAAAATTTAATCGCTTATACTGCGCACAAAGAGAATAGAAATGGAGCAGAAAATGGTTTTGTTGCCTGCCAACTTAATCCCAATTTGCGCCTTAGCTGTATAACTATGTTTAACAAGATGGTGATGCCGTATACAGTATAGTTTGCGACAGAACCATCAAATGCTTCTCCATAGCGCCATTTTGAGAACAAACTATGCGATGACGCCCACATAAAAAAGCCACCTTCTATAAGGTGGCTAATATTTTTATATATTATTTGGGTTAAATTAAACTAGATCAAATTCGAAGTTTGCGGCAGAAACGGTACTTGTAAAATTAGTAATATCGATTAATCTATCACCAACAGTCCATGACGCATTGTTATCATTTACAATCATAATAGTTTTATTAGCAAATGCGCCAGCAGCAGCATCAACAGTGAAAACCAATATTTGTGCAATTGCAGAAGTTGATGCCACACCCGCAGACGCAGTTTCGGCATTTGTTAGCAAACCACCTAAAGTAGCATTATTGGCTACGCTAGAAATAATGGTAACATTAGCAGAAGTAGTATTTGTAAAGGTTAAAGTGCCAAATTCACTAACACCAGTACCTAATTTAATTTTATCACTAATACCATTAAAGTCAGTAATTGCGTCAAATTTAATCGTAGTGTCAGCAGAAGCAGATGAACCAGAAGTCTCGGCCGTCGTTTTGAATTCAAAGGTATCTGCACCAGCACCACCAGTCATTTTATCTGCACCTGCTCCACCAGCAATTCTATCAGCGCCTGCGCCACCAGTGATAGTATCACCACTAGTTGAGCCAAGGATTATATACTTACCATCAGTTTCAGCGCTACCATCAAATGTCCATTCAAACTGTTTGCTCGTTGCATTGATTGTAATTGTTTCATTTGAAGCAACAACATCATTTGCTAAATTTAAAGTATCAGCTGAACTATCAGTTGTACCGTCAAGTATAACAACTTCAATTCCTCTAAGACCATCAAGATCACCATCTTGTACCAACTCGCCACTAACAGTCACAGTATCAGTGCTTGTGCCACCCAAAATATTAAAGTTGGTGCCAATTTTGTCAGCATCTGCTGCATTTACTTTTAGATTATTTGTACCATCGGCCAACTTAATTTGTTCAAGAGCAGTTGCGGTCGTTAGGCCTGTTAAATCTATAGTACCTGTGTCGGTAATCACAAGGTTAAATTCGCCTGTTGCTGTATTGTCTTCTAAAACTTTTAAAGCTCCTGCTTGAGCTTTTGTCGGCTAAAGTTGAATATTTCTGAGGCATGATTAGTATTAACTGTAATTGAGGTGATGCCATCCATGAGTGTGATTGCATGTGTGCTATCATTGGCATCTTCAAAAGTTAGAACTTCAAAACCAGATGTTTTGCTGAGTGAGACGCCCTCAGCACTACCCAATGCAGCAAATGCTAAAGTGTCACCAGTGCCAGTTTCACCTTTAAGCGAAGTGCCTGAGGTTTCGATAAAGGTTTTGGTCAGAGCCGTAAGTATATCATCACCATCACCAAGAGCAATCGTTCCGCCCGCAGCCATACCAGTGATAGTAATGTTATCAACGCCCGTTCCACCAGTGACATTTTTAACAGCCGAGTCAAAACCAGTAATGACGTTACCACCATTACCAAATACAATATTTTCAATATTATCCACATTTGCACCGCTAGCACCAGCGGTTGTAAAGTTAAATGTGCCCAAGCTTCCCGTAATGGTCAACGTGTCCGTTCCAGATAAACCGTCGATTGTTAAATTAGCCATCTCAGTAGATGTTTTGGCGAAAGCATCATTTGGGTTTGTTGCTACAGGTGTCGGTGTCGGTGTCGGCGTAGTTGCGGCCTCTACAGTAACAGCTGAGTCAAGTGCAATGCCGCTTACATCTAACGTGCCAGTCACGGCTTTAATTGCGCCTTCGCCTTTAATGGCTTTAATGTCTTTAATGTCTTTTATATCACTTTGGTCAACTAACAAAGTTGCATTTTTGCCAACTGTAATTTCTTTAACATTCTGCATATCAATGCCTAAAAAGTTCAACTCAACAGCAACACCAGAATCTTCAATCACAATTTCACTTGTACCATCACCAATCAACGCTTGAAATTTGCCACTGTCAATTAGATTTTTAAGTTGTGCGGCAGAAAATGTAATTTTACTTTGTACATCAATACGGGTTATATTTTTAAGAGTGGTATTGGTAAAGTCTACCACACCATAAACAAACAAACGCGCGCCATCAGCACCGCCATCAATCACTTCACCATCCGATATATCGGACACCGCATTATTATTTAGCGCATTAAGTTCTAGCACAATCGAAAGGTCAATGCCCACGCCATTAGGGTTTTTAATGTCGCTTAATGTATAGCTAGCATTGCTGGTTGTGCCAACCACCACAATGTTATCAACACCCGCACCACCATTAATGGTATCTGCTCCAGTGTTGCCACGAATAAAGTCCGCAAAATCACCGCCAGTGATTTTATCATCACCCGCCAAAGCATCAATAAACCCTGCAGCGCCATCAGCGCCTAAAACAATTACATCATTGCCTGTTGTGGCCGTTATTGTTGGGGTTGGCGTCGCTGACGTGCCACAAGCAGCTAAAAGCGCCGACATGGAGGCTAGGGTAAAATATTTTATAGATTTACTGTTTTTAGATTTTATCTGGTTGTTTTTGGCTGAAAAGCCTTGATGTTTATTCATAGTTTAACGCTCCACTACGTTTTGGTATATAAAAATTGATAAATAGTATTTACAAACACAGCTAAAGTATAATATCGAAAGTGTCAAAAAAAAATAATTCTAAATTAGCCTATATTTTGAGTTTAACTTAAATTGTAAAATAGGCATCAAGCTCAAGAAACGTGAACATATGGCAATACCAATTTTGTGATTAATGGCTGAGGAGCCGCATTGTTACAGATCATAATTATAACTATGGCTTAGCCAGAAATCATATTCAACGGATGTCAAATTTGATATGTGTCCTAATGTATGCAAATTGGCAACATCTATCGACCCTACGGTTGAACTAAATGTAAGTGTTTCAACAGAATTTAATAAATCGACATTTGTTTCGCCAGAGGCTGTGTGGGTGATTTGCAAATTATTTCCTTTTACTTCAAAGGTGTATTGCCCAATATCTCCAGCTTCTTCAAAACTATCAGTGCCCGTGCCAAGTTGTACATGGTCAATGCTAGTGGTGGCCGTTGCAGAATCTACCCCCGTGGTGCCAGTAATGGAATGACCAACCGATACAGGCACAATAATTGTGGTGGTGGCAACTTGGCCGGCGCCCGTATTATCTGTAGATGTAACGCTAACGGTTAAGTTGGTTTTGCCATTAAACCCTGCGTTAAATTTTATTTTAAGGCCATTTTGCTCGGCTAAAGATAATGACAATTCACCATTCACTACGTTAAGCGTTTGCGTATTGTTGCTTGCGTCAACATAAGTGAATGTAGCTTCAGTTGGTATATTTGAAATTGAAACATCACTTAGGGTTGCAGCTGCGCGATTATCGTGAGTGCTCGCCAAAATATTAAAATTATATGCCACATTGTCATTATAGTTTAATTCAGTACCACCATTATAATTAATATCACTAGAGGAATTATATATTTGTGCCTTAATGGCAGTTCCGCTGTTATCAGCCTGACCGTCATCAGAGTGCCATGTGATGACAAAGCTTCCATCATTTAGCGCAGTGATAGAGGGGGCTGATTGATCAAAACTATATAGGGTGTTGACCAAAAACTCAGTGCCAACGGCAGTACCTACCGCATTATATATTTGTGCTTTAATGGCAGCAAAACTACTGTCTGCTTGGCTGTCTTCTGTCTGCCATGTGATAACAAATCCACCATCATTTAGCGCAGTGACAGTGGGGGAAAGTTGATTACTATTATATTGGCTATTGACCAAAAATTCATTACCAACGGAGGTGCCTGCAGCATTAAATATTTGTGCCTTAATGGCATAGCCGCTGGTATCTGCTTGGGGGTCGTTTGTTTGCCATGTGATGACAAAACCACCACCATTTAGCGTAGTGATGGTGGGGGCAAGTTGATTATTACTATGTTGGCTGTTGACCAGAAATTCATTGCCAATGACAACGCCTGAAGCATTATATATTTGTGCTTTAATGGCATCACCAATCTTATCTGCATCTTGGTTGTCACCTGATTGCCATGTGATGACAAATCCGCCATCATTTAGCGCAGTGATGGCGGGGGCAAGCTGATGATAATCATATCGGCTATTGACCAGAATTTCAGTACCAACGGCTGTGCCTGTGGCATCATATATTTGCGCCTTTATGGCATTACCACTGATATCTGCATCTTGGTCGTCATCTGATTGCCATGTGATGACAAAGCCACCATTATTTAGCGCGGTGATAGAGGGTTCTTCTTGATTACTATTATATTGGCTATTGACCAAAAATTCAGTACCAACGGCTGTGCCTGCAGCATTATATATTTGTGCCTTAATGGCAAAACCAAGTTTATCTGCACTTGTGGCGTCTTGTGAGTACCATGTGATGACAAATCCACCATTATTTAGCGCAGTGATAGAGGGCGCAAGCTGTTCACTGCTCGTTTTGCTATTGACCAGAAATTCACCATTAACGGCAGTGCCAGCAGCATTATATATTTGTGCCTTAATGGCATTAGCACTGTAATCTGGTCCCACCACATCATTAGATTGCCATGTGATGACAAAGCCACCATTATTTAGCGTAGTGATAGAGGTTTTTACTTGATTACTATTATATTCGCTATTGACCAGAAATTCAGCACCTTTTGCCACAAATAAATCAGATACGCTTATCGTTGGTTCATCTAAGTTCTTTACCTGCAATACGATATCGCGCGTATCTGTAGCAGTGGCATCGGCGGCGTTTAGGGTTATGTTGTAAAAATTGTTTGCGCCATTATCTAACGGGGTTTCATAATCTGGTGCTTTTTTAAAGGTTATTACGCCGTTAGAATTAATATTAAATAGTGCACTATCAGCACCAGTAAGTGAATAGGTGAGTGTGTCACCATCTAGATCTGACGCTAGTTGAGTGGTGACTGTGGTCGAATTTTCATCTGTTGTTAAGTTTAGTGTTGAGTTGCTTGCAAATTCTGGTGCGTGGGCGATATCGGTCACTACAATATCTGATGTTTTGATATTTTGAGTTATTGCGCCGCCAATTGCAGTTGAGCTTACGCTTAGAGTGAATGTATGCGAGCCGCTATAATCTCCATCAAAGGTTATTTTTAGGCCCGTAAGCTGGGCTTGGGTGAATGTCCAACTTCCATTATTATTGTTTGAGCCTTGGTTGAATGTTGCTTGGCTTGGTACACCTGCAACAGTTATGTCGCTAAGTGTATCGGTCGCGTGGTTGGAATGGAGTGCGGCTGTGATGATAAAATCATTGGCTTCGCCATCATTATAGTTATGTTGACTTGCAACCGATAGGGTTGGATCTTCAACATCTGTAACCGTTACAACTATATCGCGTGTATCTGTAGCAGCGGCATCGGCGGCGTTTAGGGTGATGTTGTAAATGTTGTTTGCACCATTATCTAATGGGGTTTCATAATCTGGTGCTTTTTTAAAGGTTATTATGCCATTTGCATTGACACTAAATAGTGCAGAATCAACGCCAGTAAGTGTATAGCCGAGTGTGTCATTATCCTCATCAGTTGCAATTAGAGTGGTTACAGTTGTTGTATTTTCACTGACGTCTAAATTTAATGTTGTGTCAGGGGTGAAAGTTGGCGCATCATTAACATTGATAACTGCCGTTGTTGCAGCAGAAGTTACAGTCTCTGCTGTGCCTTGATTATCTGTATAAGAAGCAACTACAGTTATGAGTGTACCAACATCATCTTGTATGAGCGTGTATGTGCTTTGATCAGCATTTGTAATATTGATGCCACCGCGTTGCCATTGATAGGTGATTGTACCTAGACCATCTTCATCGGCAATGTTGTTTGTAGCAGTAAGAATTTGATCTTCTGTCGCTGTACCTGTAATGCTGACAGTGCCACTTGGCGTGTCATTAACATTGGTCGTTGCTGTCGTTGCGTTTGAGGTTACAGTTTCCACTGTGCCATGAGCATCAGTATAAGTAACCACCACGCTAATGGCCTTGCCAACATCTGCATCATTGGGTGTGTAATTTACTGAATCTGTACCAACATTGCCTGTACCAGCTTTCCATTGATAGCTGAATGTACCAAGGCCGTCATCATCAACAATGCTTGATGAGGCGGTTAATTGTGTGTCTTCGATAGCCGTTGATCCAATGGCAATGCCGCCAGTTGGCACGTCATTAACATTGGTCGTTGCTGTCGTTGCGTTTGAGGTTACAGATTCTACTGTACCATGAGCATCAGTATAAGTAACCACCACGCTAATGGCCTTACCAATATCAGCATCATTGGGTGTGTAGTTTTTTGAATCGGTGCCAACATTATCTGTACCAGCTTTCCATTGATAGCTGAATGTACCAAGGCCATCAACATCTGCAATGGTTGAAACTGCGGTTAATTGTATATCTTCTTTTGCGGTTGTGCCAATAGTGATATCGCCTGTAGGGGCAGTATTTACATGTGGAGCAACCACAACAGGTGTGGTGACAACTGGTTTGGCAACAACGGTGCCTTCACTATCTTGAACAACAATGGTATCAGGCTTCTTGAGATCCTTAAGGTCTAATGTGCCAGTAACCGCCTTAATATTACCAGTGCCCTTGATCTCTTTGAGGCCCGACACATCAGCCTGATCTAAAACAACAGTTACCCCATCAGGGATTGTTAGTTGGTCGATATTTTGTAGATCAATAGTTGATAAATCTAATTCAACATCTGAACCATCATTGGTGATGGTGATTTTAGTTGAGCCATCACCAGTAAATGCTTTTAATGATCCACTATCAATAAGTAATTTAACTTGTTTTGCTGAGAAAGTGACATCACTATGTATATCAATTCTAGTAATGTTACTGAGTGTTGAGCCAGTAAAATCGGCTGTTCCGTAAACATATAGAATCGCACCATCAGCACCACCATCAATCACCTCACCTGCTTGAGCGTCTGATACAGCGTGGTTATTAAGTTCTGCAAGATTTACCAATGATGATAGATCAATGCCTGTTCCATTTGGATTTTGAATGTCATTTAATGTATAGCCTGCATTGTTTGTGCTGCCAATAACCACGATATTATCAACACCGGCACC
>JADGDI010000070.1 GCA_016744975.1 Hyphomicrobiales bacterium | reverse complement strand
AAGTAAAAAAGCAAGGCGCTGTTCATGCGCTTAAAGGCATTAGCTTATCGATTAAGCAAGGCGAGATTTATGGTGTTTTAGGGCAAAATGGTGCTGGTAAAACGACCTTAATTCAAATTCTTTCGACCCAACTTAAAGCAACAAATGGCACAGCACAAATTATAGGCTTAGATGTTGAGGGCGAACAAAAGCAAATTCGAAAACGCATTAATGTGATTAATGGTGGCGAAGAAGGGCTATACCCTTGGTTTAGCGCTCGCCAGATGCTTGAATATTTTGCGTATCTTTATAAAACACCACGAAAACTAGTAAAAGATAAAGTTGAAACCTTGCTCGATATGGTTGGTTTAGAAATGGCTGCAAGAGACCGTGCAACCATGTCACTATCCAAAGGCATGAAGCAGCGGGTAATGATTGCAAAAGGGTTGATTAATGACCCTGAGGTTATTTTTCTTGATGAGCCAACTATTGGGCTAGATGTTAAAGCGGTTAGGGACACTCGAAAGCTAATTTTAAAGTGGGCTAGTGAAGGTAAAACGATTATTTTAACCTCGCATAATATGGGCGATATTGAGGCAGTTTGTGATCGGTTATGCATTATTAAAGACGGTGTGATTTGTTTTGAAAAAAGGCTTGCAGATTTAAAACAAGATTACCGCACCAATATATCGCTTACTTTGCGCGGTGGTTGGAAAATGCACCAAGCCTATTTTGAAGATATTGGCACTTGCCATTTGGGCGAGCAACTAGAAACAACCACCAGCTTTACGATTAGCTTAAAATCAGGTGAATTGGGCAAGGTTTACCAGTATTTTGCAGATAATAGCCAAGCCTTAGTAACCATTGATGTGCAAAACCAGTCACTCGAAGGGCTGTATTTAGACATTATAGAAGGTGGTGAAGGCAATGTTTGACCATTTTATTGGACTAGCAAAAAGCAATTGGCTTAGTACCCAAAAACGCAAAATGATGGTATTCTTAGTTTATATTCAACCATTCTTTTTATTTACAATGTACCATTTTGCGAACCCTTATTTGGTAGATGCTAGCCAGTCATTTTGGTTTATTGTCATTAATGTGTCGCTGACTAATGCATGGGGAATTAGTGTTTTCTCTACGGTTTCAGATATTCATAGAGATAGATGGACGGGCATGCTAGCGATTATTGTTGCATCGCCAACCTCGTTATTTACCGTGTTTTTTATAAAAGCGATGACTAATGTTGTTCATGCTATTGGCTCGCTCATTATTTTGTCTACCCTAGCCTTTATTTTTTACCGACCTGAGTTTAATGATTTTTTTATTGGTATGAATTGGCTTATATTGGTTAGTACATTCGTTATGATTGCATTATTTAGCCTATGTTTTTCGGCGATTGTTGGCATGTCGCCAATGTCGGGAATTATTATGAATTTTGTAGAATATCCGATCTTTATTTTGGGTGGTATAGGCTTTTCTATCGGCTTGTTGCCAATCGTTATGCAAAAGGCAGTATTTTTGTTTCCGTTTAGTTTTGTTGCAGAATATCTACGTAGTAGATCTGGCGTTAGTTTGCTAACCAGTAGCCAAATTAATGATGCGCTTTATGTAAATGTTGTAGGTTGCTTGATTACCATTGTGGCGGGCATCTTGCTATTTGTTAAAATGCAAAGGCGCTTAGAGAATAAAGGTGCATTATTATGAGATTATTTTCTTCGGTACTCGATTATTTTGCATGTGCTAAATTGAGCTATCAGGGCAGTGTGGATGCCTTGTCGTTAAAGCCAATTTTATTCACAAGCATATTAACACCGATTTTTTATCTGCTATTTTTCTTTTTTGTTCGCATGCAATCATTGCCCGAAAGCCAGACTAGCGCTTATCTTTTACGTTCCTTACTGATTTTACCAGTTGGCCTATGTGTGTTTTATGTTGGCTCTAACTTTTTTCGATTAAAGGAGTGGGGGCTAATGCGCTCATTATTATTAAGCAAAACGAGTTTGTTTGCAATTGGTTTGCAAATTACGATGATAACGGTTGCTATTTCGTTATTGGTTTCGATGGGATGGTTTGCAATTTTACAAATTTTTATTATTGATTTTGGGTTAAACTTTCAACAATTATTGTTTTTTATTTTGGTCATATGCTTGAATATTATAGCATCGGCAGCGTTTGGTGTTTTATGCTCGGTGTTAATTTTACCGATGGAGGACCGGCTGGTTGTGACCAACTCGCTATTTTTCATAGTGATTATATTCTCAGGTTTATTTTTTCAATCTGACACGGGCATTATATTTTGGGTGTCGCATATCTTACCGCTAACGCCATTTGTTTCTATATTAGCGGATATTAAAAGTGACATAGTTCGGTGGGAATTTTTGGCCATTGGTGTGTTAAATATAGTGATATATCTAACCATCGCCAAGCTGTTACTCGCAAAAATGATTGCAAACATGCAGCAGGGCAATGTTAAATATTGAGTTTATTAATGGGCGTCATTCCAGTTTAGGGCTGCTTGGGCATCTACTTTTAATGGGATATCAATTTGAACCACTGGATTATGTGCATTTTCCATAATGCGTTTGGCAATAATAATGGTTTGCTCGACCTCGTTATCTGCCGCTTCAAAAATAAGTTCGTCATGCACTTGTAATAGCATTTTTGTTTTAAGCCCTGCATCTTTTAGCGCCGATGGCATTTGTATCATTGCACGTTTGATAATGTCAGCAGCGGCACCTTGTATAGGCATATTAATGGCAGCGCGTTCGGTAAAGGCGCGTTGCATGGCATTTTTATCGTTAATATTTGGTAGGTGGCAAACACGACCAAAAATGGTTTTCACATAGCCATTGTCACGGGCAAATTGTTTAGTATCTTCCATAAAGTCGCGAATGCCTGGGAAGCGTTCAAAATATTTTGCGATGTAATCTTTGGCCTCGGTGCGGCTAATGCCCAATTGAACAGCAAGCCCAAACGCTGAAATGCCGTAAATAATACCAAAATTAATGGCTTTGGCTTGGCGCCTTATACCTGCTTCCATGCCATCAACAGGTACGCCAAACATTTCACTGGCGGTCATAGCATGAATATCAACCCCATCGGCAAAGGCTTGTTTCATCGTTTTTAAATCGGCAACATGGGCAAGTAGGCGCAGCTCGATTTGGCTATAGTCAGCCGAGATAAGCTGATGGCCTTTAGGGGCAATAAACGCAGTACGAATTTGGCGACCTTCTTCGGTTCTAACTGGGATATTTTGCAAGTTAGGATCGGTCGAGGCTAGGCGACCTGTTGTTGTGTGTGCCATCGCATAGCTAGTGTGGATACGACCCGTTTTAGCGTTGATATGATTAGGTAAGCTGTCGGTATAAGTGGATTTTAGCTTAGCAAGTGTGCGCCATTCGAGCATTTTAATGGGCAGCTCATGGCCTTCTGCTGCTAGGTCATCAAGTACTTTAGCACTGGTTTGCCATGCGCCTGTTTTGGTTTTTTTACCGCCAGAAAGCCCGAGTTTATCGAATAAAATATCGCCTAATTGTTTGGGGGAGGCGATGTTGAATTCTTCGCCTGCTAGTTCATGGATTTGTTTGGTAAGCACTTCTAATTTGGCTGCAAAATCTGCCGATAATTCGGCTAGTTTTTGCTTGTCAACCACAATGCCATTCTGCTCCATATCAACTAAAACATCAACCAATGGGCGTTCCATGCTTTGGTAAACATTGGTCATTTTTTCAGCGGCGAGACGTGGGTATAAAAGCTCAAATAACCGCATGGTAACATCGGCATCTTCGCCACCATATTTGCTAGCCTCACCCACAGGAACATAATCAAAGGTGATCTGAGATTTACCACTACCACAAACCTCTTTAAAGGCAATTGGTTGATGATCAAAATGGTAATTTGAAAGTGAATCCATACCATGTTTAGTGCGACCAGTATCTAGTGTTGCGCTAATTAGCATGGTGTCGTGGAAGCTTTTAAGGTGGATGTTGTATTTTTTAAGCACACTAATATCATATTTTAAATTTTGGCCAATTTTCAAAATAGATGGGTCTTCAAGCATTTTACCAAGAATATTAAGGGCAACATCAAATGGTAATTGTTCTACCTTTTGATCTTCTGTGTCATCGGCGAAAAGGTCTAATTTTTCGGTTTTGATTTTATGGGCAACAGGAATATAAACACCGTGCCCAGCGTTAAGAGAAAGGCATACACCAACAATATTAGCGGTAACAGGGTTTAGGCTATCGGTTTCTAAATCGAAACTAACCTTGCCGCTGTCATATATTTTGCTAATAATTGAAGTTAGATCATCAATAGAGATTATCGTTTGGTAATCATCGGGTTTAACTGGCATTGAAGCTAGCTTGTTGCGCCGTTTAGAAGCCAAATTTACAGGAGTATAATCAGCAGATAATGTTTTGTTACCTTGGTTTGTTGGTTCTATGGCGGCATTGAGCGAAGCGCTTGGTACATCAGCATCATGGGCAGATGCGATGCGTTTTACGGCACTGTTGAGCCCTAGATCTTGTAGGTGAGCGAGCAGCTCGTCTATGTCTGGGTAAGCAAGTTTAAAATCGGCAACTTTTTCGTCGAGTTCAACATCACATTTAAGTGTTACTAGTTCGCGGCTAATTCTTGCAAGGTCAGCAAATTCGATTAGGTTTTCGCGGCGTTTTTTTTGTTTAATTTCACCCGCACGTTCTAATAAACTGTCTAAATCGCCATATTCGTTAATGAGTAGGGTGGCAGTTTTTACGCCGATGCCCGGCACACCCGGCACATTATCGGCGCTATCGCCTGCAAGTGCTTGAATATCAATAACGCGATTTGGGTGCACGCCAAATTTTTCCATTACTCCATCATACGAAATGAATTTATTTTTCATGGTGTCATACATGTCGACATCATCATTAATCAGCTGCATCATGTCTTTGTCAGAAGTAACAAGGGTTACTTTCATGCCGGCTTTAGCACCTTCATGGGCATAAGTTGCCATAATATCATCGGCTTCAAAACCAACTTTTTCGATTGATGGTACATGAAAAGCACGAACAAGTTCTTTAATTAAAGGGAATTGTGGCACTAAATCTTCGGGTGCAGGGGGTCTATGGGCTTTATATTCGTTATAAATTTCGTTACGAAAAGTCTTGCCGCTTGCATCAAAAATAACCGCTAAATGGCTAGGGCCGTCGGGTGTGTGGGCATCTTGTATTAGTTTCCATAGCATATTGCAAAAACCCGAAACGGCACCAATTGGTGTGCCATCTGATTTTCGAGTAAGGGGCGGCAGTGCATGATATGCGCGAAAAATGAATGATGAACCATCGATCAGGTATAAATGCGGTTTGTCTGCCATGGATATTCCCAACGAAATTAGAATCAGAACTATATCATATCCAATTTGGCGCGGAATAAAAGTCATCTTTTACGAAAAAAGCCCTCCGAGGGGGAGGGCTTTGAAATATTATAACATGAGCTGGAAACTAAAGCACGTCGCCGCCAACCTCACGGTTGCAACCACAATTAACACCAGTTTGGATTGCATCTAAAATACGCAATGTTTCTTCAGGGTTGCGGCCAACAGAAAGTGGGTTCACGCTAATATGTTGAACCACATTTTCAGCATCAACAATAAATGTTGCGCGCAATGCAACATTATCACCTGTCGCACGAATGCCAAGTGCATCCATAAATACGCCACCATTATCAGCAAAGCCCCATTGGTTTAACTTGTTAAGGTCGCTATGGTCGCGGCGCCAAGCCAGTTTGCAAAACTCATTATCGGTAGAGCCGCCCATGACAACAGCGCCCCTTGCGTCAAAGTCATCGTTAAGCTCAGCAAATGCTACAATTTCAGTTGGGCAAACGAAGGTGAAATCTTTAGGGTAAAAATAGATTATTTTCCATTTACCAGCAAAACTTGCATTGTTGATCGCCTCAAATGCGCTTGTGCCATTTTCTTCAGGATCGTTAAAGCCAGGTTTAACGCCAACCACTTCAAATTCAGGTAATGTATCGCCAACACCAATCATAATATTCTCCGATAATAAATTCTAATTTAATGCCTGTTTGTAAATTGAACTTAGTCTAAATACAATAGTTATTTACCCAAAATTAAATTTTTGTTGGCTTTTTAATTTTGCCGTGTAAGCTAATGTTACCAACGCTTCACCTGCAATAGAAATATAAAAATATGCAAGACAAAAAATATCATAAGGGCCATGTGAAATCCGATGCTATTAACATAGCATTTGAAATAGTAGGCCATGAGGGTGGTGCCAAATTGACCATGCGACATTTGGCTGACATAATTGGCATTAGCCACACAGCATTATACCGCCATTATAAAAATAAGGATGCAGTATTGGTGAAAGTTGCAGCCAAAGGTTTTAAGCAAGTTATGTTACAAATGGCAGAGGGCTTAAAACAACATGAATTAAGCGCTAGCAAACAATTATCAGAAGCGGCGATTGCCTATATCATATTTGGCTTAAAACATAGGCAAATTTACCAATTAATGTATGGAAAATTTGGTGTGAAAGATATATTTGCAAATGAATTAGGCGATTTGTCACAAAAAATGAATGAAATTTTAAAACTAATCATTCAAAAAGGCCAAGCTGAAGGGGACTTTAAACCCAATGATGTTGACTTTTTAGCACTTTCCCTTTGGTCATTTATGCATGGGTTTATTGAATTACAGCAAAATGCAAAAAAAACCTATGCGCGAGATGATATTGAGAAAATGGTATGTTTAATATTAAGTGGATTTCGATGAGCCATAAGCAAATGCCTTACCGAAATTATGCCTAATGTTTTGCCAGCTTACCCCATACCGCTTTTAAGCGATTGTCACGGCCGCAACTGGTTCGGTAATAATTATAACGAATTGGGTTGCGCTTATAATAATTTTGGTGATATGCCTCAGCAGGGTAAAATGACTTATATCCAGTAATTTTAGTCACAAATTTCCGACCAACCTTTTTTTCAAATTCTGCTTTGCTTGCTTTTGCGGCGGCTCTTTCGTTAGAATTTTTAGGAAAAACAGCCGCCGTATATTGGTAGCCTCTGTCACAAAATTGGCCGCCATTATCAAACGGGTCAACATTAACCCAATAAGTCTTAAGCAAAGTTTCGTAAGATATTTTAGTAGTGTCATAAGTGACTTGAATGGCTTCAATATGCCGAGTGTTGCCTGATGATACTTTTTTATAAGTAGCGGTGCTGGATTTACCGCCAGCATAGCCAGATTTGGTATCAGTCACACCGCTTAACCTATCAAACGGTTTTTCCATACACCAGAAACACCCACCCGCAAACACAGCAGTAGCAGTTTTTGCATGGGTGGTTGTAACTTGGCTGAGGGAAAGTAAAGCCAAACTAAGCGTGAGGGATAAATAGTGAGTTTTTCTAATCATTTTAAGTCCTAGCTATAGGTCATGAGATAAGGGTGAAATTTAAGCAGCAACAAATTTAAGCGCCGCCGAGTTTAGGCAATATCGAAGCCCAGTTGGCTCTGGCCCATCTTTAAATATATGCCCCTGATGCCCACCACAGCGGGCACAATGCACTTCAGTTCTCGGCCAAAGGGCTTTATAGTCGGTTTTTGTTGCAATATATTTTTTGTTTAAAGGTTGCCAAAAACTAGGCCAGCCTGTTCCGCTTTCAAATTTATGTTTAGAGCTATAAGCCGCCAAATTACAGCCTGCACAATGGTAAGTGCCAACTTTTTTGCTGGCCTCCATTTTATTGCTATAGGCGCGTTCAGTGCCTTCTTGGCGCATTACATAATAGGCTTGTTTTGATAATAATTTGCGCCATTGTGATTTGCTCAATTGCCATTTTGCAAAATCTGTTAAGCCATTGACATTTTTTGCAGCGGCAAAACCAATATAAGGCGCAGCTGCTAAGCTTGCAGTTGTTAAAATTGTCGCTTGAATGAAGTTGCGTCTATTCATTTTTTGCTCCTCAAAGCTTGTCTGGTTTGAAACAAGAATAATAAACTTATGCTTAAAGCGCAAATCACCTTTCATAACATGTTTGTGAAATAAGGTGATCAAATTGGTGAAATTTACAAGATTAATATTGATGATTAATTATGTATCAGTGAAATAGCCTATTGTGTTTTTTTAAAAACTTGCCAATATAAACTTCTGGTATGAATGAATTGACGGTGAACGGTGATGATCGGATTGGTTTTGGTAACACATGGCGCATTGGCCGGTGAGTTTAGAGCTGCGATGGAACATGTGGTTGGTGAACAAGAGTTTTTAATTGCCATTTCTATTGGTCCAGACGATGACATGGATGAGCGTCGTGAAGAAATTGTTGAAGCGGTGAAAAATGTAAATAATGACAATGGCGTGATTTTGTTGACTGATATGTTTGGTGGCACACCCTCAAATTTAGCCATTTCGATGATGGACATGCCCAATGTTGAGGTGATTGCTGGGGTTAATTTACCAATGTTAATTAAATTAGCCGCGGTTCGGGAAACTTTATCACTCGAAGATGCTGCCATTCAGGTGCAAGAGGCAGGTCGTAAATATATCTCCATTGCAAGTCAGGTATTGGCGGGTTAAATGAGTGAGTTAGCAAATATAGACGTAGAGATCTGCAATAAGCGTGGTCTGCATGCCCGTGCTTCGGCCAAGTTCGTAAAATGTGCAGAGCGCTTTAAAGCCAAAATTATAGTTTCCAAGGGGGGGGCATCGGTGGATGCTTGCTCAATAATGGGCTTAATGATGTTAGGCGCATCAATTGGTTGTATAATAAATGTCGAGGCAAATGGTAAAGATGCAATTGCAGCCCTAGACGCAATTGCAGATCTTGTTATCCGCCGCTTTGATGAAGAATGCTAAAGCGTAAAGCTATTTCATCCAAAGCATGTGATTAACAATCACAGCAGGGCTTTATTAATTGATGCGACATTATAATATCATAAGGAAATGCTTATATCCTTATTGTATTTTGCTTATGCTGCTGTTATATAGGCAGCATCACTAGCTTATGGAGAATGAAATGAGTTTTACAGATTATAAAGTGGCCGATATGAGCCTTGCAGACTGGGGTCGTAAAGAGATTGCCATTGCAGAAACTGAAATGCCAGGTTTAATGGCATTACGCGATGAATTTGGCAAAAGCCAGCCTTTAAAAGGCGCGCGCATTGCAGGCTGTCTACATATGACCATTCAAACGGCTGTATTGATTGAAACTTTAATTGCTCTTGGCGCTGAAATTCGTTGGTCAAGCTGTAATATTTTTTCAACTCAAGACCAAGCTGCTGCTGCTATGGCTGCTGCAAATATTGCTGTATTTGCTTGGAAAGGCCTGACTGATGAAGAATTTGACTGGTGCATAGACCAGACCATTAAAGGCCCAGATGGTTGGGTTCCAAATATGATTTTGGATGATGGCGGCGACCTAACGGTTATGATGCATGAAAAATATCCAGAGCTTATGGATGGTGTGCGTGGCCTGTCTGAAGAAACCACCACAGGTGTTATGCGCCTTTATGAAATGGCCAAAGCTGGCACACTTAAAGTACCAGCAATTAATGTTAACGATTCAGTTACAAAGTCAAAATTTGATAACCTTTATGGTTGCCGCGAAAGTCTTGTTGATGGCATTAAGCGCGCAACAGATGTGATGATTGCCGGTAAAATTTGTGTGGTTGCTGGTTTTGGTGATGTGGGCAAAGGCTCGTCAGAAAGTTTGCGCAGTCAAGGTGCGCGCGTCATGGTAACTGAAATTGACCCAATTTGTGCATTACAAGCGGCTATGGAAGGTTATGAAGTTGTAACCATGGATGAAGCTGCAAAAATAGGTGATATTTTTGTAACCACAACAGGCAATAAAGATGTCATTACCATCGATCACATGCGTGATATGAAAGACCGTGCGATTGTCTCTAACATTGGCCATTTTGATAGTGAAATTCAAATCGCTGCATTGCGCAACCTTAAGTGGCATAATGTGAAACCACAAGTGGATGAAGTTGAATTTCCTGATGGCAAACGCATCATTATTTTAGCTGAAGGGCGCTTGGTAAACCTTGGTTGTGCGACGGGTCACCCAAGCTTTGTAATGTCTGCAAGCTTTACCAACCAAGTGCTTGCACAAATTGAGATTTGGGAAAATTACAAAAACTATAAAAATGAAGTTTATGTATTACCTAAGCATTTGGATGAAAAAGTGGCATCATTACATCTTGAAAAATTGGGTGTAAAGCTCACAAAACTAACTCAAGATCAAGCTGACTATTTGTCGCTACCAGTGGATGGTCCTTTTAAGGCTGATCATTATCGTTACTAATTGTAACAAAAATGAGTTTGTTTTAACTATTGTATAATCTGACATTGTATAAACAGGATATACATTAAGCTAAAAAAGAATTAATCGAGGCAGCTTTGGCTGCCTTTTTTATTGGGAATATTCAACCATTGCGGCTAGACTGACCGTAATTATGGATGATTCGAGCCAGCAAACAAATTGAGTTGAGATTGATATGATGGAAAAGTTGCAAAACTTGCTAAATTCATTTGGCATACAGGAATTATTTTCAAGCCCGCAAAATAGTCTTTTAACGGTTATTATCGTTAGTTTACTCTTGGTTTCCATTATCCTCATATTTATATTATTGGCTGCTGAACGCCGCCATTTGGTGAAATCAAGACAACTTCAAGCTCAATATAAGTTATATAAAACTCGTCAAGATCAGAGCGATGCGATTTTTGCCAATGATGAACAAATCATGCTAATTTGGCCAGACCAAAAAAGCGTGATGGACAACGGAAAATTTAATGCTAAAAACGTACAGTCTTACGGCGGTTTAAAAAATGTGATTGGCCTGCCAAAATCCACTAAAGATCTCCTATTATTCGATGTTTGGCTGGCACAACCCGCTGCCTTAAAGGTGAAAAAAGCTTTACAACTATTAATGGAAAATGGCGCCAGTTTTTCATATTTTGTTAAAACCAAAGCCGTTGAACGGGTGGAGATTTCAGGCAGAGTTGTTGGGCAACAAATAATTTTACGCATTAAAGATATAAAAGAAGATCGGCTATTCTTAGCACGCGCGAACGAGAAGTGGATAAGCCTTGAAGACAAAGTTAAACAATTTGATGCTCTACTTAATGTTAGCCCCCTGCCAACATGGCACCGAGATGATGCTGGCCAATTAACATGGGTTAATGACGCCTATATACAAGCGGTGGAAGCGGAAGATAGTATAAATGTTTTGCGAGATAATATTGAGTTAATTGCACCTGCAGATATTTATAAAGCCAGAGAATATTTTTTGAATTTAGACAATGGCACAACTAGTCCAGCCATTGAAGGCTTTCAAAAAGACAGCAGTGGGAATATAAAGCAAAGTGTTTTTGCGGTTATAAAAGGCGAGCGTTGCCATATCCAAATACAATATAAAAAGTTGGATAATGGCATTGTTGCTACTGCCTATGATGTTACTAAATATGAACTGATTAAAGACGAGTTAAAGCGTTATAACAAAGCTCATAAACAAACATTGGATAAATTAAAAACAGCAATTGTTCAGTTTGGCCCTGACCAAAAGATAGAATTTTATAACCGTGCTTATCAAAAATTATTTGGTGTTAAACCTGAGTTTTTGGATAGCAAACCAACCATGTCAATGATACTAGATGAAATGCGTAATCTTAAAAAAATGCCCGCTCAAGCAAACTTTAAGCAATGGCGCGAGAAACAGCTTGAAGCATTTAGACAGGTGGAAACGATTGACGATTGGTGGCATTTACCAAGCGGTCAAACCATACATATCATCGCTGATCCACACCCGTTTGGCGGCGTAACTTTTTTATATGATGACGTGACGGAGCATGTTGCGCTTGAGAGCCGCATTCATAAGCTAGACCATACCCAGGCCGAAACCTTGGATAATTTAACCGATGGTGTCGCCGTGTTTAATTCTGACGGCGAATTACAAATTTCTAACCCCGCATTTTCTGAAATTTGGGAATTTAGTGAAACGACATTAAAAAACAAACCACATGTGAATAAGGTTTTGTCATGGTGTGAAGCTCAAACCGATGAAAAGGAAATTTGGAAAAATCTAAAAATGGGAGTTACCGCAATTGTTGATGGCCGTAAGGGGTTTGATGGTAGGGTTGAATTAATCAATGGGAAAATAGTTGATTGTGCTTCAATTCCGTTGCCCAATGGCGCAACATTAATGACTTTCGCAGATGTGACATTGATCGCCAAGTCTTCAAATTTATTGTCTGAACGCAATGAGGCGTTAATTGCCGCAGATCAGTTAAAAACCGACTTTATTTCGCATATGTCTTACCAGTTTAGAGAACCATTAACGAATATTGTAGGTTTCTCAGAAATGATGGAAAGTCAGATGGTTGGCGAGTTGAATGAAAAGCAGGTCGAATATATTGATATTATTAAAAGCTCAAGCATTGGCCTGCGTGCGTTGATTAATGATATTCTTGACCTAGCTTCTTTGGATGCAGATCGCATGGCTTTACAACACCAACAGATTGAAATTGTTGGGTTAATAGAAGATGCAGTAAAGGCAGTAAAACTACCGATTAAACACAAAAATATCATACTCAACTCTATTATTATGCCGTCAATTGGCAGTTTTTCTGGCGATATTGAGCGGGTATCGCAAATATTACATAATCTATTGTCAAACGCCATTCAGTTTAGCGATGACGATAGCATTGTATCAATTGGCGCGGAAAAAGAAAAAACACGAATAAAGTTATGGGTTCGCGATGCAGGCAGAGGCATTGCAGCAAACCAAATTGATACTGTGTTTGATAAATTTAATAGCACTGACCCTGATAGCGCAGGCCTTGGTTTATCCTTGGTAAAAAGGCTTGTTGAATATCATGGCGGTGAAGTTGAAATTACTTCACAAATTGACAAGGGCACGATTGTCAGTTGTTATTTTCCGATCGAGGAAACAGCCCCTGTTTATTTGCCAAATAGCCAGATAAAAACCATTGAAACTAGTGCGGCCAGTGAAGTTCAGCATTTAGAACCAGAGCTATCTACAAATGATTTAAATAAAACTCTAGATGAAGGAAAAAAACCTTCACCACGTGAGGAGCTTGCTTTATTGCGTAAAAAAGCCAAACAGGAAGATAAGGTTTTAGAAG
>JADGDI010000006.1 GCA_016744975.1 Hyphomicrobiales bacterium | reverse complement strand
TTTCTTTTAATTGGTAAAAATAAATTCAATCTTTACGCGTATTTTGTAAAAAATTGCAATATGCTTAATTTGGCTATTTTTGCTATATAATAACATTCAATATGCAACTATACTATAAATTTATAGCGCTAAAAATGTGAATCTGTAAAGCTGGAGTGAAATATGAAAGTTGGTGTCTATATTGGTCGATTCCAACCACTGCATATTGGTCATTTGACTGTAATTGAACATATGATGTCGCATTATCATCACATCATAGTCATGGTAGGTTCGGTCAATCAAGCAGCCTCGATTAAAAACCCTTTTGACTTTGAACTACGAAAAAGTTGGATTGAAACCTGTTACAAATTAATGGCTGCAAAAAAGCAGCTAGTGCCAAAACTTACAATTCTGCCTTTGAATGATTATCGTTACAGAGAGCAAAAATGGGAAAATGAACTTGAAAAAAAGGTTCAAAATGCAATTACTCACTCCGATACTGTAACATTAGTCGGCCATGAAAAAGATCAGTCATCCTACTATTTAAAAAGCTTCCCGCAATGGGCGTCTGAGGGTATCGCGCAAAGCATAAGCATAAGCGCTACAACCATACGCAACGCTTGGTTTTCCGCTCATCTTAAAAATATTGGCACCGTTAAAAAATATTTACCTCAAAATGTTATAAATGATCTGTCAAATTCCTGCCCCGCCCATCGTAATTTACTCGATGATTATTTATATTACCAAAATGAACAGCAGCTTGTTATAGATTGTGCTTTTTCTGATTATTTAAAATTTCTTTCCTGTCGTATTGTTATCGTTACGCAAGGCCATATATTACTTATCAAAAGGCTCAAAACCCCTGGTAAAGATTGCTGGGCATTGCCAGGAGGAAATGTCAAAACAGATCAAAGCTATATGGAAGCAGCGTTAGTAAATTTACTCGAAATCCAAGAAATTATTTTAATGGATGGCCTGAATCTTAAAAATGCTATAAAATCGCAACAGTTATTTGACCTAACCAGCAGAAATATCGGCGTCAATAGGGCATGTATGGCCTATTATTGTGAATTGGGTAACACCAATGATAAATCTTTACCGAAACTAAATAAAACAAGCCATTTAAAGGACGCAATTTGGATGCCTATTGATAAAATTAAGACAATGCAATTGTATAATGATCATGCTGATATTATTGATCAATTTGTTGAGATATTTTAAAATTGACTGATTCTGATAAAAACAATATTCAACCAGACAAAAACTTACCTTTGGCTGGAGACATTGAAAAGGATAACGAGCCAATGCCACCAGAAGCGGTCGGCAGAGGTAAGAGCCTAAAATATAAAAATATAAATATTACCAATGCTGCTTATATAGTGGCTTTTATAGTGAGTTTGCCAATAATATTGATCGCGGCAGGTTTTATTTGGCCTGAAACAAAAACCATTCCTGTTAAAGGTGCAACCACTGCCGATTGGGCAGAAAACAGCTTTTGGTTTGAACCGTGGGGCAGCTCTAAAACCCATAAGGGCATCGATATTTTCGCAAAAAAGGGCACAGATTTACTGTCTAGCGTTGATGGGTTTGTGTGGAAGGTCGGCAATTGGAAAAAGGCTGGTAAACATATCTTCATTATCGGACCGAAATGGCGTATCCATTATTACGCGCATTTAGACAGTATTTTGGTTAGCAAGCAGCAGTGGGTTCGTTCTGGCCAAAAGATTGGCACGGTTGGAAATAGTGGCAATGCAAAGGGCAAGCCTGCCCATTTGCACTATACTATAAAAACCTTATATCCGCGGCCTTGGGCAGCGACCAATGAAACTCATGGTTCTCGTAAAAAATACTATCTTGACCCTCATATATTTTTGACACAATAAGTTTTTAGGGCTCTGTTTCAAATAATAATTTAGTCCGAGTTTATTCGGGTTTTCACTATTTTTTCTAGAAATCTAAAAGGGCATTGGTTATTAGACGGATTTCTGCATTGACCTTATTTCCATGCAACCAAACATTAAACTGGCCTTTCTTAAACATATGCATCACTTCGAATCCCTTGACTGTAGCATAAGCAGTTTTCAAGGATTTAAAGCCTCTAACAGGATTAATCAATCGTTTCAATTTGCCATGATCCGCTTCAATTCTGTTGTTTAAATATTTAACTTGTCTGTGCTCTAAATCCTTGGGACACTTGCCTTCCATCTTTAATTATTCAATAGCCCTATACAAATACACCCATTTGCCTTTGACTTTAATATAAGTCTCATCGACTTGCCAACTGATACCAAACTTTGGATGCCAATGCCATTTTAGACGTTTTTCCATCACAGGTGCATATTTCTGAACCCAACGATAAATTGTTGAATGATGAACAGTAACACCACGTTCATGGAGCATTTCTTTTAGTTCTCGATAACTGATGCCATATTTACAATACCAGCGGATTGCCCATATGATGATGTCATATTGAAAGTGGCGATGCTTGAACAAATTCATATAAAACTTAACAGAATTAAAATCTACATCAAACTCAATTTATTTGCAACAGAGCCAATATTATTTACAATCAATTATTTTTTAAATATATTACAAGCCATAACCGCTTCCTCCCCTCTAATCAATTGGTAGTGGTTAGATATTTGCTCCAAGGTATAAACCTTTGTTAAAGCTCAATAAAAAACTGTTATTGAACTAATTGTTTAGCAGGATTTCCGAATTACAGGCTATTTTTATTTAATTTATTAAGGTTTTAAGCTGATAATTTTCAAGTTTTCTGAACCAGATGACATGCAACTTTTATTTAGAATCGAGAATGAATTGATCCACCCAATATCGAATATAATGACCATATCTCGGCAATTTATTGGCAATCAAAATGGCAATATCGCTATTATGTTTGCTTTATTACTACCCGTGATCGCTGGGTTTATTGGCGCAAGTGTCGATTTATCAGCCGCATTCTTAAACAACGCCAGAATTTCAAACGCTGTCGACACCGCTATTCTGGCTGGCTTAAAAGTTTATGGTAATAAAGATTTAAAAAAAGACCGCAAAGCAAAGGCAAACAAAGCGGCTTTGAATATTTTACAAGCTAACTTATTTGACAAGGGGATTAAACTCGATAAATTTAATGTGGCGTTTTCTCAGGATGGTAAAAAGTCCTATTCCGCAAGGGTAAATTGGAAGGCCACAAGCCCTGCTTATTTCACTTCATTATTTGGTATAGATTCCTATCCTTTATCCAACACTGTTGTGGCAAAGCTGCCAATTGGTCAGGCTAAATATATTGATTTATACTTTATGATGGATTTTTCATCCTCAATGGGAATTGCCGCAACACCTAGCGGTATCACTCAATTAACGCAAAAGGCAGGTTGTGCATTCACCTGCCATGATGGTTCAAACTATGCGAAAATAGCCAAAGCAAATGGCATTGACTTGCGTATGGATGTGGTTAAACGCGCTGTCAATGATATAGCCAAAAAAATTAAAAAACTTGATTCTGAGACTGCTGATCAATATCGTATTGGCCTTTATGGCTTCACTCATAGAGCTTGGACAATATTATCACCTACAGGTAATATGGATGCAGTTAACGGCGCTTTAAGCAGAGCAGGCGTGCAAAATGCGCACACCCATCTAGGCGCAGCGATGAGTTATTTAAGAAGTGTGATTGGGAAACAAGGCACTGGCAGTTCAAAAGATGATCGCCAAAAAATGGTGGTATTTTTATCCGATGGGTTATATGACATGCCACCTTGGGTTTACCGAACCAACACAATGCGCGTAGCAGATTGTAACACAGGTATAAAGGCTCAAAAAGTTCGGTTAATGGTGATTTACACAACCTATGAATATATAAATCACTGGGCATATAGAAGGTTGGTTCGACCTCATGCAAGAAATTTAGAGCCTGATATGCGCAAATGCGCGTCGCCAAATAGCTTTTACCAAACCCGCAATGTTAGTGATATTAACAAAGCATTTGATAGTATATTTGTAGAGTTTGTTAAAGCTGGCGGCATGGCATTAACCCAATGATAAGGGTTTTATTAAGATAACTGATCTAGAAGCAATCCCACTAAAAAGCTATATGCGGCTATTTTGGTCTCGTTTTAATGCAAAATCTGGCCGTTTGGCATGTTGGGCAATATAAAATAAAAGCCCCACCATAATAGAAATTCCCGCCATAGCGAGCCACAAAATCATACCGCCATAATTTTGCAATAGATAGCCACCAATTAGTGGTGCGGCGGCAACACCAAATGAAGTGAGACCAGCAGCACCAAAATAGCTGCCCTTCAAATGCTCTGGTGCCATACGGTCGACTAAGATCATAATGGTTGGAAACAAAATGACCTCGCCAAGCGCTAAAAATAGCATAGCAACATAGAGCATGTAGCCACCATTTTGGGTGAATAATGCATATAGCATATAAGAAATGAAGAATAAGGAAACCGCAATACTAACCCTGTCCATCGGTTTAAGTTTGCGCAATAAATGCATCATTGGAAATTGAAAAATAATGATAACCAAACCGTTTATCATCAATAAATTTGCATAAATTTGTTCTATCGGCGTTATATTACTTAAACGAAGATATTGCAGCAAACCCGCCTGAACCTGCATATATGCCACCAAACTGAGCGCGTAGGCCAATACAAAAATCATAAATGCATGGTCTTTTGCAAGCAATGCAAATAGCGCTTTAAAAGACTGATCTTGGCCACTTTTTGTGCGCTTGGGCGGCTTTTCAATGTTGAATATATAAAGGCCTACCAAAAATACGATGAAAACCACAGTTCCCGTATAGTAAAAAGTAGATTGCTGCCCGGCAATGCCAAGATAGGCGCCAATCGCAGGGCCAAGTGCAAGTGCTGCATTATGAAAGAAAAATTTTAATTGTAGCGCCAAATCTTTGACATCTCGGTTCTCCATCATGTCAGTCATTAAAGCTTTGCTTGGGTTTTGAACCATACCAAATGCCACAGTCACGCAAGTTGAACCAAGCAACATAAAGTATAAATTATCGGCATAGGCTAATATAAAAGCACCACTTGTACTGATCATAAAGCCAATTAAAATAATCACCCGCCTGCCAATTCGGTCTGACAGATTGCCAATATAAAAGCCAGAAATCGCCCTTACTGTCACTGCAAAAGCTAAATATAGGCCAATTTCAAACTCATTAAGGTTAAATTTTCGATATAAAATGAGCGCCATAAATGGCCAAACCATTTGGGAAACAAAGCTAATGCAAAAACCCGACAGTAAAATAAACCATACCGATTTATTAAAAAATTTGACCGGCGCAAACATTAACCCACCTTTTGTTTTAAAAGCTCAGGCCGTTTGGCAGTTTGAGCAATATAAAGCAGTAAACCTACAATAACCGTAATACCAGCCATGCTTAACCACATTATAAAGCCCCCAAATTGATGCAACATTAAACCACCCAATAATGGCGCTAAGGAAAAACCTAAACCGCCCAACGCTGCGGCTCCAAAATAGCTGCCTTTTAGATGCTCTGGCGCCATGCGGTCAACCAATATGGTCATGGTAGGAAATAGTATGACCTCACCAAAGCTTAAAGTGAATATCGCCAGCATAAGCATATAGGTTTGATTTGCAGAGGAAAATGCAAAAATTAAATGGGCAATAAAAAATAGCACTACACCATATATTGCACGTCTCATGGGCTCAGTATTTCTTAGCAATTTCAACATTGGAAATTGAAAAATTATAATGGTTAAGCCGTTAATGAACAATAGTTGCGCAAATAATTGCGTTATGTTTGAAATGTTTTCTTGTTGTAAATATTGCAAAAGACCGACATCTATTTGCGCATAGGTAACAAAAGCTAAAAGGCTTGCCAAAACAAATAATAGAAAGGCATAATCTTGGCGCAAAAGCTTAAACAAATGCCCAAATGAATGGTCAGCAGACATTTTGCTACGCTTAATAGGTTTCTCAATGTTGAAAATAACTGCTGCCGCAATGAGATATAGGCCATACATTGCCGCTGCAATAAAAAACGTGGTTTGTTGTCCTGTTACCCCTATAAAGACACCCGCTACAGGGCCTAAAGCCGCGCCAACATTAAGCATATAATAACGCATATGCAACGCCATATCTTTCACGTCGCGGTCTTGCATCATATCGGTCATTAGTGCTTTACCTGGGTTTTCAGTCATGGTTCTGGCGATGGATTGCAAGGTCGATGCCAATAGCATTAATATCAAACCATCTGCAATACCCAATAATATTAATGAAATTACCTGTAATATAAGACCAAGAATAATGATTTTTCGGCGGCCAATTCTGTCCGAGATATTACCAACCACAAACCCACAACTGATGCCAATGAATACTGAAAAAGCTAAAAATGACCCAACTTCAAATTCATCCAACGCAAATTTGTTATGTAAGATCAGTGCCATAAATGGCCAAATCATAAAAAAAGTAAATCGCGCAGCAAAGGTCGAAATAATAATCAACCAAATGGTTTTGTTAAATTGCTTGGTAAGCGAAAACATATAACCTCATTGACAATGAAAGGCTGCAAAATGCATCTATTTTACCAAATTGTCCAGTGAAATTGCTTGATATATGCTTCAATAACTTTGATCAATCTCACAGTAAATTGCTTAATCTACCGTGTCACAATTGCTAAGAGGTAACTGTGTGGTTAGTTTAACTTCAGTCATGGCAATGTGGGAACTAGTTTCCTGCACCCCTTCTATTTGGGACAATTGATGCCAGTAAAAATCTTCAAATTCTTTAACGTTACGCACCACTATTTTAAGCAGAAAATCAATACCGCCCATCATCGTATAACATTCCACCACTTCGGGGTATAATTTAATTTTGGTCATAAAATCCGAAAGGTTTTTTCGGCCGTGGCTGGTTAGTTTCACATTGGCAAACACCACCACGCGCAAACCAAGATTTTCGGCATCTAGCAAGGTTACTTTTTGCTTGATGATGCCTTTTTCAGTCATTCTTTGAATGCGCCGCCAGCAAACAGACTTGGATGAGCCAATAGTTTCCGCAATATCTGCAATTGATATTGTTGCATCATTTTGTAATATTTTAAGGATATTTCTATCCAGTTCAGTTATACTCGGCACATCATTCTCTTTTTTATTATATTTTCGTGATTCTGTTCCAATATAATATCAACGACAAGTCAATTAGGGAAGCTGTTTCTTTTAGGTAAGCTATTATGTCTTATTATTAAGGTTTGAATGAGGGCAACATGCATAATAAGACAATTAATGACACACATATTGGCGATATTGGCCAACATCAAGGCTTATATGTTCCTGAACCGCCTTATCGACCTGGCGAGGTTAATGATTTCAGCCATGTTTATATTCCGCCTGTTAGTGCTAGCAAAATGCCGCCTTTTACCGCTAAACCGAATGATATTACCGACCTTGCCTATGGCTTAATTCGTGTGTTGGATGAAGATGCCAATGCGGGGGGCGAATGGCACATCAACATAGAAGATGACATTCTAATTAAGGGTTTAAAAGACATGCTGCTAACGCGCATGTTTGACGAGCGAATGCAGCTGATGCACAGAGTTGGTAAAATTTCATTCTATATGAAATGCACTGGCGAAGAAGCCATTAGCGTGGCACATAGCTTGGCAATTGATGATGAAGATATGGTATTTCCATCTTACCGAAATCAAGGTATTTTAATCTCGCGCGGTCAGCGGTTAATTGATTTGATGTGCCAGTGTTTGTCTAACGTTAAAGACAATTGCAAAGGCCGCCAATTACCAATTATGTATAGTTTTAAGAATTTAAACTTTTTTTCAATTTCAGGTAATTTAGCCACTCAATTTAGCCAAGCAGTGGGCTGGGCAATGGCCGAGGCGCGTAAACGCGGCAATCGCCTTGCAACCAGTTTTGTTGGCGATGGCAGCACCGCTGAACTGGATTTTCATAGTGCGCTAAATTTTGCCGCTACCTATAATCCGCCCGTTATTTTAAACATTGTCAACAACCAATGGGCAATCTCTAGCAGTCAACGTATTGCTGGGGGGGAGCGCACCACATTTGCCGCGCGCGGCATCGGTTTTGGTTTGCCAAGCCTGCGGGTAGATGGCAATGATTTTTTGGCAGTTTATGCAGCCTCTAAATGGGCTGCTGACCGCGCTCGATCAGGTTATGGGGCAACGTTGATTGAATTTTTCACCTATCGGGTTGCGCCGCATTCAACTTCTGATGATCCCTCTGCATACCGCCCAGCCGATGAAGAAAAAACATGGCCATTGGGCGACCCAATTGAGCGGCTAAAGGCACATTTAATAAAAACTGGCGCATGGAGTGAGGTGCTACATAAGGCACTGATTGAAGATTATACGGCCATGATAAAAAGCCAGTATAAAGAGGCTGAAAGCTATGGCACATTAAAAGGTGGTGGCCGCCCCGATGTGACCACGATGTTTGAAGATGTGTTTGAAGAAATGACGCCAAACCTTGTTCGCCAGCGTCAAGAATTGGGGTTATAAAAATGGCACAAATGAATATGTTAGAAGCAATTTTATCGGCGCAAAAAATCATGTTAGAACGTGATGATGCAGTGATGATTTTCGGTGAGGATGTTGGTTATTTTGGCGGGGTGTTCCGCGCGACTGACGGCCTGCAATCACAATTTGGAACCGAGCGGGTATTTGATACGCCAATTTCAGAAAATGGCATTATTGCCACCGCGATTGGCATGAGCGTTAACGGCATCCGGCCTGTGGCTGAAATTCAATTTGCCGATTATATTTACCCAGCCTTTGACCAAATTGTATCCGAAGCGTCGCGCTTGCGCTACCGAAGCGGGGGTGAATTTTCAACCAATATTACCGTTCGCACACCTTGCGGGGGCGGCATTCGCGGCGGACAAACTCACAGCCAAAGCCCCGAAGGGATTTTTACCCATGTTTCTGGCATAAAAGTGGTCATGCCATCGACCCCATATGATGCCAAGGGCTTGTTAATCAGCGCAATTGAAAGCAATGACCCTGTATTGTTTTTCGAACCCAAAAGGCTTTATAATGGGCCGTTTTACGGTAACCCTGACACACCCTCTGTTGGTTGGGATAGCCATGATAAAGGCGAAGTGCCTGAAGGTTATTATAGCATTCCACTGGGTCAGGCTGATATTTGCCGCAGCGGCGATGCGATGACCATTATCACCTATGGCACCATGGTACACGTGGTTGAAACGGCGGTTAAACAAACTGGAGTTGATGCGGAGATTATAGACCTTAGAACCTTATCACCGATTGATTATGATACCATTATCAACAGCGTTAACAAAACAGGCCGCTGCCTCATTGCGCATGAAGCAACAAAGACAGGTGGTTTCGGAGCCGAAATATTATCGATTATTCAAGAAAATTGTTTTTGGAAATTACGCGCCCCAATTGAGCGCGTAACGGGCTGGGATATACCTTACCCGCACGCGTTTGAATGGGAATATTTCCCTGGGCCACACCGTGTTGTTGATGCCATTAACCGCATTATGGAGGCTTGAAAATGGCACTATATGAATTTAAATTACCCGACCTTGGTGAAGGGGTTGTGACGTCAGAGATTGTAGAACTGCATGTGAAGCTTGGCCAAAAAATCGAAGAAGATGACATTCTTATCGCCATGATGACCGATAAAGCCACCGTTGAACTGCCTTCACCTGTCGATGGTATTGTCACCTCAATTGCAGGTAATGTGGGTGATATTGTCAATGTTGGCAGTGTTTTAATTGCTTTTGACGTTGAGGGCGGAGTTGCGCAACCTTCAGACATTAAACCTAACCAAAAAACCAACACTCAACCCAGTCCAAAAACCAAAACCGTAGAAGCTGTCACACCCATGCAAGCGTCTTCTGCTCCTGCAAGAACTACAATTGAGCCGTCTATAAATACCGATGAGCCGCCTATAAATACCGATATTTTGGCATCACCTTCCTTGCGTCGCCGCGCGCAAGAATTGAATATTGAACTGGGTTTAATTGTTGGCTCTGGGCCAGCTGGGCGTTTAACCCATGATGATTTGAATGGGTTTATCGCATCTGGCGGGGCGTATATCTCGAATGTCGATCGCCGCTCTAAAACCGATGGTGCAACTAGAGTCGCAAAGCCTTCAAAATCTGGGCTGAAGAAAATAGGGGTAAAAGAAATTCCTCTGCGCGGTATCCGGCGCAAAATCGCCGAAGCTATGGCATTTTCAAAACGCAATATTCCGCATTATACCTATGTTGAGGAAGTCGATCTAACCGATTTGGAAAAATTGCGTGGGCAGTTAAATTCCGAGCGCCGCGCTTGTTCAGGAGATGGGCTTGATCAGCCAAAGCTCACTTTACTGCCGTTTTTAATGAAGGCAATTGTTAAAGCAGCTGCTAAATACCCCCAATGCAATGCTCATTATAATAGTGAAACAGGCATGATTACCCAATTTGATGCGGTGCATGTCGGCATGGCGGCCAATACCCCAAATGGGCTGATGGTTCCTGTGATCAAACATGCTGAAAGTTTAGATATTTGGCAATATGCAAGCAAAGTACAAGAGCTCGCTAAAAAAGCCAGAAGCGGCAGCGCAGCGCGTGATGAACTTACTGGATCAACCATTACAGTAACCAGTTTGGGAAAAATTGGCGGCATTGTTACCACGCCGATCATCAATGCCCCTGAAGTGTGCATCATTGGCAATAACAAGTTGGTAGAACGACCGATGGTCATCAATGGTGAAATTGTCATTCGTAAAATGATGAATATTTCTGGCTCGTTTGATCATAGGATTGTTGATGGTTATGATGGGGCATTAATGATTCAATATATTAAAAGCTTACTTGAAGTACCTGCAACATTATTTATGGGAGATGGCGCATGACACATGTCAATTTAAGCCGTAAAAATTGCCAAGTTTTAGTGGTTGGTGGTGGCCCTGGTGGTTATGTGGCGGCCATAAGAGCAGGTCAGCTAGGCCTCGATGTTATTTTGGTAGAAGACCAAAAACTTGGCGGTACATGCTTAATCCGCGGGTGCATCCCCTCCAAGGCACTCATCCACGCCGCCAGTAAATTTGATGAGATTAAGCAAATTGCCACAAATGTTGACGGTGAGTTGGGTATTCGTTTAAGCCATCAACCAAGTTTAGATTTAAGCCAAACATCCGCATGGAAAGACGGCATTGTTAAACAATTAAGCGGCGGTGTTAAGATGCTGCTTAAAAAAGCCAATGTGCAAATAGTGCATGGTTGGGCAACATTTCGAAACGGCAAAACATGCGTGGTTAAAACTTCTAACGCCAATGGTGAGGCTGAAGAATTTAAAATCACTGCTGAACATGTGATATTAGCAACCGGTTCAAAAGTCACAGAGCTGCCATTTTTACCGTTTGGCGGCAAAGTCATCGGCTCTACCGAAGCGCTTGACCTTAAACAGTTGCCAAACAAATTAATAGTGGTTGGCGCGGGCTATATTGGCCTAGAATTGGGCATTGCCTTTGCAAAATTTGGCAGTGAGGTAACGTTCATTGAAGCGGGCAAGCAAATATTACCAAGCTTTGATAAAGCGCTAACCCGCCCCGTTGCCAATTGGTTAAAATCCCATGATGTTGCGCTGCATTTAAATGCCAAGGCAAAGGGGTTAAACAAGCATGGTGAGTTTGAATTTGAAACCAAAGATGGCAAGGTTGAAATCATTGATGCGGATAAAATTCTAGTAACGGTCGGCAGGCAAGCCAATTTGAATGGCTGGGGGCTGGATAAAATGGGTGTTGATCTGCTTGATGATAACCGCTTCATTAAAGTCGATGCGCGATGCCATACCAGCATGCGCAATGTCTGGGCAATTGGCGATATTGTTGGTGAGCCTATGTTAGCGCATAAGGCTTCGGCACAAGGCGAAATGGTGGCCGAGATTATTGCAGGTCAAAAACGAAAATTTGAACCAGCTGCGATTGCGGCAATTTGCTTTACTGAGCCTGAGATTATCAGCGTTGGCCTGTCGCCTAATGATGCCAAAACACAAAATATTGAGGTTAAAATTGGTAAATTTCCGCTAGCAGCCAATGGCCGCGCATTGTCGCAACAAATTGGCAAAGAGGGCGGCTTTATCAGGGTGGTTGCGCGGGCGGATAATCATGTGATTATTGGCATTCAAGCCGTTGGGCCGCATATTAGTGAAATGAGCGGGGAATTTGCGTTGGCGCTCGAAATGGGTACACGGTTAGAGGATATTGCAGACACCGTTCATGTGCACCCTACCATGAATGAAGCTTTTATGGAAAGCGCCATGGCCGCACTTGGTCACGCCATCCATATCTAAATCTTGACAATCTTAACATGCAAGTTAAAATAGTCAAAAATAGGAGGATCCTGATAATGAACAAATAATTGAAAATATTAAACAATAAATTCAATTATTATCAGGAGCATTTATGCAACCTCTTATTTACGATGTCGCGGTCTCAGCAGATGGCTTTATTTCTGGCATTAAGGGCGATATTTCGCTATTCCCACATCAAGGCAGTATTGTCGATGATTATATAGCACGCCTATCAATTTATTCGCATTGCATCATGGGTCGAAATACCTATGAGTTTGGCTATCAATATGGTTTAGAAGCAGGTCAAAACCCATATCCTAGTATGCAATCTTTAGTTGTTTCTAGTTCTGTCAAACTGCCTTCAAATTCCGATGTTAAACAAATATCGAGCAACATCTTAACCGAAATCGACAAGCTCAAGGCAAACTGTTCTGCCCCAATTTATTTGTGTGGTGGTGGCGAATTGGCAGGTTGGTTACTTGCGAACAATGCTATTGATAAATTACGGTTAAAGCGTGCGCCCATTTTATTAGGTTATGGTGTTCAATTATTTGGTGGCAATGGCACAAGAATTTCCGCCAATTTAACGGATACTAAAATTCACGATAATGGAATTATTTATCAAGAATTTGATATTCTTTAGCATATTGGGCGGAAACCATATAATTACTTCCGCCTAACTATTAGATTGATCGGTAAAGCCTTAAAATTTTCTCATTCAATTGCCCCATAACACAATGGCAATACGCGTTTACGACGTCTTTCATGGAGGTGATTTCAGAACCAGAAAACATATCCCCCATCGCCGCCTCGCTATCTGCAAGCAAGCAGGGCATTTGCGCCCAACGTTAAATATTGTAATGATACCGGGTTTTTTGCTTGATCGATTGGGCAATCAGATTTTGCATGCATCGCTTTTAGACAAAAATGTCGAAGAAAATATTATTGGCAACCTCAAATACCGAAATTTTTGGCTGTCAGAAAATATTGATATTTTGTTATTTGGCTTGGTGACTAGCCCAGCGCACTAACTAATAAACATCACGCACATAACGTTTGGATTTTTTTAGGCTATTCATATAATCTTTTAGCCCTGCTGGGTCAAGTTTTCCATGTTCTGCAATAATATCTTGCAAAGTTTGGTCAACATCTTTGGCCATATAGGTTGCGTCACCACAAACGTAAAAATAACCACCGCGTTCAAGCCAGTTAAACAGCTCTGCGCCATTTTCTTTCATGCGGGTTTGAACATAGATTTTCTCCGCCTGATCGCGCGAAAATGCCAAATCTAGCTTGTTTAAAAGTCCTGATTTTTGCCATTCCTCAATCTCATCTTGGTAGATATAATCGTCTTTGGCGTTTCTATCGCCAAAAATTAGCCAGTTATCGCCTGTTGCGCCCGTTGCTTCGCGCTCTTCTAAAAAGGCTCTAAATGGCGCAACGCCAGTACCTGGGCCAACCATAATGATCGGCAAATCACCATCATTGGGCACTCTGAATGCTTTATTGGGGCTAAAATATACCCCGACTTTACCATTCTTCCCCAAACGGTCGGCCAAATAACAAGAGGCCAAACCTTCATGTTTGCGGCCAAAACTGTTATAACGCACAGAACTGATGGTCAGATGCACCTCATCTTGATGGGCTTTGGCAGAACTTGAGATGGAATAAGCCCGCGGTTGTAATTTGCGCAACAATTGCACAAATTCATCTGCGCCAAAGGTTAGTTTTAAATCGATGATAAAATCAGACACATCACGACCCCATAGATAGGCATTCAAGGCTTCTCTGTCGGCATTTTCAAGCAAGCGATTTAATTCTTCATCGCCTGATTTTTTAGCTGCAGCATCTAAGAACGGGCCTGTTGGCAATTTAATATCATAAAAATTTTGCAAAACTGTTTTAAGCTTTAAGCCATCGATCATTTCATCACCGCTTAGGCCTAAATGTGCCAAAATTAACTGCACCAATTCTGGGTCATTTTGGGCAATAATATTAAGCGCATCGCCTGCCTCATAGCGAAGGCCACTACCCGCTAAGCTAAGCTCATAATGCATGATTTGCTTGCTCGAATTTTCACCAGATATGCGGCGATTAACAAGCATGGTAGCAGGGAATGGGTTTTTACGGTCATATTTTGGTTTGTCACTGGCTCCTGCTTTTAATGTTGGTTTTGCAGTAATTGCCGCGCCTGCTTCTGGGGCAGAACCCGTGTCTTTAATGGCATCTAAGGCAGCAGCACACCATTTATCGGCATCATCTTCAAAATCTACATTGCAATTAACGCGGTTATGAATGCGCTTAGCGCCAAGCTCAGCTAAGCGGCTATCCCAATCTATGCCTGCTTTACAATAGTCATCATAAGAGCTATCACCTAATGCCAGTACTGAAAAATTTGTAGCTTCAAGCCTTGGCGCATCATCTTCGCTGATCGCCTCCCATAATATTTCAGCATTATCAGGCATTTCGCCCTCGCCATAGGTAGCACAAATCAGTAATAAGCGTTCAATTTTAGCTAAATCTTCAACTTCCAAATCGTCCATATCGACCAAAGTTGCGCTTAAGCCATAGTCAGCGGCCATCGATATAATGCCTTCGCCAATGGTTTCGCTATTGCCTGTTTGTGTTCCAAACAGCACAGTTAACGGGCGTAGATTACTAAGCTCTTGGCCGCCATCTTGCAACAGGCGCGTATTTGCACCAGCAAAAAAACCGCTCAACCATTGTTGTTGATCTTCATTAAACGGGTGATCAATTTTACTTTTTTCAGACATATCTAACCTTATTAGATTTTTATTCTTTACGCTGCTTGCTTGGCTTTTAACATAGTTTTTACCAATTGTTCAGCTAATGTTTCGCTAAAATCTGGGATATGTCCCATCTTTTCACGGTTTTGGCGATCTTGTGCGATAATCCATGCCATTGACCCCATCGAGTAGATTGATTGCACGTCGCGCAAAATTAAGCTCTTTTTATAATCCCGAATGCGTTTATCAGCCAGCATGATGGCCAATTCTTGCTCACTAAATTTATCAAGTGCTTTTTTACATTCTTTAGCAAGGGCATCAACAAGGGCGTAATCTTCGGTTTTAACCAAATTTTTAGCGGCTTTGGTTTCAAATATTGGGTTCACCTCAACGCCTTGTTTTTTGGCCAACGAATGTACAACTTGTTTGGCAATGCGCATCACGCCATAAGCGTTTAGCAATTCAAAACTCAGCTCAGTATCCACTTCTTGATAGGCTGGCACACGCCCCGCTAACACAGCTTTGCCTTGTGTAAATGCGTCACGCAATGGCTTAATCTGATATTCTGCCATGGCATGGCTTAATTCTTCCACCAAAGTTTTACGGCCAAGTGTTTCTAAGTGGCTTGCAGATTGGGTTTGCTCGAGCGCCAATGGTTGCATATAAACAAAATTAGCTGCTTCTATATCCCAATTGGCTAATAATTGTTTTGCATGGGCACTTTGTGTGGCCTCAATATGCTGCTCCAGCATATATTTTACAATATCTTGATGCGCTAAAACCTCGTCTTTTGTTACGGAGCCTTCATCTTTCAAATAGCCATAGCGGATGGATGAGGCATCATGCAGAAGCTCAAACTTTTTATCTGGGTCATATTGATATGCATTACCGCCAGACATGCCATTGGCAAAGCCTTTGCCATAAGTGCCTATATTGAGCACCATGCCATTGATCATATATTCACAAGCAAAATCTCCCACGCCTTCAACCACCGACATCGCGCCTGAATTACGCACAGCAAAGCGATCTCCCGCCTCACCGTTGATAAATACCATGCCGCCAGTGGCGCCAAATAATGCAAAATTACCAATCAATGTATTTTGAACACCCAGCTTTACACCGTCATTTTTGGGTGGCGTTACAGCAATGGTGCCGCCGCTTATGCCTTTCGCTACGCCATCATTGCAGGTGCCTTGATGGCACAAATTCATGCCGACAATGTTAAATGCGCCATAGCTTTGCCCTGCACTGCCTGTCGTGATAATGTTAACAGTATTTTCACCCAAATGATAACGGCCATTATGTCCACGGTATAATGATTTAATTTTGCTGCGTGCACCATCATCAAGCTCATGATTTAGCGCCCGTTCTATATCAATGGCTAATTGCCCACCGACGGTTTTATGGCGGTTATTCAAGCGCCACTTTTTACCGTCAATGTTAATGTTAGCCACATCGCCAGAAAAAATATGTTTCTGAACAAGAGCATAAGCCTTATCATCATGTTTAAACTCTGCTTCAATATAAATCGGCTTGTCAATTTTAACGATAGGCACTTGCTGCAATAGGCCGCGTAAATCTAACGCGCCAACCATTTTATCATGGTCCAGCAAATGCAGTAAATCGGTGCGACCACGAATGGCAGCCAAGCTTTCAGCACCGATTTTAGCTAATATTTGGCGCACTTCATGGGCAAGGCTCATATAATATTGTGCCAGAATGCGGGCATCGCCGTCATAAACTTCTGGGTTTGTGGTCAGACCGACAGGGCATTTAATGTTGCAAGTTTTGGCCTGAACACAACCAAGCATCATCAATGCTGCCGTGCCAAATTCAAAACTATCTGCACCTAAAATTGCAGATTTAACCACGTCTAAACCAATCTGATGTGCGCCAGAGGTGCGTAGGATAACCTTATCGCGCAGGCCATTTTGCGACAATGCTTTATGCACTTCGGCAATGCCAATTTCAGCAGCACGGCCAGTATGTTTTAAGCTGGTAACTTGCGCCGCGCCCGTGCCGCCTGTGCCGCCAGCAACATTAATCACATCGGCACCTGCTTTGGCAACACCCACCGCAATAGTGCCAATGCCTTCTGAGGATACTAATTTAACGATCACCCTGCGGCGCGTGGCTTTACAATCATGGATTAATTGCGCCAAATCTTCAATCGAATAAGTGTCATGATGTGGGGGCGGTGAAACCAGTTCAACACCTGGTGTACCGCCGCGCATTGATGCCATTTCTACGGTTACTTTTTTGGCGGGCAGCTGCCCACCCTCGCCAGGTTTCGCGCCTTGGGCGATTTTAATTTCAACTTCTTCAAGTAGCGGGTCGGCCAAATACCCTGCCCAAACGCCAAAACGGCCTGAAGCAAATTGCCTTATTCGGCTGGATAATATAGAGTTAGCACGAGCAAACTCCTCGCCACCCTCACCTGAATTCGATAGGCCGCCAACAATGTTTGTGCCTTGCGCAACCGCGCGATGGGCGGGCTTGACAAGCGCTCCATAACTCATAGCACCTGAGGAGAAGTAGCGCGTAATTTGATGAGCTGGTTGCACCTTATCAAGCCCTATAGCGCCAGGCGCTGTCTTTATTTGGCTAAGATAATGTAAGAATGTATGAGCCGCTGCGACATATAGATGGTCGCTTTGAACTTTAATTTTATAATCGGCACTAGAGAAACGCGCTTTAAAATGCTCGGCCAGCTGCTTTAAGCGGCTGCGGGAGTTGTTTTTTGCATTATTTTTCTCATCAGCGTCATTCGCAAATGAAATTTTATAAATACCGGAACTTTGAGGGGCAATCACCAAACCGCAAATAAAATAGTTTAAATTGCCCTTAATATGCTGAGCGCCTAAAATCTGGTCAAATTCTTCACGCGTTTGGGCATCTGATACATCTACAGGCAAAGCCATCACATCACGCAAAGTTGCAGGGCGCTGCATCCGTTCTTTTTGCATTTCTTGGCTAAATTGATGATAGCCTTGGGTAATTTTATGGGCATCAATTTGCTCAGGGCTGCGGGCTTCATAACCAAAATCACGATAGGCTAAATCGGAACCCAATTCATCTGCCTCATCACCCAACAAGCGCAAATGCGTCGGTTCATCTTGTTCTATATAAGTGATCTTTTCATCTAACATATGGCCATATTCACGCACCGATGCCACGCCAAAGCTATGGCCACCACCATCACCACGCTCTTTAAATAGGCCAATATTTGGCATATTTTCACCGTCTAACTGGCAAGCCTGATGATGCCATTTTGCTGCAGAAGTGGCAATATCACTAAAATGCACACCGCCCACGGGGCTATCGATATGTGGGAAAGTGCGTTTTAGGCGCGGCTCTTTGGTGTCTAAAAAGCTACTTTCAAAAAATTCACCGCCAATATAGCTTTCAGCAGTACATAAACCAAACTTACCCATGGTTTTCATTAGAGATTTTTCAATCGATTTTTTGAAATTCTTCATCAAATTTGTTTGATTTTCAGCATCCATTTGGCCTGCACGATTTTGTGCAGTAAGTGCAAATAGTGCCGATGCACCAAAGCCTAATGCCGTTGCGGCATCGTGGGTGGATACCAACTGGCCGCTATCAACCACAATGCTTGAGTTGAAGCGCAAACCACATTTAATCAGCCTTTGATTGGCAGCTGCGATGCATAAAAGCAATGGCATAGCTGCTTTTTTTACGGAAATTTTGCGGTCGCTTAAAATGATAATGCCAACATTATCCCGCGCTGCTGCCTCTACCTCGTCGCATAATTCATCAATGGCTAATTCCAAACGGCTAGCATTGCGTCTTTCTTGCTCATAATTGGGGTTAAAACTAATGTCTAGCACCCGCGTTGCAACGGTTTTTTGCGATAATAATTTGGCTAAGTCTTGTTGCAATAATATAGGCGATTGCAAAATGATTTGCATCTGACCTTCAACAAAACCCGGCTTACCGCCTAAAGCAACCCTTAACGTCATGCCGTCGGCTTCACGAATGCTGTCTAATGGCGGGTTGGTGACTTGAGCAAATCTCTGACTAAAATATTGGCTCATACCGCCTTCTTTATTGGACAAGGCATTAGGGGTTAAGCCATAACCCATTGCGTAAACGCGTTCAGCGCCATTTTGCAACATTGGGTCTAACAAAAACCGAAAGCTCTCATCATTTAAACTATATGCAATATGTTGCTGGTCAAGGCTAAGATCATCATTTTTGCCAAGCAAGCTTTCATCGGCAGTTTCAAGATGTTCAATATCAACTTTTGCGGCATTCAGCATGGCAATATAGTCATGGCGGGCTGCCAGTTTGGTTAAATATTGCACACCTGTATAGGCGCGGCCTTCAACATGGCTCCAAAACAGCATGTCACCCGCTTCAATACGGCCTCGGTTTAAAATCGTTTCGGCAGAGAAATTAATTTGCCCTGCCTCAGACATAACCGCAAGATAATCTTCCGTTTCAACGCTGCGAAGTGGGCGCAAACCCAAGCGATCAAGCCGCGCACCAACATATTGACCATTGCCAAATATAATCGCTGCTGGGCCGTCATTTTTCTCTTCATAAAGGCTGAAATATTCGAGCATTGCCTTTATATTAGGGTCAATATTGGTTTGGTTCTCCCACGCAGGGGGCATCATAGCGACAATTGCCTCAACCACGGTGTAACCATCATCGACAATGCGCCGTGCAATGGTTTGGTCAAGCCGCGCACTGTCGCTTTGGCCTTTGGGGAAATTTAATTTTCGGCCTTGTTGTTTGGCAATTGACGCTTCAGATAAGCGGTTTTTCTTATCGGTATTTAGTTCGCCATTATGTGCCATGCGCCTAAAAGGTTGCGCCATCATGGTAGCAGGCTCTGTATTGGTTGAATAACGGGTATGAAAAAATATTGAATGAATTTCATGGTCAGGGTCACGTAAATCTTCAAAATATGGGATGACCTCGTTGGAATTTAATCGCCCCTTTAGCACTTGTGTGCGTGCAGACATGGAGCAGGGGTAAAAACCATCTAATTCGCTAATGTCATAACATTCACCTTCAATAGCCGCCAAACAACGGGCAATTTCCATATCAAATTCGTGCCAACTAGCATCCGCTAATTTGCTAGAGCGCTCAAATATCACTTGCTTGATTGAAAGTTGAGCGCGCACAGATGCGTCACTTAAAATGCTGTTATTAACGGGCATATCGCGCCACATGATAATCGGAAACCGGAATTTTCGTAACTTTTCTTCAACCAAACTTACGGCATCATCATCAAAGCTTGAATCTTTGGGCAGGAAAAAGTTTGCCACTGCAAATTGACCCAATTCAAGTTTATTATCTTGGGTTAATTTGCGAAAAAACCGTTGCGACAAATCTATATTCACCCCAGCGCCATCGCCAATGCCTTCAGCGCTCATGCCGCCCCGATGGGGAATGGTGCATAATGCTTCATGAGTTTTAACTAAAATATCATGGCTTTGAATGGATTTTTTGTTGGTGATGAAGCCTACGCCGCAACTATCGCTATATTTCTCATGATCATATAATTTACGATCTTCAACATCAGCAACAAAATCAGTATCAAAATTACTCATCCATTTCTTCCTTCTACCAAGATATTCTATTTTTCTTAGCGATAGACAGTGAATAATGCCCAAATAAAAGCATATCAAACTGCATAAATTCTATAACATTTGCTCAGACTTTTATCAGTGGCGCAATAGCCTAGCGCCGATACAGTCAAGCTCATCTGGTCATGGGTTTGGTTTCAGAAATATCCCAACCAATCAGATAATAATTGTGGTGATTAATAAACTCACCCATGTTGCATTGCATCTTTTGGTTTATCGTAAACCAAATTGCCTATGGACGCATGCTAAATGCATAATATGCATTACCCATGCCACAATCTTATGGCTATTAACTAGCAAAAATATTTCTATTTGTCTATTTTCTTCAAACCAATATTCGCTTGTCTTTAGATAGTTTAGCCCCACAGCCGTCATTTTTGGCCAATTTACAGTAGAAACCACTTTAAACCGGATAAAAACAATATTTAAATTCCATTACCCGCAACTACCGTTAAGTCGGGTTCCACAAACTATATGCAAAAAAAGCATAGCTTATAATTATAGTTTATCAAAAATTTTGCCCGATTTAGGTCTAAACAAAAATTTAGTTAAAAAATTGTGGAAAGAATCCAACAAGCTGCCAATGGCTTATAAAGTGCGGCAATTAAGCGTTTTTAACCGTAACAATCAATATTAAATGCTTGATATTTAGGTTCGATTAGATTGCCATCATATGGTTATCCCACTGATATTTAGGCGAACTATCCTGCATAATAAATAGGTTTTTATGAGTCTTTTTAATGATATTATATGAAACAACCGCACCTTCACCAGAAGCTAAAATAAAGTTCCCAGCATATTTACTAGGCGCTACGGCGCAAACATCTTGTATATTAAATTGATCAATATAGTCACCTGCTTTGCTAAAAAATGTTGCCAAATTGCCCCGAGGTGAGGTTGCCGCAAAAAACTGACCGCTAATGTCATAACAAATTGAGCCAATATATTGGCGATTTTGTGCCAATATATCATTAGGCATTGAGAGGGTTTTTAATTGGCGGCGATTATCAACCATTGCAATTAGTGCAACCTGATCTGCCTTAGCCCCTTGATATTGCATCGCAACACATATATCGCCATTTAGCGCGACATCAATATGCCTTATTGACAATTGGTGCAGTGATTTTGGCAGTGTCAGTTTGCTGATTAATTCACCATTAGTAACATTTACCAAGGCTAAATTTGGCCGCATATCGGATAAATTGAGTTTTTGCCTTGGCAAATCTGGGTGGGTTAAAATACCGCCATTGGCAATCGCTAACGTCTTTCCATCAGGCAGTAGTCTAATTTGATGCACTCCGATGCCGCCTGATAAAAACTCGCCTATTTTCAAACCTTTGGTCAAATCCCAAATACCAATTTTTCCTGTTTGCCTTGGGTCTTCATGGTCAAAATCATTCTCTGCACAATACAGTAATTTTCCATCATGTGAAAATACACCATGACCAAAAAAGTGGCGACCGGTTGGTGCATATAGCGTGGTTAATAAACCGTTTTGGCGAATGTGGTAGAGCTGATTATCTGGCCGTCGAGCGAAAACAACCACATCACCTGCTGCATTTTTAGCATGGCCATGAGCGCGATCTTGTAATTTAAATTGCTGAATAATTTCGCCATTTCCACCAATTCTTACCGCCACATGCCCACCGTCACTATGCTTTGCACATAACATATATTGACCGTTCAAGCGCTGCTTTTCGTCTTCTGCCCATGCCATATTGGGCAATAGACCAATGGCGGGCACGATCAATGCCTGCCGTGCCGCTGACTTTAGTAATCCACGCCTGCTAATTTGCATATCAATCGCCGTCTAATGCGTTAAACCCCAACGGAATGCCCAATGCATCGGTAACTTTTATTGCCAAGGTTTTTTGTAACTTTTCTAATTTTGCAATCAAATCGCGGGCTAATATCCAAGTGTTTTTGGCTTTTGGGCTCGATAAGGCATGATATAAATCATCTGGCAACAGATTAATTTGCGTTATGACTGCTGCAAATTCTTGCCTGACTTGTTGGTTGGTCTGTTGGCCATTATGACCTGCAATAATAAGCGGAGAGAAAATATCATAAGCATGTTCAATGGCTGAGATATTTGACATTAAATTATTTTTAGTCAGGCCCGATCGCCACATTTCGAACCGTTTGGGGCGTAAGTTGTTAAACTCTTTGCCAATTGGGCGACTTAGTTTTTGACCATGCACCAACTCAACCATGGCATGAATGGCTTTAAAAAACTGCAATGTTACTTCTGGTATGGTGTTATAATCGGCATTATTTGCAGAGGGATTTAACAATTTTAGCCGCATTTTACCATATGGCTGTAATTCAGTGATTAGCGCCTCACTCAGCAATTTCATATTTAGGCTAATTGCTTTTAAAAATTGGCAAGAATAAGTTCTAATGGCTTTATCTGCACTGTTTAAAGTCGAGTCTTTATGAAAAAGCAACCATTCAACAATTGGCAACCCTTGAACTGCAACGCTTATATTGGGGAAATATTTAGGTGTAATTTTTGTAGCATCCATTTTTAGTAAAAACTTTTTGACCTGTTTTTCACCGCGACTATTTGGCCAAAAATATATCCGTAATGCGCGGTTGTTTTTTTCAAACGCATCAAATCTAAAGGATTGCAAAGGCATCCAAGCCGCTACTGTCCGCTCGAATATGGGACGAATAAAGCCCAACTCTTGCTCATTGCAAGCATCCAAAGCGATGTCATCAAAATTGGTTGCTTCAACATTAAGTATTTCCAAATTTGCTAAAATATATTGATCAATAAATTGTTTGTGAACTTTGCGACTAAGTGCTTCGTCTGCCTGCGTAGAAGCACTTAACCCAATTAACATCAATGGCAACAATAGAATTTTATTAATTTTTATCAAATGTTTAAAGTAATATGTCATAATATGTCCCATTATATTTTTAACCTTTATTCTAAAGTGATTTTACAAATTCAACAAGTGCTTTCCGCTCAATTTTATTCAAACTTTTATAGTTTTCTTTGGCATTTAACGCCTCACCATCATGCCATAATATAGCTTCTTCAATGTTTCTGGCGCGGCCATCATGTAATAATTGCCAGCTTTTTCCCAAATATTTAGAATCGCCCAGCGCCCATAATGGTGCGGTGCGCCATTCGGTGCCAGTGGCTTTACCTTCGGGGTGGTTATCTGCCAACCCACTGCCCATATCATGCAATAGAAAATCTGAATATGGCCAGATTAGCTCATTATACAAGTTGCTATAAGGTGAGGTTTCGCCAGTGACAAATTTCGGTTTGTGACAGGATATGCAACCTGATTGATAAAAAGCTTGTTTGCCTAATAGGATATTTTCTTGGTTTGCTGATTTGCGATGCGGCACCGCTAAATTGGCGTTGAAAAAACTGGTTAGACGTAGTAATTCTTCAGAAAGTTCTAATTTCCCCATAATATCTGTGTTGCCATTTGGCGCGCCCAAACATGTTTGTTGGTTTACCGTACAATCCCCTGATGGCGCTTTGAATAACGGGCTGTTAATGCCGATATCACCAGAAAATGCGGCAGCAACTTGCTGGTGTAAATTGGGCTGCCCTGCCTTCCAACCAAATCGACCAAGCATGGTTTCTTGTTGGTCTTCATCCCACACCATGTTGGCCTTGCCTGATATGCCATCACCATCTAGATCATCTGGGTCAGCATTTGCCATAATATCCAACGCGTCAATTGTATCAATCAACCCCATGCCAACCATTTGCGTTGCAATACGCGGGGACAGCATCATGTCTTTATGCATCGGGCCATATGCCAAATTGTTGATTGAAAACTCAGGTTTTCTAAGCTCTACTTTTTGTCCATCTTGCAGTTCAACCAAACTATACGCCCAGTTAACCGATATCTTACCTTCTGGAGCAAAACCAGTAATACCAATATCTTGCAACTGGCCGCCATAAGTTGGCTCATTAATGGAAGTTACTTTGCCAGATTTCAGCAAAGCTTCGTCTGCTTTATTTTGCGGTTTTATGCTGAGACGAATGAGCATCGAATTGGCATCTTCATTGGGAAAACCAACATCTGGCGCATGGCCGCGCCCATTGCCGATATGGCAGGACAAACATGACCTAGCATTGAATAATGGCCCCAAACCATTGGATGCCTGGGTTGCCGCAGGCGCTGGCGCCCAGAGCTTTTTAAACATGCTGCGGCCAATGTTAAAATCCATCGCGTCATCTGCAGATAATCCTGCTGAGGGTTGCGATAAGCTTTTGCGGCCTTGTTTGATAAATTTACCAACTGTACCACCAGGGTAATGCTCAAATTTCTCTGCTTGGTTAAAGTCTTGTGTCGGGACAACGAGCTGTTGGCGTTTGGTTAATATCTCAGCATTTGTAGAATTTGAAATAGGTATGATTACAGCACTCAAGCTTATCAACAGTAGCAGTTTGTTTGATATATTGATATGCATCAACATCTCCTAGCTCTAAACAAAAAAATCGCGTTCAAACGCACCCCCACAATGCATTTGAACACGAATATTAAGACAATTTATTAGCGAATACTACATTCGTAAATTGCCTGAATAACTTCTTGCCAACAAAATGTTGGAAAAAATTATTTAGCCAGCAACCTTTTCTGGTGCGTCCAGACTGTCTGACCCTTCAAATTCAATGGCTTTAAGGCCAAGCGTCGCAACTGCTTTTTCAAGTGATTTGGTTTGTACAATCAAAGCATCTACTACATTTTGCAACACTTGGTTGCCTTCTGTGTTGCCCTCACCGATCATTTGGTCATAGGCTTCACCACCTTCAGCACGCGCAACCATGTCAGCACCGGCTTTTACGGAAGCTGCGATATTGGCAGTAAGCGATTTGGCCAAATCAGCATTTTTTGCAGCAAGTAAGTCTTCAACCGATGGGCCTTCAACCACACTGCCGTCAACACGTGTATAACTACCAGTGTAAACATTTTGCATTCCAAGAATGTCATAATAATGGGAGTTATGCGTGTTATCAGAGAAGCAATCATGCTCTTCTTCTGGGTCATGCACCATCAAACCAAGTTTAATGCGCTCACCTGCAAGCTCGCCATATGACAGAGAACCAAGGCCAGTAAATATGGCTGCAACGCCATTATCTGCAAGTTCAGCACGAGCAGCACCACCCTCTGCCCAAGCGGCAGTAATCTCAACCAGATCATCCACTAGCAAAGCAGTAACAGAGGTTAAATATTGTGCGCGGCGATCACAATTGCCACCTGTACAATTGGCTGTGTCATAGTCAGAAGCTGGGCGGTTGCCTGCACCAGCATCTGTACCGTTTAAATCTTGGCCCCAAAGCAAAAACTCGATTGCATGATAGCCTGTCGCAACATTTGCTTCAACTTCATCGGCTTCTTGCAATGTTTCTGCTAATAACGTTTTAGTGATATTACTTGCATCTACCATTTTGCCAGCCACGTTTAATTTTGCATTCGCAATTACATTGGCATTAAAAAATGGGTTTTCGTCTGATTCTGTTCCGTAAGAGGCGTCAACATAATCAATCAAACCTTCATCTAACGGCCAAGCATTCACCTTTCCTTCAAAATCATCAACAATGGCGTTACCAAAACGGTAAGCTTCAGTTTGTTGATAGGGTACACGCGCTGCAAGCCATGCGGTTTTTGCAGCCGCCAAAGTTACGTCAGAAGGCTTTGCAACCAATGCACCAATTGCAGCTTCTAAAGCTTTTGCAGTGTTTAGGCTGTCTTCATAACCTGCATATGCAATATTTGCATAAGTGTTTAATACTGCTTTAGCATCTGGCGCAGTACCTGCTATGGCACTGGTCGAAAAGAGCGAAGCGGCGATGGCTGCGGCTAAGGTGAGTTTGTTCATTGGCTTATCCTGTTGGTTATAATTAGCAAATAGCAATTAAGAATTGTTCGCATCATATTTGATGTTGATAATGATATGCAAGATGAATCGTGCATACCCAACCAAAAAACTTGGGATAAGTTTTAGTTTATAATGATTCAAAAATATATATTTATATCATATGCTTAACTTAGGTTTACTTGATTAAAATCAGCAAATACAAATCAGTCAGTTAGCCGCATTATTAGAATTTTTATAATCTATGGTTGGGCAGCCTATTAAAATATGATGATGATTGATCAAGTTTAAACATTATAAAAATAAGGTTCTTTTGACCGTAGATAGTGTCCACTTAAATTAAGCGGACACTTAAAACCCAGCAACATATCCAAATAATTGCACAATAAACAATTCTTATAATGCGCCCCTCACCGAATAATGCCCCGCCAGCGAACATTTGCCTTAATCTACAGTCTTTTCAATAATAAATTTATATTTTATCCATTTTTCTAATTAAAAATAACCCATACAGAAAACATGGCAATGCTAAAAAAACTATCAAAATGGCATTTTCGAGTGATGTCGGGTTGCTTATCTTTTCTATAATTGGAGCGCCTGCCGAATCCAAACCTGCTATAAAGTTGTTTATGGCGTGAATAATAATTAAGGGATAAATACTTTTAGTTATGATCAGTAGAAACCCAAAAGTTAAGCCAATAAAAGTTGCATAAAACACTTGGGATATTTCACCATAAAGTCCCTTATCAAAATTGATCAAATGAATAACCCCAAAGAATAAGGAAGCAATGAATACAGAAAAAACAACACCCCTTTTGGTCTTACTAAATATACTTAACAAATGTGACTGGAGGAAACCTCGGATGCTTAATTCCTCAGCTATTCCAACTGAAATTACATAAACTATTAGCGTTAATAAATTGGGTAAAATCAATTCAAAATTTAAGGCATCCATCGTTAAGGCGTTAAGTAGCACTAAATATAAAAATGGAAACAACAATAAAGGCCACCTGCTTAAACTCACATCACTTATTCCTGCAACTTTTGAAAGTCCGTTTGTTTTTATGAAAAATAGTGAAACAAAAATTAAAACTATATTTGCACCAATCCCTAAAAATGTATGCGTTTGATAAGATTCAACTTTTGCTATAATTAACTGATTTAAAAAATACTCTCTTGAAATGACTATCAATAAAAGTGCCGTTACAAAAAGCAATAGCTGACTCCAAAACCGTGCCTTTTTTATCGTTCTAAATTCCTTTTGTTGATCACAAGTGGTTTGTAAGTTAAATCTATTCATTAATTTTTCCTTTTCAATATGTTATCAGAAAAGAAAAAATACTTTGGTAAGTTGATATTGTCGTCCTAACCAGTCGGATAGGACATTATTTGTTGGGATTTCTGTGCATTTTATTGAAGCGATAAACTTTGGTCTATTATGCGCCCTGATAGGGATGACAGCATTTTTGACATATCAATCAGTCTTACTGTCAAACACCCCTCGCTTTAGGTATCTAGCCACTTTTTTTACCTGTAATACAATTAGCCAGCTTGATGATTTAATTTGGATGCATGATTTATGGAAATATAGCCCATGGCTTGTCAATGCTTATATTCCATTTCTTTTTTTACTTACCCCATCCATTTACTACTATATCCGTATTTTAACCAATGCCGAGGTAGAGCCAAAAATTCAGAAATATATAAAATTATGGGGAGGGTTTTTCGTTGCAGCTTTTTTATGCCTCCCTTATTTTCTATTGGATAACGAAATTAAAATTGAACGGTTAAGTGAACAAAAAGGAAGTCTGCAGCATTTATCATATATTACATATTTGCCAATATTTGCGCTGATTATTTATATCCCGTTTTCATTCACATATTTGTGTCTGACATTCATGGCTTTAACGAAAAACCTTGTTAACATTAAAGCCTATTTTTCTAACTTAAAAAACAAAGACCTGTCATGGATACGCTGGATGATGTTAGTATTAACTTTGGCCTTTGCTGTTTCTACACTTTATTGGTTTTTGCCTGAAAATATTTTGGGTGTGGGCATTGATAAAACAGTTTTCACGATAACAGAGCTGTGTTGGATTGCTTCATTTGGCCATCTTGCGATGCGACAAAGCCCCATCAACGTGCCAAACAAAACCAATGAGCAAGCCAAAAAAAGAGCATACTTAAAATCCAAAATTGGTATTGAAGATAGATTGCGAATTGAGCGAAAGCTGGTCAATGCTATGGCAAATCATCAATTACATCGTGACCCGATGTTAACTCTAGGTAAACTATCAACGAAAACCAGTATTACCGAAAATAATATATCACAAGTTTTAAACCAAGTTATGAAACAAAATTTTTATGATTTCGTAAATAGTTGGCGAATTAAAGACGCTTCCTCAAAACTTGAAAACAAAAATATTAACCTACTCCAAGTCGCTTATGAATCAGGGTTTAACTCTCGATCAACATTCAATACTGCATTCAAGAAGCATACAGGTAAAACCCCAAGTGATTTTCGATCTGAGCTTTTAAAGAATTTATAGATGTGACTTCTAGCTGCTAAACATTTTTTCAAGAAGGGCTTTGAAGTAATGTATATGTCAAAAAAAGCTTCGTTTAAAGCTTGGCTTCATGGAAATAGGATTGGTAAATTAGCGCATTTAAGCTATAAAAACCCAACAATTTGGTGAGACGATGGAAATTTATCAAATCATAAAGAAATCGATTATAGAAATTTTAGGGCTTGCCGCCCTATTGCTAATTGGCGCTTATTATATTGGCGTTACCCATTGGTATATTGCCATTATCATATGCATATTGGGTCAATTAACTTATGTTTTTTATAAGGCTTATCATATTCAACGTAAAAAGTTGAAAGAAAGTTTAAAGCCGATAGAATCTGTTAATCAGTCAAATCAAGTGCTTAGTCATTATATAAAGGCGCAAATATTTCCGACGCTTTTGATCAATCAACAAGACCAGATAACCCATTTAAATCTGGCATTATTAAATGCATTTATCGAAAATGCTAGTGATGCGCAACTGCCCAACTATATTGGCGCACATTATTCAAGCCTATTGCGCATTCCACAAGTAATCACAGTTTATGAACAGGTAAAGCGTGACGGCATGGCGGCACAATTTGACTTTGAGCTAACCAATCATGTCGAGCGACATTTTTCACTAAACATCAAGCCTATAAAAATTACAGATTCTGAGATATTATACTGCTTTACCTTTCGTGATCTAACCAAAGACCAACAATTGGATCAAATGCGAGCAGATTTTGTTGCTAACGCCAGCCATGAACTTCGAACCCCCCTCGCCTCGATCAGCGGCTTTATTGAAACCTTACAAGGCCCCGCACAAGATGATATCAACGCGCGAACACAGTTTTTAAGCATCATGCAAGAACAAGCAAAACGGATGCGTCGGTTGATCGATGATTTATTATCATTATCACAATTGGAAATGAATTTACACATCAAACCGCAACAAAGCACCAACCTGTATGATATTTGCTATTCATGTTTTAACAGCCTTGAATTACTGGCAAAAGAAAGAAATATCACACTAGAATTTAATGCCGAAATAAAAATTGCAATGATTAAAGGTGATCATGACCAATTGGTTCAATTGCTCAATAATTTGTTAGACAATGCATTTAAATATGGCCAAATTGCCACGCGGGTAGAAAATAAAGTGATACTCAGCTTAACTCAAGCGCCAAATACAAACCAATTTACCATTAGCGTTACAGATTTTGGCCGCGGCATTGCTGAGCAAGATTTACCACGTTTGACCGAACGGTTTTACCGAATTTCAAGCGCCCATAAAACCCGTGGAACGGGGCTTGGTTTAGCCATTGTTAAACATATTGTGGCACGCCATAGCGGAGAGATAAAATTCCAAAGCAAGTTGGGCGATGGTACAAAGGTTTCACTATATTTTAACAAAGTTTTATAATATCTTTTATAAATACAGCCTGTCATAAAACTGTAATATATGACCTATATATTCAATATTGTTCGTTAGACAGATTATTCTCATAATATAGTCGATAGGAGACTCTTATGAATATATATAAAAAGCGGTTAAGCAAGCAGATTAAAAAATCGCTCACATTAATGACCGTATTTAGCCTAAGCATTCCATTAATGGCAAGCACAACATTTGCCCGCAATCAAATCCAAATTGTTGGCTCGTCCACCGTATTTCCATTCTCATCTTTGGTGGCTGAGAAATTTGGTAAGGTTGGCGGTTTTAAAACCCCAGTGGTTGAAGCAACCGGCACAGGCGGCGGTATGAAGTTATTTTGCTCTGGCATTGGCGATGCTTACCCAGATATTTCTAATGCATCTAGGCGTATTAAGGCAAAAGAAATTGAAAATTGCAAAAAAAATGCAATTGATGCCATTGAAATTAAAGTTGGTTTTGACGGCATAGTACTCGCCAACGCAGCACAAGGCGATGCGTTTGAACTAACCAAAAAACAAATTTTTATGGCCTTGGCTAAGTTATTACCCGATGCCGATGGCAAATTAATTGCTAACCCCTATATAAAATGGTCAGACATTGACGCATCATTGCCAAATATTAAAATCGAAATACTTGGCCCGCCGCCAACTTCTGGCACACGGGATGCCTTTGTAGAATTGGCTATGGAAGGCGGGGCTAAGCATTTTCCATCACTTGCAGCCCTTAAGAAAAACGATAAAACAAAGTTTAAAGCCGTCGCACATGGCATCCGCGAGGATGGCGCATTTATTGAAGCTGGCGAGAATGACAATCTGATTGTGCAAAAGTTAAAAGCCAATCACAACGCATTGGGTATTTTTGGTTTTTCATTTTTAGATCAAAATGAAGACCAAATTAAAGGCGCAATCATCGATGGTGCTGAACCTGATTTTGATAATATTGCCGATGGCTCTTATGGTATATCAAGGGCGTTATATTATTATGTTAAAAAGCAACATATCGGTATAATTCCTGGGCTTAAAGAATTTACTGAAGAGTATTTAAGCGAAAAAGCCATCGGCGAAGACGGCTATTTACTTGATAAAGGCCTTATTCCATTAGATGACGATACGCTAGAGCTGGTCATTGAAACGGCCGAGAAGCAAATACCCGTTAATCTAGATAGTGAATAAAAATCGGTGGGCAAGAGCCAATATACAGTTTTTGCCCACTGCATGTTCATATGAAATTGATTTTTTGATGAAACATGCGTAAAAAGGTCAAGAAAATTAATTGCGGAATGATGTTATGTCATATTTAACCCTACTCATTATACTATTTGGCTTGATTGTTGCTGGCTATCAAATCGGCCAAAGGCGCGCCAAGGCTGTCAAACCAAAATTAAACAGCAAATTGCCCGAACATAAATTACATTCATTGCCAGGTTTTCATGGCGCGTATGTGGCTTTATGGTGCGGTATTCCTAGCTTTATATTGATGTTTGTGTGGTTGTTTTTAGAGCCAAATATTTTGTCTTTATTGCTTGAAAAACAGTTGGGCGAGCAAATTTCTGGGATGGCTGACGGCAAAGTTGAGCTGCTCAAATCTTCTATAAGGCGCGCGGCCGAAAATAGCCAATTCCCTGTAGATACAGCCTTACTAGCCGTGGTTGAAAGTTATAAAAACATCCAAAACCAAGCCAATATTGCCGGCATGGTGCTGATTGTTTCTGCCGCCATTATCGGGCTTTTAATCAGCCAGCGCAATATTGCGCAGCGGTTTATGGCGCGTCATAAAGTTGAATATATATTTGCTGTTATCATGCTGCTATCTTCTTTGGTAGCGGTGCTGACCACATTTGGCGTGGTGGTTTCCTTAGTGTTTGAAACCATTCGGTTTTTTGACCATGTCTCAGTTAGCGAGTTTCTATTTGGGCTACATTGGTCACCGCAAATTGCTTTGCGTGCAGACCAAGTGGCTAGTAGTGGCTCATTTGGTGCCGTGCCAATTTTTGCAGGCACATTATTAATCACCTTCATCGCAATGCTAATCGCCGTACCAATTGGTTTATTTTCAGCCATTTATATGTCCGAATATGCCAGTCCAAAATTTCGTAATATTGCCAAGCCTTTGCTGGAGATTTTAGCGGGGATCCCAACCGTGGTTTATGGTTTTTTCGCGGCATTAAGCGTTGCGCCATTAATGCGAGGTTGGGGCTTTGAACTTGGTTTGGAAATTTCAAGTGAAAGTGCATTGGCCGCAGGTTTGGTGATGGGCGTGATGATCATCCCATTTGTATCATCCTTATCAGATGATGTGATTAATGCTGTACCGCAAACCATGCGAGATGGCTCTTATGCACTTGGCGCAACGCGCGGCGAGACGATTAAGTTGGTGCTGCTACCTGCTGCCTTGCCGGGCATTGTGAGCTCAGTTTTACTGGCCACATCGCGGGCAATTGGCGAGACGATGATTGTGGTAATGGCTGCTGGTTTAGCGGCCAATCTTACCGCCAATCCGTTCCAAGCTGTAACCACAGTTACGGTGCAGATTTTAACATTATTGGTTGGCGATCAAGAGTTTGATAGCCCCAAAACCCTAGCGGCATTTGCCTTAGGCTTTGTTCTATTCATCATCACATTGGGGCTAAATATTTTAGCGCTTAAAGTGGTGAATAAATATCGAGAAAAATATGACTGATTTGCAACAGCGACACCAGCATTTACAAAAACGTTATGCAGCCGAACGGCGGTTTAAAGCCTATGGCCTTGCGGCAATTATTTTTGCACTTGGCTTTTTAGCAATCATGCTGGTTACCATTACCGTTAGCGCTATTCCTGCCTTTACCCAAACTTACATTAAATTGAATGTAGAATTTGACCAAAAGGTGATTGATAAAAGTGGCGAGCGCAACGTGGTTGAAATGCGTAAAAGCGATTTTCAAAAAATTATCCGCCAAGGGATTTACGACCTTTTTCCAGAGGTGACAAAACGCAAGGCCAAAAAGAAACTTAAAACCTTACTGTCTAGCGAAGCGGGCTATCATATTAGCAGCGCATTATTATCGGGCGACAAACCAGATTTGGGCTTTATAGATACAAAGCGCGAAATATGGGTAAAGTCATCCGATGATGTGGATAGTTTTATCAAGGGTTTTATTAACCGCGATATTGATGAGGATAAAAGGCGCATTAAGGACAATCAAATCACATGGATTGATCAGTTACAAGCCGATGGCCGCCTAGAACGCCGTTTTAATTGGGATTTCTTCATTTTTGCTGATAGCAGGTCGCCAGAAGATGCTGGCATAAGAGGTGCAGTGGTGGGCTCGTTTTTCACTTTATTGATTACCTTGGTGCTAAGTTTTCCATTAGGTGTTTTAGCTGCTGTTTATCTAGAAGAATTTTCAAAACCGAGTAAAATTACTGACTTTATTGAGGTGAATATTAACAATTTGGCCGCTGTGCCCTCTATCGTATTTGGCTTGCTCGGTCTGGCATTATTTTTAAATTTCTTCAACATGCCGCGTAGTGCGCCATTGGTTGGTGGTATGGTATTATCGCTGATGACATTGCCAACAATTATCATCACTACTCGCGCTGCTTTAAAATCTGTCCCACCTTCTATTCGCGAGGCCGCCCTTGGCATTGGTGCTTCCAAAATGCAAACAATTTTGCACCATGTATTGCCACTTGCAATGCCAGGTGCGCTCACTGGCGCCATTATCGGTATGGCCAGAGCACTTGGCGAGACCGCACCATTGCTGATGATCGGCATGGTGGCTTTCATTGTCGACATTCCCCAAGGGGTAACCGATCCTGCAACTGTTTTACCTGTACAAATATACATTTGGGCCGATAGCCCAGAGCGGGCATTTCAAGCAAAAATGAGCGCAGCCATTTTAGTATTGCTGTTTTTCTTAGTCGTAATGAATGCCATTGCAGTTATGTTACGCCGCCGTTATGAAAGAAGATGGTAGCCATGATTAGAGATTTAAAAATTGGATTAAAATATGTCTGAAAATAAAATTGCCAACAAATACCAAGTCCGCGATGTCAATGTTTTTTACGGCGACAAACAAGCATTGTTTAATATTGAAGTCGATGTTCTAGAAAACCAAGTAACCGCGCTTATTGGCCCTTCAGGCTGCGGTAAATCAACCTTATTACGCTGCCTTAACCGCATGAATGATGTGATTGATGTTTGTAAAATTAGCGGTGATATTTTGCTTGATGGCCAAGATATTTATAGCAAAAAAATTGACGTGGTGGAGCTGCGAGCAAGGGTTGGTATGGTATTTCAAAAACCCAACCCTTTCCCAAAATCAATTTACGACAATGTGGTTTATGGCCCTAAAATTCATGGTATGATAGAACATAAGAGTGATGGCGATGAGATTGTTGAAACCAGCTTAAAACGCGCAGGACTGTGGGAAGAAGTGAAAGATCGTTTAGACTCGCCTGGCACCGGCCTTTCAGGCGGACAACAACAAAGATTGTGCATTGCTCGGGCTATTGCAGTTAGCCCTGAAGTAATTTTAATGGATGAACCATGTAGCGCGCTTGACCCAATTGCTACCGCGCGGATTGAAGAGTTAATTGATGAGCTAAAAGAAAAGTTTACCATTGTAATAGTGACCCATAGCATGCAACAAGCAGCGCGGGTTAGCCAAAAAACGGCGTTTTTCCATCTGGGTAAATTAGTAGAATTTGGCGATACCGATCAGATTTTCACCAACCCACATAATCAACAAACTCAGGATTATATAACAGGCCGTTACGGTTAATTTTAGGAGATAGGCATGCAAAAACATATTGTTACCGCTTTTGAAGAAGAGCTTCAAAACCTTAGTCAAAAAATCTCTAAAATGGGTGGTTTGGCAGAAAATCAGCTGACAATGGCGATTAAGTCTTTAGAAAACAACGACTATGAACTCGCTAAACGGGCTATTTTGTCAGATAAGAGCATAGATAAGCTGGAGTTAGAGGTTGAGGAAGAAGCAATTTTAATGATTGCCAAGCGCCAACCAATGGCACTGGATTTGCGCCGTATCATTGTTACTATCCGAATTAGTTCTGATTTAGAGCGCATCGGCGATTTGGCAAAAAATATTGCCAAGCGGGTGATTAAAATTAATGGCCGCACTCCTAAAAGTCTGGTTAGTGGCTTTTCTGCAATGGGTGAACTGGCAAAAACATCCGTCAAAAATATCCTTGATGCTTTCGCGGCTAGCGACGTCGACAAGGCTATTATTGTTTGGCAAAATGACAAAGATTTAGACGCGCTTTATAATAGCATATTTAAGGAAATTACCGAGCATATGAAAAAAAATGGCGACCATATTGATTATTGCACCCATTTGCATTTTGCGGCAAAAAATATTGAACGTATTGGAGATCATGCAACCAATATTGCCGAAAATATTCATTATATGGTACGCGGCGAAATGCTTAGTGATGACCGACCAAAATCTGATCTAATCAAAATTAGCTAAAATTTGGCAATATTAGGGTCTGACATGCGCGTTTCAATTTTGGTTATTGAAGATGAGGAGGCACTCGGTATCTTACTTGTGTACAATTTGCAAGAAGCGGGCTTTGAAATTCGTTTGTGCAATCATGGTGACCAAGTTGGTATTTATATCGCTGAAAAACTGCCCGATTTAATCCTACTAGATTGGATGTTGCCAGGACAATCGGGAATTGAAATTTGTAAAAGTTTACGCAATAATCCTAACACTCGAAATATTCCAGTTATCATGACCACAGCGCGCGGCGCGGAAGATGAAAAACTGCGCGGCTTTGATGTTGGTGCTGACGATTACCTAGTCAAACCATTCAGCATGAAAGAATTGATCGCTCGGATAAAAGCATTGCTCAAACGCACCATCCCAGCAACAATGAATGATGAAATCAAACTTGGGGATATTATATTGAACAACCAAAATCTACGTGTTAGCCGTGCTGATATTGAGCTGGATTTGGGGCCAACCGAGTTTAAATTATTGCAATTTCTTATGCAAAAACCAGGTCGAGTTTTTAACCGGGAACAATTGCTCGACAATGTTTGGGGTCAAGATGTCTATGTAGATGAACGAACCGTTGATGTCCATATTGGCCGTTTGAGGAAATCCTTGCAATTGAACAAAAACAACCCAGATAAATTAGCCGATCCAATCCGTACCATTCGCGGTGCTGGCTATAGTTTTGACGATAAGTTTTAACCGACATAAATTGATATTGAAAACACCCTATAAAAAAAGCCCCATTAAAAAATGAGGCCTTGATGTATCATATATTTTACTGTTGCTGCACATTATTGGTTAAGCAACATTTTTCTTACCTGTCTTACGTCGAATTGCTGGCTGATAAGCAACTTGGGCATGGCTTTCACAATATGGACCACTGCCGTTATTTCGGCCACCACAAAAATGAAAATCATTTTCAGTTGGGTCACCAACAGGCCAGCGACAAGTATATTCGGTTAAATCATAAATACCGATATTATTACCTGTTGGCGTTTCAACCAATTTTACTGGTGAAACTTTTGGTTCAATAATGGCTTCTGCCTTGGTTTCAGGCGCTACTTTATATGCAGCATTACCCATAGAAGGCATTTTGGGTTCACGGCGTTGACTGCGCTGTTTAGATGCCGCAGTTTTGCCAGCCTTGTTTGCTGCTCTACCTCGAGTAGATGTCGCTCTACCTGATAGTCCTAAACGATGAACTTTACCAATTACCGCATTGCGGGTTACACCGCCCATTTGGTTTGCAATTTGACTCGCACTTAACCCGTCATTCCACAATTTCTTAAGCAGTTCGACTCTATCATCTGTCCACGCCATGTAGCCTCCTCATTTAACTAAATTCCGCAATTTAGCCAACCATCACCCCACATAATGTGGTTAACAAATAGTAAACTACACCATATGGTGAATCTGTGGCAAGGTCGGGCAGGTAAATAAAGTCGTTTTCCCCAAATAAACCCAAGAATCGAATCATATTGCTGAAAAAGCTCATAATTCATCGTGTTTTATGCACAGGTCGGCGCTTACAGCCGCATAAATTGAATGGTTTATTAAAAAAATATATCAAAATGAATTGAGCGCGCCATCCATTACATCAATAAATATCAACAATAGCTTGCCTTCAGCAACTATTTAAATGGGTTTTGTTAATATACGCTAAGTCGCGACAAATATCTGGGTATTTTTATGACCAAGCAACATTTTTGAGGCTTCACCCGCTAGCAAGACTCGAAGCTTGCTAGCAAGTTAAGAATTTATTAACCATGATATTAGGCTAAATCAAACCTCATATTTGCTTTTCAGCATAGAAAATATTGCTCTAATTCCCATTGCTTCACCGCCGATAGGCCGTGCTAAGCGCTCACTAATGTTCCATGCATTTATATCCCAATGTATATAACTTTTGGTATTTTTTACAAAATGCTTTAAAAATAGAGCAGCGCTGGTCGCACCCGCCAATGGCATGGATGAAATATTATTCATATCTGCAACTTTACTATTCATAGTCTTTAAATAGGGCTGATAAAGTGGCAACTGCCAAATGGCATCTTCAGTTTTTGCACTATGAATGACTAAATCTTGTGCCAATTCTGTATCATCGGTAAAAAATGCTGCAATTTCTGGCCCAACGGCTACCCGCGCCGCGCCTGTTAAAGTCGCCATATCTATCATTAAATCTGGCTGCGCTTCATCTGCTAGGGCTAATAAATCGGCTAACACTAGCCGCCCTTCCGCATCCGTATTGCCAATTTCAACCGTTGTACCATTATAGGCCGTTAAAATATCCGAAGGTCTAAATGCATTGGATGAAACTGAGTTTTCAACTGCGCCAACCAATAATGTCAGTTCCACAGGAAGATTTGCCGTCATAATCATTTGGGCCAAACCAATGACATTGGCAGCGCCGCCCATGTCTTTTTTCATAAGCAACATACCAGCAGCTGGCTTTAAATCTAACCCGCCTGTATCAAATATAACCCCCTTACCCACTAAAGTTAATTTCGGTAAATTGGCCTGTTTGTTAGATCGCCATTTCAATTCAACCAAACGCGGCGCACGGTCACTTGCTCGGCCGACAGTATGGATCAAATTAAAGCCCTGTTCTAAAAGCGTGTCACCAATAATATCTCGATATTCCGCATTAAAATTATCGGCCAAATTTTGAATGGCAAATGCCAATTCTTCTGGCCCCATATCATTCGCAGGCGTGTTTATTAAATCCCGCGTCAGGCCAATTGCCGCAATTTGATTTTCAATATCATTGAAGTCCAAACCTGGCTCAATTACCAGTAAGACTTTTTCACTTTCTAACTTTACATCTGTTTTTTTATAACGATCAAATTTGTAATCTGCTAAAGCAAATGCAAAATATGCAATCTCAGCGTTGGTTAATTTTTGTTCTATTTTATATGTTGCTGGCGGTAATTGATTTAATTTGGCCAAATTAAACGGATCTTGAAGCAAAAATACATCGCTACCTTGCTTTCCAACACCAAAATATACCTGTTCCACGTCACCACTTGCGCTAGCGATAGATATTAAATCACCTTCATTGGCTTCAAACTGGTGCAGTTGCATCCATTTTTTATGATGCCTCGGTATTGATGACATTTGCTGAAAATCATCCGTTGATATTAGTTTTATTGAAATGGCATTATTGGCAGATTTAAGTAAATTCATTGGTTTCTCCTCATATTACTATTATAGCGGGATTTATAAATATGGTTAACGCTTTATTGACAAACACACAGCATTATAGGCTTCTATGTTTCTGCACGAATCAATCTGTTATAATCAAAGATACTCAATATGCCGCTCAATCAAAAATATCATACATATCTAAAAAACAGTGTTAAAGCCCTTATATTGCTAAATATTTTATGGCTTGGTGGGTGCAGTAGCAATATTTTTAACAACGCCAACAGCCCATTAAATGACAAACGAAGTGAAATCAAACTAACGGGTGACCCTGTTGTGGATGGCCAAGCAAAGGCTTTTCGCAATGTTCAAATTTGGGGGGATGCGTATGAGGCTGATAAAACTTCATTAGCCAATATCATTGGCTATGCAAAAGCATTAGCCTCCATCGGCTCAACCAGCAACGCAACAAAAATACTCAATGATGGCGCGCAGATACATAAAAAAAGCGCAGAAATAATCCGGGTGCATGCCAAAATATTGTCCAGCCAAGGGTTAGTCGGCCCTGCACTTCGAAAATTATTAGTTGCGGTTAATTATGCCCCAAATGATTGGCGTATATATAATGATATTGGTGGTTTACATAGTAAAATGGGCGAGCAAAAGCTTGCCGTAGCGAGCTATACAAAAGCAATTAAACTTAGCCCTAATAATCCGCAAATCCACACCAATTTAGGTGTTACCTATATGATGAATAAACAGCTCATCCTTGCTGAACGACATCTAGCAATCGCAGTAAAGCACACAAATGCGACTGCCAAAATGCGCCAAAATTATGCATTTATACTTGGCCTACAAGGTAAATATGAACAATCTAAAAAAATATTCATGCAGGATTTGCCATTAAATCAAGTCGAGGCCAACATCGCGCAGATTAAAAAAATTCGTTCTAAGGGTTAATAATCTAACTCATGGGTAATAAATTGCTTCATCCTTAATCTTGACACAATAATATTTCATACTTTAGTTTAAGACTTAACTTTGCGAAACTATTATGACATTTTTGTACAAGAATTTATACCGAGGGTTACGCGTTATCATATGCAGCTTTTCTGCAATGCTAACTTTTTCACCACATGCAGATGATGCTAAATTACCAGAATATGAAACTTGCCAAACAATCGCTTACATTTCGCAATATTGGAATATAATCGATAAAAACTATATTAAGAATAATACAATGGCGCTTAAAAAAGTAATTTGCCAAAGTGGAAAAGAGGCTTATTTACTGGTTGAGCTTAACAAAAACCAATATCAGTATACATTAAGCAACCATTTAAAAGAAATATTGACCAAATCTAATCTGAATATGTGTAAAATGGTCAATCTATATTGTGAAAACTAATACATTATTGTGAGTACTAACACATTAATGTGAGCGCGAACGCATTGGATAAATAAATAAAAATTACATTAATATTCAATATTGGCAAAATATAGCCCATGAGCTGGTGCAACCTCGCCACATTGGTGGCGGTCTTGGGCTTTTAGCGCTATCTGCATTTGCTTTGCAGGCCAGCGCCCTTCGCCAACATTCTTGAGGCTTCCAACAAATGACCTTACCTGATTATGCATGAAAGAACGGGCCGAAACGGTAACTTCTATTTGTTCTGCACATGCGCTAACCACAAGACAGTCAACCGTCTTAATTGGGGATTTCGCCTGACAATGGACCGATCTAAATGTTGTAAAATCATGCAGGCCTTCTAAATATTTTGCTGCCTCAGCCATTGCGGTAACATTAAGCGGTTGCCGAACATGCCAAGCCAATCCCGCCCCAATGGCAAGCGGTGATCGGCGATTAACAATCTTATATATATAATGTCGCCTGATGGCCGAGAACCGAGCATCAAACTGCTCATCCACTAACTCAACATTTAAAATCGAAATCAAGTCTGGTTTTAAATGGAAATTTAATGCTTCACGCAATTTTTGTACAGGCCATGATTTGTCTAAATCCAGATGAGCAACCTGCCCCAGTGCATGTACGCCTGAGTCCGTGCGTCCAGAGCCGTTAACTCTAGGTTTTTGTTTGGTGAATTTGCTTAGCGCAATCTCTATTTGCCCCTGAACAGTTTTTCCCGTTGCCTGAATTTGCCACCCATAAAAGCCCGCCCCATTATATTCTATGGTTAGTTTATATCGCGGCATTTACTTTATCCTTATTGGCTTTGTCAAAATTGGCTTTGTCAAATTGTGTTTAGAGCACATAATATTTCTTATCGCTAAGGCCAGCAGGAAGCAAATAAAAACCCTCTCAAACAAGTTTATAATGACTAAACAGGTTTAAAAGGGCTTGATTTTGGAAGTTAACCAATGGCTAGTTAGTCGGTGGCAAAACCTTAAACATTTGAGCGCCCATTCCTTGCATGCCATTACCTTGTGTGCCAAAACCAGCTGATGCTGCACCATTGGTGGGAGCACCACTAAGAGATCCACCAAATCCTGCGTCCTCGGTGGTATTTTCACTGTTTGCTGCTCCGCTCATTTGGTCAGCTTTTGCCTGGACTTGGCTTAAGTTGGCTCCAAATGCATCACTATCATCATTCGGGTTGATTACCCGTTCACAATAAGGCGCGCAAGAATAGCTCCACTGCTTACCAGCTCTAAACATGGTTAAGTTGCCAGATTGCTCCTCTTGAATGGCAATATCATAATTGTGCATCACATTACCTGCGTCATCTAATATAATAATATTAGTGCGGCCACTGGCTTTTCCAACCAAAACAAGGACATTGTTGTCTTGTGGGGTAATGTCAGCAAGTGCGGGGTTGCCAATGATAATCGTTGAAGGGGTTTGGGTAAGTTTTAAAATACTTGCCTTATTAACCTCTATCCGAATGGTCTGTGCGCTGGGCGCCATTGCAAACCATAAAAGGTATATTACAATGAATATTACACTGATCAGATATTTGGCAACATGACTTTGAAACAAGGACAGCTTTAAAATGGACATTAATCACTCGCTTTAATTTGGGTTTTAATGCCTTTATTTATTAACCATAATAAATTCAAAAAAATAAAGGCGTGTTTTCTTTCCTTAACAATACGCATTAAAGGTGAACGAATTGCAAATATTTAAAATTTTCGTATCATAATAATACAGAGCTAAACAAATTGGATAAATCTGTCAGGTCGGGCACATAATATCAGCAGTTTAATCAAATCATTCCATGCCTTTTGGTTGCCGGCTTATTGTATATAAATTAGTATATATTTGCTTTAATAAATTATTAACTATAATAACCTTAGTAATAATTTTAGCTTAATAAATAAGTAACTATGATATTCTAATTTTTTCTAGTAATAATTTTAATAATACTTTTTGTCTACAAGCCTAAAGTATATATATATTTAAAAGTTCGCATTAATAACTCGGTAATACTTGAGGTATATATTGTTGTTAATTCGATGTTATTGAATGACAGAGAATGGTGCTTAAATTAAATATTGTGTATGGAGTATATTATGAAGAATTTAGTAAAACGTTTTGTAAATGACGAGTCTGGTGCAACTGCTATTGAATATGGCCTAATTGCTGCAGGTATTGCTGTTGCTATTATTGGTGCTGTGAACCTAATTGGTTCAACTTTAAATACCAAATTTACATCAATCAATACTGAACTTAAAAAATAGCAACGAGATCACTCGTATTATTTAAAAGTTTAAAACGGCTCTAGCGATGCTAGAGCCGTTTTTTTTGTGGCTTAGACTAATGGACTAGAATAAATGAGTCAGTAAACTGACATTATTTAGATTGTTAAGGAATGATTTACCATAACATGCGATCTTTTGACCTAAATGAGTCACGGGTCTAGAAAATGAATAGTTTAAGTAGCTTTATAATCCAATATTTTTTCCCTGCCATTATGGTTGCGATAATTTTGTTCGACTTTTTTACAATGATTATCCCCAATTGGCTTAATGCACTATTGTTTATTGGGTTTATTGGAACCGCATTTTTAGTAAAAATGCCCTATGAGCAAGTTGGCTGGCATTTATTAACAGCTGCAATATTGTTGTTGATCGGTTTTGCTGTATTTGCTGCTAATTTTTTTGGTGGCGGCGATGCAAAGAGCGTGGCGGCTATCGGCGCATGGGTTGGCTGGGAATTGGATATAATCTATTTCATGTTAATAATGGCAATTTTTGGTGGAATTCTCGCTGGCATATTATTGCTTATTCGCTTGCTCAATATAAAAGCCATATTGCCTAAAAAAATAAACGATATTTCATGGGTCAATGCCATCATTACACCAAAAATGCGCATGCCTTACGGTGTTGCAATTGGTGCAGCTGGGTTGGTTTTATATGCCCCAGATAAATGGATTTTATAAATAAATAATTGACCGCCAGATAGGCACAGAGGAATAAAGGTTTTACAATGAATATGTCAAAAATAATCATTATTATTGTCGCGCTAGGTGCAGCGATTGGCGCAATGATGCTTGCAAATAGCCTAAATTCAACGCCAGCACCTATCGCGCAGGTTGAGACGGTCATACAAGAGACAGAGACAGTCGATATTTTGGTGGCCAGCACGATGATGTTAATGGGTCATAAAGTTGGTGTTGATGATATTAAATGGCAAAAATGGCCAAAAGATATGGTTTATGACAATATGATTGTACGCAATGAACAAGAAAATAAAATGCAAGAAGCCGTTGACTCTGTTGTAAAAACTCAAATAGATGAAGGGGACCCTATTCGATTTTCAAAATTGATAGACCCTAAAGGTGGCGGTTTATTATCAGCATTGTTAGCCCCTGGCATGCGGGCCATATCAACACCGATCTCGCCAGAGACTGGCGCTGGTGGGTTTATTTTACCCAATGATAAAGTTGACGTTTTATTAACCATGCAAAACCAACAAAATCAGAATAAAACCCGAACCATTTTAGTCAATATCAAAGTATTAGCAATTGACCAAACCATTAGAGAAGAAGATGGCCAACAGGTGGTGGTTGGGAAAACAGCTACGCTTGAATTAAGTAGCTCACAAAGCGAAATATTGGCAATGGCAAATAATGAAGGCAGTTTAACACTAAGCTTACGTTCGCTAGCTGATCGCAATATAGTCGGCGATCAAGGCTTAAAACAAAAGAAGAAACTGACCATTCTTCGTCATGGAAAGTCATAAACAATGGTGAAATCTATGAATTATCCCGATATTATTACAGCAACTGGCTTTCGAAGGTTGAAAAGTAATATAATATTACTAAGTTTACTTGGCTTATTTTGCTCGTTCTTTGTGAGTTCTAGTTTTGCAGATGAGAGTTTTATTAAAATTCCCAGCTCAAAAAATGTGGTAACTCGAACCATTAACCTTGGCAAAGACAAAAGCATTATCATTGATTTGCCGCGCAACGCGCGTGATATCTTAATCGGAAATCCAGAAATTGCAGAAGTTGTGGCTCGAAGTGCACGTAAGTCCTATATCATTGCCAAAAAGCATGGCACAACTAATATCATTTATTTTGATGCCCGCAACCATCGCATTGCCAATATCATTTTAAACATCGAACCAGATGTAGCTGCATTATCTAAATTATTTTCTAGTAAAATGCCAGGCTCACGCATCAAGGTGGAGGCCATTAACGGTAATGTTGTATTATCTGGCCGTGTTAGCTCAGCATCACAAGTTGGCCGCGCGGTCACAATTGCTGGCAAATATATCAACCGTGGTTCTTTGGCGAGTGAGAATGGAGATACTCAGAATGTCATCAACATGCTGACTTATAATGCCCGTGAACAAGTTATGTTGAAAGTAACCATTGTTGAAATGCAGCGTAGTAGTGTTAAAAAACTTGGGGTTGATATAAGCGGCGTTGCCAATATTGGGTCATCCATTGTGTCTTTTGCAAACAGCAACCCATTCGCTTTTGGCGCCAATACAAGCGGACTTTCTACAAGCTTTAAAAATTCTGCTGGTAGCACGCCATCTATTATTAAAGCGCTTGAAACCATTGGCGTGGTAAAAACTTTAGCTGAGCCAGTGCTAACTGCAATATCTGGCGAGTCGGCCAATTTCTTAGCGGGCGGAGAATTCCCAATCCCAGCGGGTTATGATAAAGAAACCCGTTCAGTATCAGTAGATTATAAGCCGTTTGGTGTCGGCCTCACGTTTACTCCTGTGGTACTTGAGGGTGGGCGAATTAGCTTAAAAGTAAATACCGAGGTGAGTGAATTATCCTCTGAAGGGTCATTTGCCATCAATGAAAATTTATCACTGCCTGCTATAAAAGTAAGGCGCGCAACCACAACGGTTGAACTACCAACAGGTGGCTCTTTAGTCCTTGCTGGATTAATTCAAGAATCAACCAAACGATCAATTTCTGGCATACCATTCTTTAAGGATATCCCAGTTTTAGGCACATTATTCCGCAGTGTTGATTTCATAAATAATGAAACAGAATTAGTGATTATTGCAACACCATATTTGGTTGACCCTGTGAATGAGCAAGAACTTGAACGCCCTGATACAGGCTTTAAAACTGCCAATGATTTTGAGTCTAGCTTTATGGGGCAAATTAACGCGATTTATGGCGATGGTGATCGTAGCGGGTCTGATAGCGCAAATCACTTATCTGGCAACTTTGGCCTAGTGGATGGAGAATGATATGCATTTAAAAACACTCAAAAAATTATCGCAAATACACTTAGGAAATAAAGTGCCAAATTCAGATATTAAGCCGTCAAAAGGCCTGCGTAAAATGTTTAAAGTCAGTTCAGTCGCCCTCATTAGCATTGGCCTTAGCGCATGCATGCAAACCGCTAACTCCCAAAAGGCAACAAAATTAACCGATTACCGTGCAACACATCCAATAAAAGTCAACAAATCACTGGCAGAGATAGATTTAATTTTACCAAAAAAATCTGGTGGTTTAAGCAATAATCAAGTGGGTGCCAGCGCACAATTTATATTGGACTATGTCAATAAAGGCGAAGGTAAGTTTGAAATTTGGCAACCTCGTGGCCATTTAAACGGTGCAGCAGTCAAAAGCGCACACAAAAAACTTCGTAAAATTCTCTATGATGCGGGTGTTGCTAGCACGCAGATTGACTATCATCAATATGATGCTGACGGCAATGATGCTGCACCTATTGGCCTGAAATTTGGCCGCTATGTTGCAACCACCAAACAATGTGGCAAGATACAAAAAAATATGGCTACCAATTTTTCGAATAGAAATTATTCTACATTTGGTTGTGCCTATCAAAATAATATTGCAGCAATGGTGTCCAACCCTCGGGATCTATTATCTCCAGGTTCAATGGGGCCAGCTTCTGCTGAGCGACGCAGAATTGTATGGAACAAATATATTAAAGGCACGCCAACTGGTGCAACAAGAAGTTCAGATGAAAAAGTAGCAATTAGTAAGGTGGCAAAATGAGCGATCATAATTTTTTTGATAATCTACCTGGTGATATGGATATTTCCCTCAGCAACAACAAACAGGCTGAGCCAATTATTCGTGAAAACAGCGTTGAGCAGTCTAGCATAGTGCAAAGCACACCGCTGGGCGATCAAAGCGTTAACGCCGCTACATCAGCTACTTCAACAGCTACGCTAGAACCACTGCGCCAAGCACTACAAGAACCGGCTTTTGATCATAATAGTTTTGAAGAAGAGAATATTCAAAAAGCATTGCATATTCCGCAGATATCATTACAGGCTTTTTTTGAAACCCCCGCAACGGCTAAATTATTGCAATTAAGTGCCGCGGATCGGCGCATGTCGCGAAGCCATATTACCATGCAAGCTGGTGGTATTGTGGCCGCTATTAACTTTTATCAAAGCGCACCCACACCAAACTTAATCGTTATCGAAAGCCGGTTGGCATACAGCGATTTATTGGCAAAGTTGGACGAATTGGCTGCTGTTTGTGATAGTGGTACAAAAGTCTTTATCATGGGTCATGAAAATGACATTCGGCTCTATCGCGGTTTGGTTTCAAAGGGGGTTAGTGACTATATGGTCTTGCCCACCTCACCCATTAATTTTATTGAGAGCGTGTATAATATTTACCACGACCCCGAAAGCGCACCACTTGGTAAAAAAATTGCATTTTTTGGCGCCAAAGGCGGCGTTGGCTCAAGTAGCATTGCCCATAATTTAGGCTATACCATTGCTTATAACATCCAAGATAGCGTAACCGTAGCCGATTTGGATTTCGCTTTTGGCACATTGGGTTTAAATTTCAATCAAGACCCAATGCAGGACATTGCCGACCTTTTATCAACCCCTGAACGTATTGATGAAGGTACAATTGACAAAATGTTATTAAAGCATGGGGGCCATTTAAACCTGCTAGCCAATAGTGGTAATATGGAAAAGGGTAATAATATCAGCGTTGATGCCATTACTCAATTGCTTAGTTGCATGTCGCAAACCGTTTCCAACTCTATTGTTGACCTGCCACATGTTTGGAATGAATGGGTGAAAACTTGCATGGTCCAGGCCGATCAAATCGTCATCACTGCAACACCTGACCTTGCATGTTTGCGCAACACCAAAAATTTGGTTGACTATCTAAAGGCCAATCGCAACCATGATGTTGATCCAATTATCATCATGAATCAAGTCGGAATGACCAAAAAACCAGAGATAAAGTCAAAAGATTTTGCAGATACGGTTGGGGTGATGATTAGTGCCGAGATTAATTATGACCCTAGATTATTTGGTACTGCAGCAAATAATGGTCAAATGATACAAGAGTTTACCAAGAGCGATCGAATATTAGAGCAATTTAACGATTTGGCACAAATAATAGTCGGGAAAAAATTACAACAATCCACAGGTAAGTCAAGCCTCATGGATATGTTTAAAAGAAAAAAACAGGCTAAAGGTTAGAGGTTAATACTATGTTTGGAAAGCGTAATGAATTTGGTAACGCACCGAAAAAACCACAAATCAACCCTGCGGCTATGCCAAGCACAGCTGGCTCGCAAGATATGGCTAATGCACAAAGTGGTGCAATTATAACGCCCAGCGCACCAAAAATCCCAGTTTCAACACCTGTGCCAGATATAAACCCTACAAAAATTATTAGTGATAAAACCGACGAATATTATGCGACAAAACGAACCGTCTTTGAAACCCTAATTGAGACCGTCGACATGTCTCAATTGGCGCAGCTGGACAGCGATTCTACCCGTGCCGAAATTGCAGACATAGTCAATGAGATTTTGATCATTCAAGGTGGGGTCATGTCAATTTCTGAGCAGGAAGAATTGCTCGAAGACATTTGCAATGATGTATTAGGCTATGGCCCATTAGAACCACTATTAGCCCGTGATGACATTGCAGACATCATGGTAAATGGCGCAGGAAAAACCTATATTGAGGTCGAAGGTCGGATGGAATTGACCAATATAAGATTTCAAGACAATGACCAATTAATGAATATTTGCCAGCGTATTGTAAGCCAAGTTGGTAGGCGGGTTGACGACAGCAGCCCAATATGTGATGCACGTCTGATTGATGGTTCTCGGGTAAATGTTATCGCGCCACCACTGGCAATTGATGGCCCAACTCTTACCATTCGTAAATTTAAAAAAGATAAATTGACCTTGGCTAATTTGGTTAATTTCGGCACCATTACACCAGATGGCGCAACCATCTTACAAATCGTCGGGCGTTCACGCTGTAATGTTCTGATATCGGGCGGTACGGGCTCTGGTAAAACGACTTTGCTTAATTGCATGACCAGCTTTGTTGAAGCGGATGAGCGGGTAATTACCTGTGAAGATACAGCCGAATTACAATTGCAACAAGACCATGTTGTGCGCCTTGAAACTCGTCCACCCAATTTGGAAGGCGAAGGCGAAGTAACCATGCGCGAACTGATTAAAAACTGTTTGCGGATGCGCCCAGAGCGGATCATTGTTGGTGAGGTGCGTGGCCCCGAAGCGTTTGATTTATTGCAAGCGATGAATACAGGCCATGATGGCTCAATGGGCACATTGCATGCCAACAGCCCACGCGAAGCAATGTCGCGGATGGAAAGTATGATTTCGATGGGCTATAACCTGCCTAGCGTTACTATAAAAGAGATGATTGCAGGTGCCGTTGACATTGTTGTGCAAGCTGCACGGCTGCGCGATGGTTCAAGGCGTATCACCCACATTAGCGAAGTGGTCGGTATGGAGGGCGATGTCATTGTTCTACAGGATTTATTTAATTATGTTATTATGGGCGAAGATGCGAATGGCAAACTAATTGGCGAGCATCAAAGTACGGGTATTGTAAAACCACATTTCTGGGATAAAGCCAAATATTATAATGAGGATCAAAAATTAGCCGAAGCACTCACCAATAGCGCTGCTGAAAGCACTGTAGGAGGTAACTTTGCTTAGCCCCGAACTTATCAAAATCGCGACCACCATTATTATTAGCCTTGCTGTGCTAGCAATCATTTACACCATATTAAATGAATTATTTTTTAAGTCCAAAGCAGATGTTCGGCAAAAAAATATTTCCAATAACCGTGTGGTTGCACCAAATGGCAACCAGTCAGTCAATGCGGTAAAACAAGGCGACCAAAAGCGTAAAGAAATTCAGAATAAACTAAAACAAGCTGAAAAAGATAAGGCCAACAAAAAAATAACCTTGCCGCAACGTCTATTACAAGCAGGTGTTGGTATTTCAACGACCACTTTTTACGCCCTATCATTGGTGAGTGGAGTGATGTTTTTTTTAGGCGCTTTAATTTTCAATGCATCATTAATAGTGGCGTTAGGGGCTTTATTCATAGGCGTCTTAGGCTTTCCACGTTTGGTACTCAATAAAATGAAATCTGGACGGCAAAAAAAATTCCTTAGTGAATTTCCCAATGCCATCGACGTTGTTGTGCGCGGAGTTCGTTCTGGCCTACCATTAAATGATGCGATTAGAATGATTGCCGAAGAAAGTTCAGAGCCGCTGCGCAGTGAATTTGGTATTTTAATCGATGAGCAAAAAATGGGCATTACCATTCAAGAAGGCCTATTTCGGATGAATGACCGCATTGAGCTGTCTGAGCTTAATTTTTTAGCCATTGTTATCTCCATTCAACAAACCATGGGTGGCAACTTATCAGAAACATTAGCGGGGCTATCTACAATTATTCGAGGGCGCAAGAAAATGCGTGCAAAAATTGATGCTATGTCAACAGAGGCCAAGTCCAGTGCGGCAATTATTGGCTCCCTGCCTATTTTAATTATGGGTGGCATTAGTGCAATGAACCCCAATTATATGGATCCATTATTCAACACCAGCACAGGGCATTTTATGATTGGCGGCTCAGCTTTCTGGATGCTATGTGGTGTTTTGGTAATGCGTCAAATGATCAATATGAAAATTTAGGAGCGCATTATGGATACGATTATCGCCTATATGACCAATAGCCAAAATATCGTAATGATCGTCGTTGGAATTGCGAGCTTTATTACCGTTATGGCATTAGCAGGGCCAATGTTTGCCAACAACAACCTCAACACCCGAATGAAGTCGGTCGCCGATGAGCGTAAACGGCTACGCGAGCGTCAGCTTGATGAAATGAACAAAAAAACCTTAGCAAAACAGCCCTCAAGCAAGGCCAACTTTGTCAAAAAAGTGGTTGAAAAATTCAACTTGCGCAAAGCTTTTGAAGATGAAGAAACCGTCTATAAATTACGCAATGCAGGGTTTCGTGGTCAAACACCCATTCATGTTTTTCTTTTCTTCCGTTTAGCAGTACCCATTTTATTGCTAATTGCCTCATTAATCTACTTTTTCTCACTAAGCAAAGGTAACAATACAACCACAATGAAATTGGTATATTCTTTTGGCATTACCATTATTGGTTTTTATGTACCCAATATCTACCTTTCTAATGCCATTGCCAAACGCAAAGAAATATTACGCATGGTATTTCCAGACACGATGGATTTGTTGCTAATTTGCGTTGAAGCGGGTATGGCAATCGAAGGTGCGTTTAATAAAGTAAGCCAAGAGATTGCTGCTCAAAGCGTAGAAATGTCAGAAGAGCTAGCCCTTACAACTGCAGAATTATCCTATTTATCATCACGCAAAAAGGCTTATCAAAATTTTGCACGTCGAACAGGGCTTGAAGAGATTAAATCTCTCACCACCAGCTTGGTACAGGCCGAGCAATATGGTACACCATTGGGTTCTGCACTACGCGTAATATCAGCCGAAAATCGCGAAGCGCGGATGACCCGAGCCGAAAAAAAGGCCGCCTCATTACCACCCAAACTCACAGTGCCGATGATCTTATTTTTCTTACCCGTTATTTTTGTGGTTATCCTTGGCCCGACGATTATGACTGCTTCTAAGAACTTCTAAAACCCAAGCCCGAGCCATCTATACTTGATAAGCACTTAACCCTAGCTTATGCGCCAGCGATTAAATCTGCTTTTATGGTTTACAGCCTCACCCTGCTGGGTTAAAAGTCGTGTGCATATAATCAACAGCAGGCCTATCATGAGCAAAAAGAAAAAATCATTCCGTCCAAAAGCAAGATTACCACGTGGCTTTGGTGATGTGCATGCCCATGAATTGCGTACTATGGCAGCAATGATTAAAAAAATTGGCGATATTTATGAACTTTATGGCTTTGAGCCACTCGAAACCCCAGCTATGGAATTTGCTGAATGTTTGGGCAAATTTCTACCCGATGCAGACCGCCCAAATGAAGGGGTGTTTGCCTTACAAGATGATGATGAGCAATGGATGTCATTGCGCTATGACTTAACGGCCCCAACCGCACGATTTGTAGCTGAAAATTATGACCATTTGGCCAAACCCTTTAGACGCTACCAAACAGGTAATGTATGGCGCAATGAAAAACCAGGGCCAGGGCGTTTTAGGCAATTTGTACAATTTGATGCCGATACAATTGGCAGTGCCGAAATGGCAGCGGATGCTGAACTGGCGATGATGTGGGCTGATGTCATGGAAGCGCTCGATATTAAGCGCGGAGATTATGTGATCCGCATGAATAACCGCAAAATTTTAGACGGTGTTCTGGATAAAATCAACCTACTTGGCGAGGATGATGCATCGGTTAAGAGTCGCCTCACCGTCATGCGCGCTATGGATAAGCTAGACCGATTGGGCAGCGCGGGTGTGCGTTTATTGCTAGGTGATGGCCGTAAAGATGAAAGCGGTGATTATACAAAAGGTGCTGGTCTTAATGCCGCGTCGATTGATAAAGTCATTGCCTTTGTTGAAGCTGGAAAAAACACCAACGAAGCAACACTTGATGCCCTTTCAGTATTAATTGAAGGCAGCGAAATTGGGCAAGAAGGCATTGCCGAGTTGGCCGAAATTAATGCCCTTGTCAGCGCCGCAGGTTATGGCGAAGATCGTATATGTTTTGACCCATCTATTGTTCGGGGCTTGGGTTATTATTCAGGGCCAGTGATGGAAGCGGAGCTAACCTTTGAGATTAAAGATGAAAAAGGCAATTTAGTACGCTTTGGTTCGGTTGGCGGCGGTGGCCGCTATGACGGGTTGGTTGCGCGCTTTAAGGGTATTGAAATCCCTGCAACCGGCATTTCAATTGGGGTGAGTAGGCTCTATGCTGCACTTCAGAAACTTGGCAAGCATAAAAAATCAGAGGTCATGCCACCAGTTATTATTACCGTAATGGATAAATCCGAGCGGGCAGTTTACCACAATATGGCAATGCAATTGCGCCAAGCTGGTATCCGCGCCGAGGTTTATATGGGCAGCAGCGGCATGAAAGCCCAAGTTAAATATGCCGACAAGCGCGGCGCGCCACTAGTGATCATTCAAGGTGAAGATGAACGCAATAATGGCCAGATTACCATAAAAGATTTAGTCATTGGTTCACAAGCCTCTAAAGATATTGCAGACAATCAAGAATGGCGCAGCTCACAAGTTGCACAAATGCTAGTTAAATCAGAAACATTGGTCGAAAATGTCAAAAAAATATTGGCAAAACCCCATCATCAAAATTAAGTTTTAAAAATGCCAAATATGATGATGAAAGGTTGAAGATAATGAATGATAAAAAAGATTACGAAAAATATATCAATGAAAGCGTAACTGCATTAGCAAGCGAGCTTGGTTATCGGCATGTTGAACCTAATATTGTGCAACCCGCAGGTG
>JADGDI010000069.1:4794-13262 GCA_016744975.1 Hyphomicrobiales bacterium | reverse complement strand
CGCCTAAACGTAAAGTGTCTGCAAAACTTAGAGAAGATAGAAAAGATGCAGTCATTGCTAATGATGTTTGGGCAATGGATTTTGTTCATGATCAGTTATTTGATGGGCGTCGTATTCGTATTTTAACCATTGTTGATGCTTATAGCAAAATATCCCCAGCGGTTGATGTTCGAAGACAATATCGTGCTTGTCATGTTGTGGATACGCTAGAAAGGGTCAGGCCAATATACGGGTTGCCCAAAACAATCAGGGTGGACAATGGCCCAGAATTTATAAGTAAGGAGCTTGATTTATGGGCGTATATAAATAATGTAAAACTAGATTTTAGTCGCCCTGGCAAACCAACAGATAATGCATTTATTGAATCATTTAATGGCAAGTTTAGATCAGAATGTTTAAATTTGTCTTGGTTTTTGGATCTAGAAGAGGCACAATCAAAATGTGAAGCATGGCGAGATGAGTATAACAATATTCGCCCGCATTCATCCATTGGCAACAAAGCCCCAATGGAGATGCTTCAGAGCTTAAATCAGCCCTAGCAGATTTAAGCAATCATATTGAATTTTAGCGATTCAAGTGGTCCAACAAAGGGGGCAAGGTCAGATCCATACCCAAACTCACCACTACTGGTAGGAATATAGGGGTGCAGATTAAAATCAACGCCGCCATGTCCATAATCATACCCAATAAAAGCAACATTAAGTTTAATACCAATAGAATGACAATTGGGTTGTCAGATACAAAGTAAAGCAAAGCCGTTAATTGTTCTGGTACACTATAATATGCTAATAAATAACCAAATGCAGATGCACAAGCCACCAAAATCATAACCATAGCTGTAGTGCGTACTGCATTGATAACGGCAGTCCAAAACGCTTTTAATGATAACGAGCGATAAACAATAACTGTGACCAAAATGGCATATATCGCACCAATAGCGCCAGATTCTGTAACTGTAAAGACGCCAGACAATGCGCCGCCAACAATAATAACAGCAGTAAATAGGCCAGGAAGTGCGTAAACAGCTGATAATAATACAATTTTCCAGCCTTCAAACGTTTCTGTTGGAAAATTTTTACGAATGGCTATCCATCTAGCGGCAATGCCCAGCCCCACGCACATAAGTATTCCAGGGACAATGCCTGCCATAAATAATTTAGACACCGACATGCCACCGCCAGCGGCCACTACATATAGAATCATATTATGGCTGGGTGGAATCATAATGCCTGCAATAGATGACGTTACGGTGACGTTTACCGCATAATCAGCACTATAGCCCTTTTCTTTCATTACGGGGATGAGTAATGATCCGAGTGCTGAAACATCAGCAACCGCAGATCCAGAAATGCCACCAAAAAGCATGCTTGCAAATACATTCACTTGGCCAAGGCCGCCACGCATCCAGCCAACAGCAGATGATGCAAGGTGAACCAAACGGGTTGCAATACCACCATGTAACATCAACTCACCAGCAAAAATAAAGAATGGTATGGCCAATAAAGAGAATACGGAAATACCTGATTCAATGCGTTGAAATGCAATTAAAATTGGTAAACCCTCATATGCAAAGGTTGCGACTGCAGCAATTCCGATTGTATAAGCAACTGGTACACCCATAAATATGCCCAAAGCAAAAAGTCCAAATAATATGGTCAAGCCCATTATGTCTTCTCCCTTAACTCGACTTCGGTGAGTGGATTAACAGTGTCGTCTGCTTCATCTGGCTCTTCACCAGTAAACACACACAATAAGTTTCTTAAAAAATTATTGAAACAAAATAAAATAATTAAAAAACCACTAATAATAAGCGGGATTGAGCGCACACCAAGGGGTATATCCAATAAAGGTATTTCGGTGGTCCAATTAAACACCGCAAGGCCATAAGAGTTGACCATCATCATATAACCAAACCAAATGAGCATAAGATCAATAAGCATAAGTAATATTGATCGCGGTTTTAGTGGCAACATATAAGGCAAAATATCAACATTTAAATGAGTGCGCTCTTTCAACCCAACAGCAGATGATAAAAATGTAATCACCACGACTAAAATTAGCGCCAACTGCTCGACCCAAGTCGGTGTTGAGTTTAAAATATATCGTCCATATACAAGCCAGGCAAATGTACCAATAATGACTATTAAGCAAATACCAGAAACGAATTGTATAATGTTGGAAATTATGGACAATGCTTTATCTAATTTTATTTGAACGTCACGAAGCTTGTTCATCTCCACCCTCTATATCAAAAATCATCGCCTTCAATTAAGGAGGCGATGAGATATCGTAAAATTAATCGACAGCTTTAATTGCATTGATATAATCTTCTAGGATAGGTGATTTTTCAACTGCTTTTTTGTAAACCATACCCATCGCATCTTGAAAAGCTGCTTTATTTGGGATTTGGTTAAATTTAACCCCACCAGCTTCGACAATTTTGCGACTTTTAAGCGCCCGCTTTGCCCATTCTTCACGCTGTAGAACAGCACTTTCGCGAGCGGCTGATTTAACTGCTGCTTTATCATCATCTGACAAGCCATCCCAAGTGATTTTACTCATGCATAAGCATTCGGGAATAATCAAATGCTGACTTAATGAGTAATAGCTGGCCACTTCAAAATGAGATGTAGACTCATATGATGGCCAGTTATTTTCTGCTCCGTCGATAACACCTGTTTTTAATGATTGGAACACTTCTGAAAATGCCATTGGCGTGGCATTGCCACCCAAAGCTTCAACCATCTCTACAAATATGGGGTTGCCCATAACACGAAATTTAAGTCCCTTCATGTCAGCAACTTCTGTGATTGGCTTTACTGAATTGTAGAATGATCGAGCGCCAGAATCGTACCAAGCAAGACCTACTAGGCCTTTTTCTTCCATTGCGGCACTAAGTTTATCGCCAAACGGTCCATCCATAACACGATGCATATGATCCATGTCTTTAAAAACAAATGGTAAAGAAACTACATTTGTTGCAGGCACAATTGGCCCGATAGGACCTAAATTAAACACAGCAAAACTGAGCGCACCAAGCTGCACCTGCTTAATGGCATCGGACTGATTGCCCAGAACGCCATTATGAAATGTCTTAGCTTTTATATCTGTATTGGCTTCAACCAAGCTGGTAAATTTATCCATACCTATAGATACGGGATAGTCAGGAACATGAATATTCCAACCCTTCCAGTTAGCGTGTGCGGATGAAACTGCAAGCAAAGCACTTGTTGCAACAAGTGTAGTGGTTGCGGTTTTAAGAAAATTCATTTTATTCATTTCTACCTCCCAATAGATGGTTTTTAATTCACGCTCAAATTTATATATTAGTTACATTAATCTGTCAATATTTGTATTACAAATATAAATTAATTTTTATTTTGCAGTAAAATTTAGAATGACTATTATGTATCTAATCTCTTAAACGATAAAAGCTCACAATATGAATACACCCAAAAACTCACGGCAAAGTCTAACAAAAAAAACCAAAGGTTTGCTGAAGCAAAAAATCATCAATGGTGACTGGGTGCCAGGAGATAAGTTACCGACAGAACATGCGTTGGCTAGTCAGTATGATGTCAGTAGAACCGTCATAAGGGAGGCTGTGTCAGGCTTAAAGGCAGATGGTTTACTTGCCTCGCGTCAAGGCTCTGGAATATTTGTAATTGAACCTAAGTTGCCACCAATGGGCTTGACATCCTTAAGTTCAAACCCCTCTGTTTTATCATCTGTGATTGAAACTTTAGAGCTGCGCGATGCGGTAGAGACTGGCGCAGCAGGGCTAGCGGCAAAGCGTTGCTCACCTTCGCAGGAGGCAAATATATTTGAAAAATTTAATGCTTTTAAGCAAAAAGTTATAAACAATGAAAGCTCTGAAAAAGAAGACTTCGCTTTCCATGTTTCGATTGCCGAAGCCTCAAATAATGCAAAATTTATAGAATTCCTCACTATAGTTGGGCGAAGTATTATTCCGCGCTCTGCGTTGCGGACAATGGCTAACTTAAAGCATGATCCACAATTTGAAGGGCGTATTTTAAAAGAGCATCAAGCCATAATGGATGCGATTTCTAGGAATGATGTTGAGGCTGCGCGCTCCGCAATGCATGAACATCTCACCAAAAGCGCTGAAAATTATCGACTACTCCTGCGGCTTTCTAAGCAATTATAGTAATTATTTTATATTGCACACTATAAATTGGTCATACAAATATTAACAAATATGATTTTAAGCTCTAGTTTAAATGTAAAATGTCAAACCTAGTTTTTGATATAATGTGCAAAATAGAACTTGAAAGTGCTAGAATGAACCCTTCTGAATTAAAAAAAACCATCGCCTCTGGCTTATTGTCATTTCCTGTCACTCATTTTGATGAAGAATTAGAATTTAATAAACGAACCTATCAAGATCATATATCATGGTTATCTCAATATCCTGCAGCCGCACTATTTGCGGCGGGCGGCACAGGAGAATTGTTTTCCCTCACACCAAAAGAAATCGTAGAGGTTGTTCAATCTGCAAAAGAAATATCTGGCGATATGCCCATTATTGCAGGTTGTGGCTATGGTACTAAAATGGCTATTGAAATCGCACAAGCAGTAGAGGCAAAAGGTGCAGATGGTATTTTATTATTACCTAACTACCTCATCGGCGGCACCCAAGATGGCCTTTACCAACATATTAAAGCAGTGTGCGACTCTGTTAACTTCGGCGTCATAATATATAATAGAGCAAATGCTATCGTGAACGCCCAAACACTTGCCCATCTTGTCGATGTTTGCCCAAATTTAATTGGCTTTAAAGATGGTACGGGTGATATTAACTTGGTGCGAGAAATTATTGTAAAATGTGGTAATAGGCTCTCATATATTGGTGGCATGCCAACACATGAAATGTTTGCAGAGGCCTATGATGCAATGGGCGTTTCAACCTATTCATCGGCTGTGTTTAACTTTATCCCTGAAATGGCTTTAGAATTTTATACTGCCATGCGCGCAAAAGATAAAATCACAATGAATCGGTTGTTAAAAGATTTCTTCTATCCATTCATGAAGGTGAGGGATCGTGCGCCAGGATATGCAGTATCTGCCATTAAAGCGGGTGTAAATATAATTGGTAAAAATGCAGGTAGCTTACGCCCACCACTTTCAGATTTAACCCCTGAAGAAGTTGAAATGCTCCGTCACATTATGAAAGGTTATAATTAATGCAAATTATAGAAATTAACACTCACTTATTGTATCATGAATTAGAACAGCCTTTTCAATCCTCTTTTTCAACATTCAAAGCACGTTTTCATTGTCTTGTTGAAATAATTTGCGATAATGGCATTGTCGGCTGGGGTGAGTGTTTAGGCTCTGCTGATATTAATGCGGCGGTTGTTAAATCAATGTCTTCATTGAATATTGGCCACAACCCACTGAATATTGAACCTATATGGCAATCTGTTTACAATCAGTATAGAGACCAAGGGCAGCGTGGGCCGATACATACCGCATTAAGCGGTATCGATATCGCTTTATGGGACATTGCGGGCAAGTATTTTGACGCACCAATTTATCAGCTCATGGGCGGCGCCTATCGTATGGAGATTCCAGCTTATGCAACAGGCGGCTTTCGCCAGGAAGGTTGTGATCACCAACAATCATGCATAGAAGAGATGGTCGCTCGGGTTGAAGAGGGCTTTAAAGCCGTAAAAATTAAAATCGGCTTTGGTGTTAAAAATGATATTGAAACCATAAAAGCATTGCGTCAAGCATTGGGCGGTGATATCGAAATTATGATTGATGCCAATCATGGTTATGACACAATAGATGCGATAAAAATTGGTTGTGCAGTTGAGCAGTTTAACATTGAGTGGTTTGAAGAACCTGTTATTCCAGAAGCGCTTGATGCATATCAAATGATACGTGCGCGACAACCGCTGCCTATTGCTGCTGGTGAAACATGGCATGGCCGCTATGCGATACAAACTGCCCTAGAAAAAAACAGCGTGGACATATTACAGCCTGATGTGTGCGGGGTTGGTGGGCTTAGCGAAGCACGCAAAATTATCACATTGTGCGAGGTTAATCATGTGAGGTTGGTACCTCATGTTTGGGGCACGGCAGTTGCTTTGGCGGCTGGGTTGCATTTTCATGCAATTATCCCACCTATGCCGATATGTCATAATGAATATTCTCCTAAGTTAGAATTTGATCGCACATATAACCCATTTAGACAGTCAATTGTCACCAAACCAATTGAACATAAAAATGGTGTAGTGCCTGTGCCAAATGGCCCTGGTTTAGGCATAGAAATCAATAAGTCGATGCTTAAAGAGTTTTTACCTAAATAGTCAGAATTATATTTTTGACAAAGTAGTTATTGTGCGCTAGGTGGTTTCCAAACGTTCTTGTAGATGCCTTGCTAAACTATTATCTATGATTCTAAGGATTTGGCAGATGATTTTGCGAAGATGCAAAATTAAACAGTTGTTGTTAGGTTTTTGATCAGGTTCGATGAATATGTAATATGACATTTTAAATCATTCTTTCCAAAAAAAATTCTATAATACTAACCTAACCATATGATTCCATATGTTAAATAACAGACAATACAGTTTCAATTCTCTTAATATTAGTAAACCAACTTAGATTGTTTAATATGGTTGAAAATTTGGGCGGCTAAAGTACTTTTTGCTTCTCGTCCAAAGAAAATTCGAACTTCAATTTCTGAATCCCATTGCCCGTTACCAATTGCAATGATTTTTTTTTCTTCGATTGCTTTTGTAGCTGCGCTTTCAGGTAGCCAAATTATGGAAGGAATGTTACGAGAAATATTTAATAAATATTCTGCTGTAGGGCTTTCTACTATATGGGTAAATTGAGCTGGATCCAGTGCGGTATCACTCATAATTTGTGTAACAATTTTTGAAAAATACCCATCACTTGAATAGGCCATAAGTGGAAATGGTGCTTGGCTCTTGTCATTTAAATCAAATTTAGCCTTACCATTGGCATCAACCGTTGAATAGAGCTTAATTGGTTCTTTAAATAAAGTTAGCCATTGGATTAAGTGGGTATCCATCAATAATGGAATGTCTTTAAAATAATATTGAATGACAAGGTCAATGTCGGTATCGACAAGGTCTTGTATCATGTTGTTGAAAATTTGTGTTTTTATGGATACTGTGAATGGTGAGATTTTTATATATAATTCAGCTAATAATTTTGGAATAAAATTAATAATCAAATTGGTTGATGCAGAAATTTTTATGTCAGCTTTATGAGCAAGCTTAACATTGTGAAACGTTGCTTTGTCTCTATATAGCTCAGACAATAGGGTGTTTGCGGTTTCCCTAAATTGCATACCCTCTTTAGTAAGGGTAACTGGATAGGTGCTTCGGTCAATCAATTCCGCGCCGAGCCATCTTTCTAAGGATTTGATGCGCCGTCCAAATGCAGGTTGAGTTACATTACGCTCACTCGCTGATTTAGAAAAATTCCCCGTTCTTGCAAGGGAAATAAAATCTTCAATCCATTTAATTTCCATTTAGTTCTCCTAATTTTTCATAAGCTTATAATAAATTCTTAATGAAAATTTGTTTATTTCGAAACTATGCTATATTGGCATAGTTAGTGCGCTAATGGCACTAGATTATTTCTTTGCTTTTTGCTTAGATTAAAAAATAAGAATTTAATAGGGATTATATTCGTACAGTTTTTGTATGGATAATAATAAAAGGGAGCTAAAATATGAATTATGTAAAGTCGTTTAAGCGACTGTCAATGGTAGCTATATTGGCCGCCTCTACTGCGATACCAGCCTTTGCTGCTACGCCAGCGGACACGTTTGTGGTTGCGCGTAATATTGCGGATATTATTACATTTGACCCAGCTGAGGTTTTTGAATTTTCAGCAGGTCGTGTGGTTGCAAACATGTATGAGCGTGTTATGATGTTTGAACCTGATGACATGACCAAATTGGTTGGTGGTGCTGCAGAAAGTTATGAATTCTCTGACGATGGTAAAAAGATTACCCTAAAAATCCGTTCTGGTATAAACTTCCATTCAGGCAACCCACTTACTGCACATGATGTGGCTTATTCACTGGGTCGGGCTATTAAGTTAAACAAAACACCTTCATTCATTATTTCACAAATTGGTTGGACTGCTGAAAATGTTGATACAGCAGTTGTAGCGATTGATGATAACACTGTTGAAGTGAATATTTTAGCTGACTTCTCACCTGCGTTGGTTCTAAACCTGCTTTCAGCGAATATTGCCTCTGTGGTAGATAAAAAGCTAGTTCAAGAGCATGAAGTTGATGGTGAAATACTATTAGAAGCTTTGAAGGCAAATCTAAAACCATACGATGCCAGACTACACCAATTGCGCGGATTTCAGGGAGCCGTAACTTCGGCCGGAAATATTAAAAAAATGGTAGATGATTCCGATCTCCTTAAAGGCATGAAAGTAAAAGTGCAAGA
>JADGDI010000069.1:0-4784 GCA_016744975.1 Hyphomicrobiales bacterium | reverse complement strand
GCCAATGAATTGGTGCTTTTAACCTCTAACCCTGATGATCGCCATGGTGCACCAGCGATGAAAACGATTGCCTTGCGTCATGTGCCTGAAGCGTCTGCACAGCGTTTATTGCTCGAAAAAGGTGATGTTGATGCCGCGATGGATTTAACCGCTGACCAAGTAAAAGGTCTTGCTGGTAAAGAGGGCGTTACAGTAGATAGCTATCCAAAAGGCTATTTAATGTATTTGGCTAATAATATGGAACATCCAGTTTTGTCTAATCCAAAACTGCGTGAAGCCATGCGCTATATGGTTGATTATGAAGGCATGATAGGTTCATTCCTAGACGGTCAATATAAGATACATCAGTCTTTCTGGCCATCAGGTATGTGGGCAGCAAGTATGGAAAATCCATATAGTTATGATCCAGAAAAAGCCAAAGCTTTGGCTGGCGAAGCGAATATTCCAGCGGACACAAAAATTACCATTGATACGCTGAATAAATCACCATTTAAAGAAGTTGCGCAAAGCGTTCAACAAAGCTTGAAAGCATTGGGAATTGACTCTGAAATTATCCTTTCAGATGGCTCAACATTATGGCCTAAATATCGCGCACGTAAGCATGAGCTGATTGTTGCGCGCTGGGGCCCTGACTATGCAGACCCACATTCAAATGCCGATGCGTTTGCGCATAACCCAAATAATGACTTTGCGGCTAAACTTACAGGTAAGTTAACGTGGCGTAATGCATGGGATGCAAAAGCAGTAACACCGCTTACCGCAAAAGCAGCTGCTGAATCTGACCCAGCTAAGCGCCATGCAATTTATCAAGACTTGCAAAAAATGGTACGTGAAGATTCTGCATTTACTGTCATGTTCCAAGCCATTGGTTTGATTGGCCGTGGCGATAATGTATCTGGTTTTGTTAATGGTGTAACCACTGACCAAACATTCTACAGAACAATCGTCAAAAAATAATAGTTTTGATGTATCTGGTCAAATCATATCTTTAATGGTTTGGCCAGATGTTTTTTAAGCGTAAGCTTAAGGCAGTTAAATAGGCAATAAGAAATGACATTAGTAAACCAAGGGACGCCATTTGTAACGTCTCTTATTCGGGTTTTGTCGAAAATATTCAGCATGTTGATCATGGTGGCAATGACTTTTTTAGGGTTGTTTATTGTTACCTTTGTCATCGGCAGAGTCATGCCGACCGACCCAGTTATCGCCATTGTTGGCGACCGAGCGTCCGACGAAATATATCAAGAAATGTTCTTGAAACTTGGCTTAGATAAGCCGCTTTGGGAACAATTTATTATCTTTTTAGGTAATATTCTACAAGGTGATTTTGGCTATTCGGTCATGACCTCACAACCCGTTATTGAAGACATAAAACGCTTTTTCCCTGCAACTTTAGAACTTGCATTAGTGGCTACTATTGGTGGCGTTATATTGGGCATACCATCAGGTGTATTAGCCGCAGTTAATCAGGGTAAATTAATAGACCATTCGGTGCGAATATTAGGCCTAATTGGCAATAGTATCCCCATTTTTTGGCTTGGGATGGTTGCACTCTTGGTGTTTTATGCAAAACTCGACTGGGTACCAGGCCCTGGGCGAATAGATTTTTATTACGATGGTATTGTTGAGCAAGTAACTGGCATAATCATGCTCGATGCGGCACTGGCTGGCGAGTGGGATGTATTTAACAACGCACTTGGACATATAATTTTACCTGCAATTATGCTGACCATTTATTCATTGGCATATATTTCTAGAATGACAAGGTCGTTTATGCTTGATCAGCTTAACCAAGAATATGTACTTACGGCACGGGTTAAAGGCTTAAGTGAACTTGGTGTGGTTTGGGGGCATGCCTTCAGAAATGTCTTAGTACAATTGATCACCGTTATTGGCCTAACTTTTGCGAGTTTGCTTGAAGGGGCGGTATTAACCGAAACTATATTTGCTTGGCCGGGAATTGGACAATATATTACCAATTCATTGTTTAATGCAGATATGAATGCGGTAATAGGCGGTACATTGGTGGTGGGCATCAGCTTTGTTGGGATAAATTTGATATCTGACCTTTTATACCGCTTGGTTGATCCAAGAGCAAAATAATAAGCATTGCGCTGATATCGCGCGAATGTAGAAAGACTTTTTATGACTGAACGACTAAATAAAGTCAGTGACGATAAGCAAGACATTAGGGCATGGCTTTTATCAGATAGCCCAGCCAATGCACTTCAGGCGAAGCTACAACGGATTTATATTGGCTGGTTAAGCTTTAAAACCAACCCAATTGCTATGCTCGGCTTATTCATTATTGTATCACTAATATTGATTGCTATTTTTGCTCCTTTGATCACGCATTCCAATGGCGTTGAGCAAGAATTGGCAAACCGTTTGCAACCACCAACTTGGGCGCATTGGTTTGGTACTGATGAGCTAGGTCGCGATATTTATGAACGCATTGTTTGGGGGGCTAGAGTAACACTTTATATTGTGTTCTTAGTTTCGGTCATTGTTATGCCGATCGGCCTAATTGTTGGTATGACGGCGGGTTTGTTTGGTGGCTGGGTTGATAAAACCTTGATGCGTATTACAGATATATTTTTGTCATTCCCACGGCTAATTTTAGCATTGGCATTTGTTGCGGTGCTTGGCCCAGGCCTAGAAAACGCAGTTTTAGCAATTGCCATTACGTCTTGGTCACCTTATGCGCGGCTAGCACGGGCAGAAACCTTAACAGTGCGCGGCAGCGAATATATTATGGCCGCCGAAATTCAAGGCGCATCAAAGGTTCGGATTTTAATGTCACATATTATGCCAATGTGTCTATCATCAACCATTGTTCGGCTAACACTTGATATGGCGGGGATTATTCTAACCGCAGCTGGTCTTGGTTTCTTAGGTTTAGGTGCGCAGCCACCCCTTGCAGAATGGGGCGCGATGATTGCAACAGGGCGTGATTTTTTACTAGATCAATGGTGGGTACCAACCATCCCTGGTATTGCCATTTTAGTGGTTAGTTTGGGCTTTAACTTACTTGGTGATGGCTTGCGTGATGTGTTAGACCCACGCAGTGGCGGAGGAGATTGATATGCCCAATATGGATAAGAAACCACTGATTAAAGTTAAAAATCTACATGTAAAATTTTCAACTCCTAAAGGTGAAGTACATGCCGTTCGCGGGGTGAATTTTGAGCTTGGTCAAGAGAGGCTGGGTATTGTTGGTGAGTCTGGTTCTGGCAAATCACAAACAGGCCGCGCATTGCTGCGCCTTACCGCTGGTAATGGCATGATTACTGCCGATGAAATGATGTTTGATGGTTTGGATTTGATGACCGCCAGCTCAAAAACTATGCGTGATATTCGCGGAGCACGAATTTCTATGATCATGCAAGACCCAAAATATTCACTTAATCCAGTGATTAGTGTTGGCAAGCAAATTGCGGAATCATGCCGTGTCCATGCCAAAATCTCTAAAAAAGAGTCACTGATTAAAGCGCTTGAAATGCTGGATACTGTGCGTATTCGTGAGCCAGAAAAAGTATTTGACCTTTTCCCACACCAAGTTTCAGGCGGTATGGGGCAACGCATCATGATTGCTATGATGTTAATAACCAATCCAAAAGTGATGATTGCTGATGAGCCAACTTCGGCGTTAGATGTCACTGTGCAAAATCAAGTATTAGCCTTATTGGATGATATGGTACGCGAACGCGGTATGGGCTTGGTCTTAATCAGCCATGATTTAAATCTAGTGTCGTCTTTTTGTGACCGCGTTTTGGTAATGTATGGCGGGCAAATTATGGAAACGCTGGATGCAAAAGATTTGCATAATGCAAAGCACCCTTATACCCAAGGACTGCTCAATTGTTTGCCGAATATGAAAAAAACTACTGGTAAATTACCTGTACTTAACCGTGATCCTGCTTGGATGGATGTTATAGGAGCGCAAGCATGATTAAAGTTGATGGTTTAAATGTTGTTTTTGGATCGCAAAAAAATGCAATCCATGCTGTACAAGATGCTCGCTTTAACGTTGCAAAAGGCGATAGTTATGGCTTGGTTGGTGAGTCTGGTTCTGGGAAATCCACTATTTTACGAGCAATTGTTGGTATTGTGGATAGCTGGAGCGGTAATGTTGAGGTAAACGGTCAAAAAATTGGCCAAAAACGGGATCTTGCATCTAGAAAATTCATGCAAATGGTATTTCAAGACCCGTTTGGTTCTCTACACCCGCGCCGCACGGTGAATGATACACTCAAGGAACCATTGGCAATTCATAAATTTGATAGAATAGATGAGCGTATTGTGGCAGCACTTGAAGAAGTGGGCTTAGGCGCAGAGTTCCGCTTTCGTTACCCACACCAAGTATCGGGCGGGCAGCGCCAAAGGGTTGCAATTGCCCGAGCTTTGATATTGGAGCCAAAAATCGTATTGTTGGATGAGCCAACCAGTGCACTTGATGTATCGGTGCAGGCTGAAATACTGAATTTATTGGCAGAATTACGCCAAACTCATGGCCTTACTTATATTATGGTTAGCCATGATTTAGCAGTGGTTGGGCATTTATGCGAAAAAATAGCAGTTATGAACCGCGGCAAAATTATTGAAGTAATTAACGCTGAGCAGTTGCATAATGGATCAATGAATCAAGATTATACAAGACAATTGTGGGTGGCAAGTAACGGTTATGACCGTGAGGCGCTAAAGAGTTTTAAGGATTTTTAATTGAAAAAACTTATATGAGTTCAAATTAAATATTCGCTAGAAATTCTAACTGTTGACTATAA
>JADGDI010000068.1 GCA_016744975.1 Hyphomicrobiales bacterium | reverse complement strand
CTATAAGATCTATCGTGCTTTGCCTGGGGAATATGTCCATATACGGGGTTTTTTCTATGTTTTCAATATCCTGTATACTTTCAATCAATACATTATCAAACATGTTCCAATCCTTATTTGTTATTAAGGTAACCGTGTACATATTGTAGACGGTTACTGTTTTTAAAAAGAAAAGAGTTAATCATATTACTTCGGTTTCAACTTTGATAGTTGCCGCCTCTGATTCAAGGCTTGGGTGTCTTTCCATGCCACCTTCATCCACATATCCGACTGAAGGTTTATTCGTATCATCTGATTTTTTTGGATTGCGAACACGGCCAGCCCAATCATCAAATCTTGGGTGCGGGCGGTCTTGATAAGGACCGCCCGCGCTCAGGTCAATCGAGGGGAGGATGCGACCTGAGAAGTTTTGATCTTCAAAATATCTAAGTTTTTGAGCTAGGATTGGTGGTTGACCAGAAAGCATAATAACTTCTTGATCGTCTGGTAATTGCATCACTTCGCCAGGTGTTAATAGTTGACGCATTGTTTCTTGGCGCGAAACCATGACGTGTGACAACCAAGGCGCTAATCTATGACCAGCATAGTTTTTCTGGGCACGCATTTCTGTGGCTGTGCCAAGGCTGTCAGAAACACGTCTAGCTGTGCGTTCATCATTGGTGGCAAATACAACGCGAATGTGACAATTATCCAAAATGGAATTATATTCGCCATAAGCCTTGTCGATTTGATTTAATGACTGTGCGATGAGATAAGCTTTAATGCCGTAACCAGCCATGAAAGCTAGAGCGCTCTCAAAGAAATCTAGGCGACCTAATGCTGGAAACTCATCAAGCATCATTAGTAATCTGTGCTTGTGTTGTTTTTCTTGTTGGACTTCAAGTTTTTCCGTAAGACGGCGACCGATTTGATTTAGGATCAAGCGAATGAGTGGTTTGGTTCTGGAAATGTCAGATGGCGGGACAACAAGGTAAAGTGAAACTGGTTGTTCGGCATCCATCAAATCAGCAATGCGCCAGTCTGATGATGAGGTTACTTTTGCCACGGTTGGGTCACGATATAGACCAAGAAATGACATTGCGGTTGAAAGAACCCCTGAACGTTCATTTTCAGATTTATTTAAAAGCTCTCTAGCTGCTGATGCAATGACTGGATGAACACCAGTGTCTAAATGCTTTGTGTTCATCATATCCCGAAGAGTGCGGCCAAATGTTTTGCTCGGGTCACTCAAGAAAACTGAAACTTGGGCTAACGTTTTTTCTTTTGAAGAATAGAGAACATGTAATATGGCGCCAACCAAAAGTGCATGGCTGGTTTTTTCCCAATGATTACGTTTTTCGAGTGATCCTTCAGGGTCAACCAAAATGTCAGCAATATTCTGAACGTCGCGAACTTCATTGTCTCCGCGACGAACTTCTAATAATGGATTATATTTGGCGCTGGTAACTTCGGTAGGATTGAACATCAAGCAATGTGAAAACTTAGAGCGCCACCCTGCTGTGATTTGCCAATTTTCACCTTTAATGTCGTGGACGATAACTGAACCTGTCCAGCTTAACAATGTGGGTATGACAAGACCGACACCTTTACCTGAACGGGTTGGAGCAAAAGCCATAATATGTTCTGGACCATCGTGGCGAAGATACTCATCATCAAATTTTCCAAGAAAAACACCTTTAGGCTCGAATAATTGCGCCTGCCGAATTTCTTTGGGAGTGAGCCAGCGCGATGAACCATATGTGGTTACGTTTTTGTCCTGCCTTGCTCTCCAAAGAGATCCTGCAATTGCAACTATGACCCCGACAACACCGCCTGTACCTGCCAATAGTCCAGCTTTGTTGAATACCTCTGGCGCATAAGCGTCATAGGCATACCACCATTGGTACAAACGATGAGGGAGATAGATCGGCACATTGTTAAGATGGAACCATGCCGACCCAAGACCGACCTGATGGCCAAGCATGTCCGCTGCCCATTGTGTAGCTGCCCACGTAGTGAGAAGTACAACAAGAAACACCAGTATAATTTGACCAAATAGGAATTTTGTCGGGGTCATTTATTCACCTTTCCGAGCATGAGAATTGTCTCATGCCGCCCCTATAGAAAGTAGATTTTTCTTTAACTAGTCAATTAAGAAATTATCAGAATATATTGTAATATAACAGTTTATTGATACAAACTTAGACTCAAGTGATTTGAGGTTATCTGAGCTATGAGCCCAGTGATGTTAAAGAAAAAGTGTATAAGATATTCTAGTTTTATTCTGCCTTAATAAATCTAACTTTTTTGTAATCTGGCGCTTATTGCACAAAAAAACCCTCCGACAAATTGTCGAAGGGTTTGGAATTTTAAATTATTGTATTCTAAATTTTAGAACTTCATCTGAGAAATATAACGATCAGCGCGAGCTGTTTGAGCTTTAACAATTGCTGTGCCCATTTTCTTGAAGAAGTTTTTTATCGTTGTAGCAAAAGTTGGAAGGTGATGAGTTTCACTTGTGTGTAGAATATATGCCATTCTGTAGTCCTTTCCTAAGAGCTATCTGATTTTAATTTCTAATAGAACTATAGAATTAGTACGCAGAATTGGTAGCACCAATAGAAACTGACAGTCATGCATAAAATGCATAGTAATTGTCATATAAAATCTATAATAACTCAAAGTCAGATATTAGACATTGGCATTGTAAAATTTCTTAATGCTGGGAGCGATAACTAAGTTCGCTTTTTGAAATCATCGCAAATTATTTTTTGTTACAAACATACATAAATAAGGCAATTCATATTGACCCCTCCACCCAAACCAATCTATCAACCTTTTAGTCAAAAAACAAATAGCACCAACACGATCATAACTCAAAATACAGCAATCGAAGGCAGCATTATTGCTGGCCACGAAATAACCATTCACGGTTCAATCAATGGCTACATGACGGCCAGTAAAATTACGATGGAAAAATCAGCAATATGTATTGGCACCATACATTCTGAGAATGTTAGGATTGCAGGTAATTTTAATGGTGAAATCAAATCTAAGAAAGTAGAAATACTTGCCTCTGCAAAAATCAAAGGCATTATCCAACAAAAAATTCTTAGGGTTGAATCTGGTGCAATTTTAGATGCAGAAGTTAAACATCAACATTGATAGGATTTTGAATACAGTTTAGTCCAACATTCTAAATCCAAAAAAAATAATCGAAAATGATGACGTGCGTAAATAGTATTGAACATTTCCTAGTTAGAAATGCCGTGCCGCTAGCATTTGATTATGTAAAACGCGCATGACCTCAACACCGTAATTAGTTTTACGATAATAAATCACGTGGCGAATTACTGGGTACTTCCGATAGCCAACTCGAATATTGTCGCACCCAACTCCGGCGTTTGGCCTTTCGGCTAGAAATCCAAATGCCTCCGTCAAGTCATCAACATATCGTTCTGTTTGTGTCACTCCCCATTGACCTAATGAGTATAACCAGACAGATTCCATATCGGCCCTGGCTTTCGGTGACAACCGATATTCAAACTTATTTTTAGCCATGTTTCGCAATCATTTCTTGTTTAAATTGCTCACCATTAAACGGCTGTGGTTCTCCACTTTCTTCGCCTTCGATCAGTAAGGCACGGATTGCTTCTATATCAGCTTGACCAGCCTGATCTCGGCGTATCAAATCACGGATATATTCACTATCATTTGTGAATTCCCCTGCTGTAATTTGAGCTTTAATCCAGCTATCTTGTTGCTCAGTGACGGTAATTGTTTTGCGTGTTGTACCCATAAAGCAGCCTTCCAAGAGTTGCGCTAATAATCATACTATTGATGCATCATATCATCAATCAAGCTTTTATGCTAAGACTCTTTTGTAATTAAGTTAAACATAAAATTTCACTCAGCCTTATTTAATTAATTCCCAAACCACGTCTTTTACCAACCTGCCATGAGATACCAGTGCCCCCGACTTTACCTGAAACCAGTTGATTGCGCGAACGTTCCAACACGGATCGCCAAGGGACTAGATTAAACTCTTTGGATTGTTCAACGATAGCAAAGCGGCCTGATGCCAATTCAACAGATTTGGTATAGATGCCCTCAACTTGATCACCCTTGCTAGCTGGAACATATTGTTTGCCAATCTCACTAGATATTTTTGCGGTGACTTTATTGATTTCCCGTTGTTCAAGGTTTTTCAACATGCCGCGTTGATAGGTAATTCCCTTATCGGTTTCTTCGGCAAACCCGTTATTGACAAGATACGCCTGCCTGCGTTTTAAAGCAGCATCCACTTCCCCACCAAATCCAACATTACTCATTGGTAATTTATCTTTACTGACCAAATTCTTATCCAGCCATGTTGCACCAGAAGATGTCACCTGAACATCAAGTGAATAACTAGATTTAGTCACAACATTTAGCGGAGATTTATGGGCTTGTGATTTCTGATATTCTTCGACTTTTTCGAGATAATTATCGGGTATATCAAAACTACCATCACTAAAGCGCCTGACAATGTTGGCGCGTCTTAAGGCTTCTAATCTTCGTACATGTGATTGAATGTAATTTTCTGAATTAGCACCATCACTAGCATGAAGCTCTTCGCTATAAACTCCGCCATTGGCATATGCTATTCTTGAAATGTTGCGGTCGCTTTTTTGTGGTTCAGTATTCTTTGGCACCAATTCAACAATGCTGCCACGGTGATAGTCTTGAATATTATCATTTTGTTTTAAATCTGCATAGTGAGTTTTACCATCAACTCCCTCTATCACTAGGTAATAGTTATCTTCGCTTTCATTGGAAAAACCTTTCCCAATGATTTGCCCTGTCACAGTTCTATTCTTCTGATCTTGAGCGTTAAATATTTCATAATTCACATTCAATTCGGGCTTGCCGCTTCGAGTCATTTCAGCATGGATGGTTTTGATTATATCACTACGCATTCCAAGCTCACGTAATGTCGGCTCCATGTCTCCAGACAATTGCCAAATGCCAGCGGAAACCTTTCTAGCAAGCTGCATGTTTTCAAGCTTTTCCAATCTACCTAATTGCAATGAATGGTTAAATTTTTTATAGCCTTTAGGTGGTTGGCCTCTCATGTCTACTTGACCAAATTCTGCATTGGCAATTAGCTTTCTATCAATAGATGTGAAACGGTTTTTGCTGACCTCATTTTTCATGGTCATTGCGATCTCATGCTCATGTCTTGGGCCCAATTCATCGGTAGCAAGATCTATTGCACGTTCGCGGAAACCAGACGACATATAATCTCGCGCAATGATTAAATCTTTTCCGTCTTCATCAACACCTCTGACAATAATATGGGTGTGCGGGTTATCAGTATTAAAATGATCAACTGCCACCCAATCAAGCTTGGTTCCCAAATCATGTTCCATCTGATTCATTAAATCACGGGTATAGGCTTTTAAATTTTCCAATTCGGTGGCGTCTTCTGGCGAGACAATAAAACGAAACTGGTGGCGATCATCACGAGATTCATCAAGAAAAGACTTACCATCAACTTCATCATGTTCAGCATCATAAATTTTGCCAGCCTCACCATTTTTCTCGACACCATCACGTTGCAGGTATTTCAAATGAGAAGTGGCTTTACTAAATCCATTTTGCGCTAATTTTACGATACGCGATTTGATAACAACGCGCCGACGATTGGTAGTCGATATGAATTGGTTTCGGGTGGAAGGAACCACCATATATCCACGCCCGATGTTGCGACCGCTAAATGATCTATGGTAGCCCGATTTTACAAAATTACCATCCAATTTTCCTGCGGTATTTAAAACTCGATTGATAAACCGCTTACTAGATTTTTTGCCTGCATTGCCAATTCGACCGAGCCTTGGCTTGAAATTATTATTTTCTTTGTCTGACATCTTATATTTCCTTTTTGACTTAACTATTTGATATTATTAACTAATTCATTTTTTTGTGGTCTATGGTTATTCAATAAAATCAATGACTTACAAAAAATCCTAGACCATATACCCTAAATTTTGTGGTCTAGTGAGAAAGATGTGCAGACTGGATTTGGGGTCGAATAGACCACATAGTTTTTATCTTGCCCTCGTTTTTTACCGTCAAAATTCATAATTTCCAGCCTTCCAAAACACACTCAAAAACCGCAAAAAATGCGAGAATTTACGTAAATTATGGAGACATTTCGAATAAAATAGATGCAATTCCGATAATATTTTCGGTCTTTAAAGCGCCAAAATACCGACCATCGAAGCTATCATTGGCATCCATAAGAGCAAAAAATTCATCACTTTTAAGAACGAAACAACCGCTCCATGAGGGAAGTTTGCGGCCACTTGTGTCTGTGATTAATGCTTCGGCCATTGGCTTTCCATTAATGAAAATCGTTCGATGTTGGCGACAAATCTCATCACCTGAGAGCGCGGCAACCTTCTTAATAAGTGGCACATTGATAGGTAAGTAATGACGTTTTGCAGCCATTAATCTGTATTGAGGCGGTGTTGGAATGACCACATATGAACCGATTTGTAACGGAGTATTGGCGGCAATTACATCAACCCAATAATAACCAACAGGTGCGCTAGCCGATGGATTATAAACCAATTTTGTTGAGAAATTCATCCAAATAGGTAAAGCACTAAGAGCAATTGCACCTAGGGTGATGCTAATGATTTTAACGGAATTTATCACCTTGCGCCTCCCGCTCTAGTAACCAAGCTTGATGTTTTTTTTCTGAATAAACCAACGGATCTAAAGCCGAATAAAGACGTGAACAGGTTTGAATCCAGTACCAAGGCGCAACATCAGCACAATCAATTTTAAGCCGTTCGATCTGATCAAGTGTCTTGAAAAACCTGTAAACTCGTTCACGTCCAGATATTTCCAGCAACACTTCTGCACCTGGTTCTATGCCCATAACTGAGTGCATGAGTGTGGTTTCATTCCCTGCCCTAAGCACCATCACATGCCAATTTTTTGTTCCATATTGCCCCTTTTCCCATCTGATGTAACAGAATATTTTACCCGTCAGGAAATACTCATAAGCCTCACGTCTGGTAAACTCTTCACGAAAAACACACACTCCAAAACGGATATAATAGTTCAGCATTTTACGGTCGAAATGCAAATGAACACGCGTGTAAAATTGACTCATTGCTCCTCCCCCTTAGCCTGTTTTTGCTTTTTTCTATCTCTTGGTTGGTCGGCTTGATGCTTATGACTGTCCGACCATTCATCAAGATCGTCAATGTGATAGACAACACGGTTGCCATGAGTGCGGTAAATCGGCCCAGTTTTATGGTAGCGCCAATTGACCAGAGTGCTTGGTTTGAGGATGAGGCGATCAGCCGCTTGCTTAACTGTTAAATAAGGGTTTTTTTCATCTGGATTTTTGGTCATGTCCACTCCGTTTCAGTTGATAACTAGGTGTGAGGCCAAAGCTAAATGATCTGGAGTGAGCTGTGCAGGGGTCATTTTTGGCATTGCAAAAATGACCCCTCCTCCTATTCAATGAAATCAAATGGTTATATGTTCAAAATCACTGTATATTAACCATAAAGCACGAGTAAGTGAGCCAAAAAATACCCCCGCATCCGAAGATGAGAGGGTTATTTTCTATTGGATTGGGTTCCAAAGAATGGCCATTAGGTCTTCATCATCTTGTCCTGATGCTTTGCCTAAATTGGCATATATTTTGTGAGGCCCAAATTGTGGAGCGGCAAATGTGAGAGAAACATATTCCTTTTTGCTATTCTTGCCTGTCCGTTTCCAGCCGCCACCAATTTCTGTTTGGTTATCAGAATAAATTCTAAAATCGGGTTGGGCTTCGGCTTCTTTGCCTTCATTTGGAATGATGGTTATGTGATTTTTCATATTCATCATAGTCAAAGTACCTTTAAATCCACCATCTTTAACTTGTGTTACATATCCAATTGCTTGTGCCATTTTTGTATCTCCTTGTATTTTGCAAGTCGTTTATCGTCTTGCTATGCGGTGTCGTTGGGGCGTGCGAATAACAATTAAACCCGAAGGGCGAGCCTAGCGGAGACTGCCAGAATGAATTTTTTTGGCTGCGAAGTAGCGTGCGCGAGGAGACCTTTAGGTCGGGGAAAAAAGATTATTCTGGCGGTTTTAATTGTTATTTGCTCGTCGTAGATCTAAAAGCAAAGCAAGACGATGAATGACTTGCATAGCGGCAACTAGGAGAGGCAAAAATGGCGCAAGCAATTGGCTAACGCGAGTCGTATGTTTGAATTTATGCTTTAATGGCAATGATGAATATGAGAAATCAAATCATTCTTCCCACAATAAATGTAATAGAAATGGCCAACTCAGCCCCGTTTCATCCTGACAACCAAACTAAAATTGGTGGCGGCTGGAAACGGAATTCACTGAATAAGATTCAGAATTTCCTGTTGTTTGCCGTTATTGCTTGCCTAATTATATGCCAATTTAGGCAAAGCCGCAGGCCAAAGTGATGAATAACTAATGGTTTTGCTCATCACCCAATCCAATAGACAATAGCCCTCGCATCTTCAGATGCGGGGGTAATTTTTGATATATTATTTTCAGTTTAAATTTCAGAAATTAGTAAATTCGCCCCAGCAAATCCAAAAAACATTCCTAAAGTAAATTGAATTTTACGTCTGGCTTTTCCATATATCCTCACCATAACTGCTGTCGAAAATGCAACGGCATATATAACATGAATGGCAATCGACAATAGAAATGTACCAATAATAATAGCCAAACCAACCCACGTAGGAGCACCTTGCTCTAACCCAAGTGATATTATCGAAATCCAAGCCAAAGCCGCCTTTGGGTTGGTCATTTGAATGATGTAACCCCGTTTCGCATACCCAAAAGCAGATCTTTTTCCGCCAGCTAATTCGGTCGCTTCAATATCATGTTTTGCACTTGCCGATTTAAACGACTTATAGGCCAACCACATTAAATAAAGCCCTCCAAATATTTTGATTATAAGCAAAGCGTTTGCATAGGTCGAAAGCAAAGCCGACAGACCGATTACAGTCAAGATTGCCCATGTAAACGAACCAAAGGCAACACCAAATGCCAAAGCAATACCTGACTTACGGCCAACACTCATAGATGTACCAATGACCGCCAGAATGTTTGGACCTGGGCTGGCAATGGCCAATAAAAACGCAGTATAGGCCATAATAATACCGGGTAGGTAAATAGAAAAATCTTGCATAAACTGTCCTTCAAAAATTAATTATGCTGCAAATGGCACAAATGCCACTCTCTCACGCTTAGCAAGACACGGGGATAAAACAGCAAATATTGTTTTAAAATGCTCAGTTTGTTGGTGATCTTGCCACGCTTGTTCATCCTCATATAACTCAAAAATAAAAAACAATTCAGGGGAGACTGGCGATTGATAGGGTAAAAACAACCTAACGCCCCGCTCTGCCATTGTCGGCGCAACTAGCTGCTCTAACAATGCCGCAACTTTAGCTTCAAACCCTTGCTTGGCAGTCAAATTAACTGAAACGACAAAGCCGTCATTATAGTCTTTAAAATTAAAAATCTTCATTTCAATCCTTTACATATTTTAATGTTAAAACTAGCTTATCAAAACACTACTGCCACCTAGCTGTCAGCAGCCATTGGATATTGTAAGTTATGGAGATAATATGAGCCGAACCATTAGAATGTTTGAGATTATTCAAATTCTTAGACATGCCACCAAGTCAATGACAGCAGAGCAAATTGCCGATATTTTGGAAGTTTCAAAACGGACTGCGTATCGAGACATTGCCACCTTAAAATCAATGCGGGTGCCGATTGATGGCGAGGCGGGCATAGGCTATATTATGCGCCCTGGGTTTGACCTACCGCCTCTACATTTCACATCAACCGAAATTGAAGCCATTATCGTTGGACTTTCTTTGCTAAAGCGTACTGGCGATCTGGGCTTACAGCATGCTGCAGAGCAAGTCGTCAATAAAATACACCAAGTCATGCCCAAAGACGATAGTTTAGATATCACCGCATCTCAATTGCAAGTTTCTAGTTGGAAATCGGCACCAGAATCTAATAAAATTATAAGTCAACTTCGCCGTTCGATACGTGAAACACAATGCCTTAACATTGATTATGAAAATTTGAATGGCATAAAAAGCAATCGTTTGATCAAGCCGCTTGGCATTATTTATTATATTGAAGTTGTGTTATTGGCGGCATGGTGTGATTTACGCCAAGATTTTCGGCATTTTCGCGTAGATCGAATAAGCGCTGCCAAGTTAGCCAACCAAGAATTTAAAGATGAAGCCATAGCTTTGCGACAAAGGTGGCATGAAGCCAACCCATTATAGCCATCAGGTATGTGGCAACACAAAAAACTCATACATATTATTTAACCAGCGAGGAAGTAGAATGACATTAAATGCAAATGAAAAAATATACTTAAATGGTCACATTGATGTGCCAGAGGAACAAATTTATTTGGTTAAAAAGGCACTTAAAACTCACATTGCGCTAACACACGAAGAGATTGGTTGCCTTTCATTTAAAGTTGAACCGTGTGATGTTGTATCGGGTCGGTTTATTGTATCTGAAATATTCATTGACCAAGATTCATTTGATAAGCACCAAATAAGAACTAAAAATTCAGAATGGTTCGCCATCACCAAAGGGCTTGAACGCAAATACACCATAAAAAAAGGTGAAAACTAAACAATTTAGTAGTTCATCAAAATCCCATCGACAAAAGCCATCATTCCTGCTGCACCAGAATCCCAATCTTTCATATGTACGCTTGTCGATTGACTGACTTCAAAAATATATTCGATGATTTTAAGCCTATCTTGAATGTCAATACCAGCACCCATTATCGCTGTTTTCACATCATATTTGTTGAATGCCAATTTGACAGCCTCTAGATTAGTGCCACCTATCAAGGTGACGTTTTTATTGGATATTCCATCATAAAATTTCTGAACATCAATCCCTTTGCGACCCAATAATAAGACAACCGTTTTCTTCATTTGAATATTCCTTATGCATTATATCTTGCATCTATCTTACATAAAATCAAAAAGCCGCCTAACCATTTTGGGTTAGGCGACCTCTCGGCGGAGAACATTTATTAGCTACTTTGTTAATTCTTCGGCCAATTTTGCATTGTCTGACAAATTCCCTGCCCCAGATTTGGTATAGGCTTCGAATGGGAATTTCATATAATTGGGCATCCAATCAAGCACCCGTTCGCGACCTGTACCAGTCAAATAATCATCGATTATTTTTTTCTGTATTTTGGCTGTTGAAGTGACATTACCGTCTGCAACTTCCTTACCGCCAATATCAGCAACCATTGCATTGATTGCGTTTTTGTCGCGAATGAGGTCAAAGAAATTATCTTCAGGTTGCCAGAAATCCCACATATTCACTTTGAACTCATTGCCTAAAATTTCGGTCATAGAGGTATTTGACTCCATTGTTTCAGCCATGACAAAAGTCATAATACGCAAAACATCTTCGTCAGAAAGCGTTTGAAGGGTCAGGAACACATTGATAGCTTCAAATGAATAATTGTTGGTACAGGTTTCAATTCCTTCATCAGAAGGCCAATTCAACAATTTAAAAACTTTGTCACGTTCTTTGAAAAATTCTTTTTGGGCAATTGATTCATAGATGCTTTGGCTTGTTTCTTTTTTGTCTGCACGTTGAGGGTTTGGATTTACTTTCCAATGGAACGCACCACAAATGGCATGTGCAACCATGAGACGAAGGGCAACATTGGGATGACCAAACATTGAAACCCTGACCGCATTATGACGATGTAGCGCAATATAATTCTGTGCTGACTTTGTGAGTTCAGGCTTACTCACTGGTTCGATATTCTTGTCTTTGTTTTGTAGTCTGCGCTCTCTGCGGTTAAATTCTTCGGTTGTAATATAGCCCTTATATTCTGTCACTTCACCAGATTTGCGAACTTCAATATAGACTCTGCCGCCACTGGTTTTAAGCGTTTTGGCATGTTCCCATTCACAAAACTGGTCGCCAGTTTCCATAATTACTACTTCGTCCCATCCTTCTTTAATGCGCTTTTCGCGCATTTCAACGATATAGCGGTTTTGCAAACCCCAGAATTTTTTTGAATTGGTAAAATAACCCTCTTCACCAAAAAGGTCGGTGACGATCTGGCCTCTGTAATCTTCGAGCGGAAATAATGCAGCTGACAATTTCAACTCACCATCAAACAACCATTGTTTTAGCTGCCAAGTGCGCGGTTCATCATTTTTTTTCGCAAGTTTGAGCCATTTCTTTTGTTGTGTGACACTGGCAAGTGTTAGCAAACGAATTGTTTCCATGTCGATTTCTTCGGCTTGAAACAACTTTCTAATGGCGGGGATAAGATCACCCAATGCAAGTGAACGCTTGACCATAATTTCTGAAACTCCAAAAGTTTCGGCAACATCGGCAACCGTTTTGCCCTGCTCCACTAGTTTGCTAAAAGTTTCAAAGCGGCTCATTAAGTCAGGGTCAACACGTGCGACATTTTCAATTAATGAAGCTTCTAGCGCGGCTGCATCATCACCTGCGGCCATAATTGTGCATGGCACATCTTCGACTTTTTTGTCACTTTTGTCATTTCTCGCAATTTCCATAAGTGAAAAATAACGTCTCCGACCCGCGACAATTTCAAAACCATCACCATTTTTACGAACCAGTAAGGGCTGTTGAATACCAAGTTTTTGAATGCTTGGCATAATGTCAGATACATCTGGGGCTTTCGCTCCATGACGCATATTTTGAGTTGAGATTGATAGTTTATCTAAAGGTATATGTGCTAGTTCCATGATTTTCTCCGTCAAGGTTAGGTTTAATTTTTGATATTTAGTGAATTAGTGCGACCAGAAAATATGAATTTCATCATGGGAAATTTCAACGGAAAATATATTTCCGCTCATTTCCATGTCTTTCGCCATGCTTTCATAGTCAATATAGATAGCTAAACTTTGGGGAACTTCTATTGAGCTCTCAGTTAGCTCTTCGGCAAAATCAGCAAGGCTTTTATATTCCCCTGCATGATTTTCAAATGCTGTTGCAGCATCATCTAAATTGTCACCAAAATTAGAAAGGACTGCACCGCCTAATTCGCCATGCTCGGCAATAAAGGCAGCATAATTTACAATATCTTCTATGCCTGTAGATTCAGAAATGCTCACACCTTCAAAACCCTCAAAGTCATGTATTGCCCATTCTTCAGCGTCTTCGATAGGTGACTTTTTCAGCATTTCCGAAATCTCTTGATTTATTTCATCCTCTTCTTGAGTTGCGTCAATCCAATTGCCGTGAAGATGGCCGTTATTATATGCGGCTAAACAGGCAACATAAATCCTAGGATTAACAGTTATGTTTGTGAGTGTTTTAGTTTGCGCTTGCATGTCTCATTCTCCGTTTCGCTTCACCATTTGCCTCCCAAGGCTGGAAGGTGGTAAGAGGCTGACTAGCCCAGAGTGAGAGGGCTGAACGCAACTGTTTTGGTAGGAGAATTTTACCAACCCAGACGAATATATAGCCAAAATGGTTGCGTTCTGACCGCTCTGGGCTATCAAAGCCGTCCATCTTCTAGCCGACGAGGAAAACAATTATTAATGCTGTAGGCTTTAGCCTGCGCCCTTTTTGGCTTTTTAAGGATCGTCACCTTTTGGTCAAGACACATAGCGGCTTGATGAACAATCAATTGATTGCGAGTAGTGCCTGATTGTTCGAAGAAGAATTTCTCCAAATTACTATTTTTTTGAATTCAAAAAAGTTGAGAATCCAGCTCTAACTAATTTCTTTCCTCGTGAAATAAGTCTACGCATTCTGGTTCGTATATATTCACTAACGCTGCCCCAACCATCAACTATGGCATCACCACCAAACATAATT
>JADGDI010000067.1 GCA_016744975.1 Hyphomicrobiales bacterium | reverse complement strand
TCTCTATATTTACAAAACTGTAATATATTATCCATACTAACCCAAGCATCAGTTGGAGTTTCAGAAATAATAACTTTTAGAGTATTGAACAAATCTATTTGATTTGAGTAAAAGCTATCGTATCTTACTTTTTTTAGATGTGATGCAAAAAATGGCTTAGCGCCGCTTGTTCATGAATATTGTTTGGATAAATTAATTGATTCTGCCAAAATATTTGGTGTTGCTGTCGTTTCTATTAAAAACTCTCATCATTTTGCAGCTCTTTGGCCTGAGATTGAGAAAATTAGTGAAGCTGGGCTAGTGGGATTGACCACAGTCTCATATTTACCATGGGTCGCACCTGCAGGTGGCAAGACTCCAATTTTTGGAACAAATCCATTTGGATTTGCATGGCCAAGGCCGAATAAAAGCCCAATTGTGATTGATATGGCGACATCATCTATGGCGATGGGAGAGGTGCAGGTCGCTGCACGTGACGGCCACGAAGTGCCAATTGGAACAGGGCTTTCGGCTTCTGGAGAATTGACAACCAACGCCGCTGAGATTGCCAAAGGTGTTTTACTACCATTTGGTGGGCATAAAGGTTCGGCATTGGCTTTGATGATTGAATTGTTATCAGGCCCATTGGTTGGTGATAAATTCTCGTATGAAACTGCAAAATGCAATGATGAAAAACCTGGCTCAACTCAAGGTGGGCAATTTATTATGGCGATCTCACCCAATATACTATCGGACAAGGATTGGGATAACCAAACAGAAGAGTTTTTAGAAAAATATGCAGACATTGATGGCACAAGATTACCAGGTGCGCGTCGCCATGCTAACCGTAAAGACAAAGGTCGACGCGGAGTTAATGCAAAACTGATTAAAAAAATTAAATTGTTGCGTGATTGTAAATAACTATGCTGTTTTGTTAAACATGAGTGAGTTTTTATGATCAGCAGGCGCTTTAAAATATTATATGTTTTTGAGTGCTAAGCTAACGCTTGCTCACGGTGATTGGCGCATTTAAGGTGCCACGTTGGTTAACGACTTTACCGATGCCTGTTTCAAAATTCCATAGAAAGCTGATTTTAGAATCATCCGTTGGTTTTATTGTAATGGTGACCTTACCAGAGCTTGCATGGCTGGCATACCTGATGTCACCTTTGCCATAGCCTATAGGGCAGGCGGCAGATTTTTTCATAATTTTACAAAGGTTTGAGTGTGACTGAAATGTGCCAGTGATGCTTTTACCCATTGGTGCGGTTAGATCTAATTTAGTGAGTAAACGCCCTTGTTCATCATTTATCCGCCAAAGACCTTGCATTGGTGCGGTTGGCGCGGCTTTTATTTCACTGCCAACGGTTTTATCTGCATCGTCATCATGTAAGCGAACAGGTAAAACAGATTGATTTGAAAGGACAACATTGGCAGGGCAGGCGATTTCTACAAAATCAGTATCTTTACACAAGGGTTTAAACGTTAATTGCGTGACTTCAGTGCAGTTCACACCCAAAACACTTTCTTTTGAAGTGGCTGTAGCGCTCGTAGGAAGTTTAAGAAAATCCAAACTGTCGGTATTCCCAAATGACAGGCCAGCAGGGGCAACCATTTCACTAAAACTGCCTTTTTTATAGGCTAGTGAAAAATTCATAACGATATTTAGCTGTTGGTCGGAGCCGTTTTCTAGACTCCCATGGATATAACAAACATCAGCACCAAATTTACCGGGTTCAAATTCCTTCTGTTTTAAATCTGTTACTGTCAGTGTAATTGGATCTGCCATAAGTGTTGTTGCGCTAGCAACGATAATGACGGCCGATAATATAAAGGGTTTCATGTTTTTTCCAGTTTTAATGATTGGTTAAGTGGCGTAGATGTAGCTTGCTCGCTTTATTTTCCTGAATATGTATAATGCCCGCGTCCTTCGGCAACACAGGTGCTGCTACCGCCCATCATTGTAGCCATCATTGCGGGTAATTTTAAGGTAACCCGTGACCAAACATTAAAGCGTTCTGGTGAGACAGCTACCATGCCATATTGTACTGAAAATTTCATACCTTGTGGCATAGCTTGCCCTCCGATTGGGCTAAATGGTTTAGAAACAAAGCCGTTAGCGCTAACGCGCCTCCATACAGCAAGGCCAAGTTGATCAGAAAAATCTGTTGGGTGATAAGGAGTTGAAAATTTAACCTTAGTGGTAGCGCCTTTGCCAACCATTTTCTTAACCATTGGAGCGATTTGCGGCGGGCACCCTTTTTGACTCTGACTAGTAATTGAACTACGCCATAAACCGTCACGTAGAGTAATATAATTTTTGATATCATCTTCAAATAACTTGATAGGCACACCTTCGGGGATATCATCAAGAGATATGACTTTGGGTTTGGATAGGTTGCCGTTAGAATCCTCAAGATGTATTGTTTGTCCAGACAAATCCACCGAGCCGTCTCCCCCATAGCGCTTATCAAGCACTTCTAAGGTGTCAAATGCCACCCGTGGTGGTTTACCTTCTTCAAAAATAATAGAGGTTGCTTTGTCGGTTTCTGCTTTGGTAAAGTTACCATAACCTTCTGCTAATACCCAATCGGTTACCGAGGTGATAGAAATGACTTTTATTCCGCCACCTACTTTTGGTGTTACTAAATAACCCTCGGCAAGAGCTGGTAGGGGGAGGAGTGTTAGCAATGCTATGATAGAATGTTTAATCATTTTATTGTCCTTTTTGGTTTTTAAAATAGATTTCAATATCTGCTGCCTTGAGAGGCGTGGTTGAAAGCGGTACTTCACGTAAGCTGGAGAGTAATGAAGAAAATGAGAGCTCATCTTTTTCGCTAAAATTTAGCATTTTGCACAGTTCACCGCGTGTTACTTTATAACAGGGGCCGTTTGCTGCCATCCATTGACGTGGGTTAAGAACTGCGGCAAACGGATTTGCCCCACTTTGCTCTATCATAAAATCCATTGTTGGTAATTTAGCCTGCGATCCGCCTGCTGTAGCGTAATAAAATGGCGCTGTGGCGCTCCAACCGTTTGGCAAAGCCCAAGTTAGTTCAAAGTCTTGCGCTATCTGGTTGCAAAACGCCTGATCACATAAATAAGCAGCTTTATCGCCCGATATATCTTGTGGTACATTGCCATGAGCTGTAGCGTCTAGGCCTATGTCACCAAAATGATCTAGCCGAACGGGCACAAAAACTTCGCCCTTTGCGCTTGCTAATGTGCCTTCAAAGCCATCATCAGTGTAAATTAACATACCCTCGGCAGTGCCAAATTCTGTTTGGAATTTTACGTTTAGCTTGTCATCAACCAATGTAAGACTTTGTATAGAAAGCGCATCGCCACGCCCCATCGGTGTGTTTGGGTCATTTTTATAGGGCATTTCTGCACGCAGGCTTTCATCTACCACTTCGATCGTGGTAATTTCATCGCCAGTGAAGCGTTGAGCTAATACCCAATAGCCAAGTTGCATTTTTATTTGGGATTTACTATTTTTTATACCGGTTGTATTCGACGGTGCAGCCACAGCATCTATATCGTCTTCTTGTATAGCTGTACCAACGGTTATAGTGCCAAAGTCAGTTTCTACTTTTTTACCTTGAGCATTTTTATATTTAAGACTGAGTTCATAACCCCCCTTTTTTGCTGGCAGGGGCATAAATAGCCCATCGTTGGTTACTAAATCGTAAAACCTACTATCCCAAATTTTGTGCCCATCTTTTGAAAGCACTAGAGTAGCATATGGGTTATTCATGCCGCTTATTTGCACAGGCAGGAGTGCATTGGCTGCGCCTTGTCGTGAGCCAAGCCAAACTGGAGTGACATTCGTTTCGTAGCGGATGGTTTGGCGAAAAATTACGTCATTTAGATCATTTCCACTCATCACCACAATATCATAATTACCAGGGGTTGTGGGCGTATCAAAATAATGCGCTAGAACTTGCCCCGCTTTTGCACCAAACTGATAAGAGAAATCCATACGTTGGCTATAATCGAGCGTAGCCTCGGGAAACATTGCCACTTTAAGCTGGGCATTATTTTGAATAGCAGCAGTGGGGGTTAGCAGCATAATATGTTCTACTCCTAACAAATACGGGCCATTATCTTCTAGTGTGAAACTAAGTGGAAAGGCGCTAAATGGAACTTTAAGGCTAGCATTTTGTTTAGAAACTATGGTTGTAATTCCGCCATAACCTTCGGTGCTAATTGCCTCTATTTTCCACTGACCTGCTGGTATTGTACCGTGCCATCCTTCGACTACTTGTTGTGCATCGGTAAGTGTACCCAAAACAATAATTTCGCCAGTGTTTGAATTTGTTGCCTTTAGCGTGACCTGAACTGGGCGATATGTGCCTTTGGCTTCTAGTATGTCAACTGAGAGTTCAACCATCTGTGTGGTTGATTTTATAACAACTGGTTTTTTATCATTGGTGATACTATTGAGCGCAACTCCAAGTTCGTTGGCATTATTTGTATCAAAATATTGCCCTCCACTATTTTCGGCAATGCATTGTAATTGTTGTCTATCTTTGCTTTTTGTAATTGCAAAACCAATAACATGTGCGGTAAAATCAATGCCATCTGCTGTTAATTCGGTGCTTAATGCACACGGGTCAGCATTACAAGTTTCTATACCATCTGAAAATAAAATAACGGTGGCTTTTTCTTCTTGATATTTAAGCTTTTGTGCTGCCATTTTTACGGCATCAGATAAAGGTGTTTTACCTTTTGGCCGTAAGGTTGAAATTGCTTTGCTAACGCGGTTAATATTACCTACCTTTGGGTCAACCAGCATTTCGATATCTGAACAATCGCCTTTACGGTTGTGACCATATGCGATTAGGCCAATATTGTCATTAGTGGATTGCCAATTATTTTCTAGGTTATTGAATGCATCACGTGCTATTTCTATTTTGCTTTTGCCGTCTATTTGACCCCACATGCTGCCAGAAGCATCAAAAACAATAATGGTATTGCGTGTATCTGCTTGGGCGGTGACATTAAACATGCAAAAGGTTGCAAATATAATGATTAATAATTTATTTGAGAGTGTCATTATTTCACCTCTTTAGTGTTGGAGATGGTTAAATCAGTATTTGTTTGGTTGAATTTTTGCTTCACCCAGCCGCTCGCATTTTTGCCCATCTCACGGAATTTATCAGATGTATGGCTGATTTTAGCAAGCCATTCAGGGTTGGGTGCTTGGTCCTTAGTAACCTTAAAAAATACTTGCAACATACAAGCAATCGCTAAAGGCTCAATGAGCGCGGCTTTAATTGCCCATGCAAATAAAAGTGCCAGTATAACGCCGCTTGCAGACCATGCCCCAGGTATTAAATATATAATTGCAGCAGCAGGTGCTAGCATAATTAGAAAAACAAAAAAGGATAGAATGTAAATTATTGCGGTTAACCAAGCAGCATTTTTCATCATTTTATTGGCATTTTGTGCATAAAGCACCAAAGCTTCTTGCCCGCTTTCCCAAGGGTTTTCTGCTTTGGTTTTTATAGCATGCGCAAAAATAACCTCATCGACCAAGCCAACAGATACTCGTAAAAATGCACGAATAATGCCCATAATTTGGCTAATCCCGGGAATGGGGATAATAGATAATAGGCTTTGCACCAAGCCCGTAACGGTTTTTAAAACACCTTTTATAAGCTGGTCTAGTGCAAACAAAATTGAAGCTTGCCCAAATCGCTCTGTTACGATCTGTTTTGCATATTTAATTTGGCTCTGGCCTTTGGGGATTTCATCACCCTCTAGCAATTCTACCATTACAGCGATATGGCCAGCTTTTACGACATATAGTAAATATTCTCGTAAAAAATAAAGAATGCCTGCCGTTAAAGTAAACCCTAATCCACCACCCCATAAACTGGTGCTTGTTTGAAAGTCAGCATCACCAAAACCGCCAATACCATAGCCAATTCCGGCACCCAAACTGGTTACAAAAATATAAGCCAATACAATTGTAAAATATACAAATAGCCGAAATATTACAAATGGTAGCGTTTGTATCATTAATTTAAAAGCATGGCTTAAGCTAAAATCCCACATAGTCGATCAATTCCCAATGTTATTATTGAGTTTGAAATATCACTGGATTAGATTTTATTAAATACCCCACTTGGCGTATATTTGGATTTATTTTGCAAATTAAATATTTTAGAACATCAACAAAGTCATGAATTTATGGTAAAATTATTACTTTATCATTTTAACAATGGTTGCATTTTAAAGCTTGATCTACATCAAAACATAGCTTGGTGAAATTTGTTATTTTGTAAATGATATAGGCTTTGATGGATATTATCTAAAATGCATAACAATTCGGATGTTTGGCTAGATGTTTTTCCGCGTCCAACGTTGGATGGGCATAAATATAATCGTGGGCAAGCGCTAATATTTGGTGCGCCGTTACTTACAGGGGCAACTCGCTTAGCGGCGAGCAGTTGTTCACGAATGGGTGCTGGGCTTGTGACAATAGTGGCACACAGCAATGCTGATATTTATCGCACGACACTTGATGCGGATATTATGGTTACAGACGGGCGAAATGTGAATGCAGCAAAAATAAATGTGCTTTTAGGCGGGTCTGGTGGTATTCATGGTGGTGACTATCAAGATTTGTTGAGCAATAGATACAACTGCCCGCGTGTATTTGATGCGGACGCGATTCCTGATGTTCAAGATTTTTTTAGATTGGACGCTCAGTGCGTATTGACACCTCATGGTGGAGAATTTGCACGAAAGTTTCCACGATTGTCTGGCAGTAAAGTGCAAAAGGCAGTAGAGGCCGCCAAAATATCTGGAGCCATTATAGTGCTTAAGGGGGCAGAGACCATTACTGCACACCCAGAAGGGCATTATATAGTGAATAATCATGCCAGCCCATATTTAGCCAAAGCTGGCACAGGAGATGTGCTTGCAGGCATGATAACAGGCTTAATAGCACAAGGCATGCCATTATTTGAAGCTTGTTGTGCCGCTGTTTGGATGCACGGCGAAATTGGTATTCGAATAGGGCCAGGTCTAATTGCAACAGATATTATAGACTTAATACCTGAAATATTGACCCATATTCTCGTTTGATTTAAGCAAATTACAGGTTTTTATAATTTACCTGTATCAGGGTTTATTAAACCGCCGACCTCTATTATATATAATTGGCGGCTATTTTCATGAATCGAGTCTATACAAACGCTTTGATTATCAGAGCTCCATCTTGGATGTAAATCACACCGATTATGCTTGCCTAGATCGGGCGGGGTGTAGAATGACCCCAAATCATGCCTCTTACCAGTATTGACATTAAACAAAAACAATATGCGTTTATTCGTCTTTGCATCAGGATAAGTGTCTGATAAAATCCAATTGCCATCATTTGAGTAGGACATATGCCCATTTTCATTTAAAATTCCTCGACCAATCACATCAACTTCGCCAGTAAAATCATTATAGAGGTGGTAATGGATTTCGCCTCTGTGAGGGCCCCAAACAATAATTTCTCTATCTGACTTCCATATTGGATGCGATATTTGAAACTCTGACTTTTCATAGTCAAATGTTCCAACATTGTTAATGTCAAAACCATCCTCAAGTTGTGGCAAAGGGTGGTCGGAGCATTCAAGTAATTTTAAGTCAGTGCCATCAGCGTTAACAGTAAATAACCGATGTAAGAAACAGGTTTCATCCAAAACGCGTTCCGTCCATCTGTGAATGAATAAAAACCTAGTGCCACTTGGGTTGGCTTCCATATGAGTTACCCAATGTATGGCCTTTTCCATAGACGGTAAGGGTTTGTAATTACTCAACTTGTTTAAACTTAATATCAATTCATAATCACCTGTGGCGATATTAAGTCTAAAAATACCATCATTCTCTGGTGCATTTTTTATATCAGGTTCTATTTTTGTCGCATGATAGCCAATGGTCTGATGGGTAATCATAAAGCGCGAATAATTAACCGTTAATGCATACTCACCATTGGGTGCCATTACATAGATTGGTAACGGTAACTCACGTTGCTCGCCAGTATCAAGATCAATTATGGTTGATCGGAAGTCATCAAATGGGGTGTCTGTCCATTCGCTATTTTGCGAACGGCTGTTGAAGATAATTTTATTTTGTTGGCCAACCCACTGTAGTTGGCAGCCCATCTGCCAATTCCAACATGTTGTCTCTGCTAATTCATGAAACTTATCATGATTAGTGAGGTCAAAATATCCAACTTTTGCGACTTCTTTACCTGTGAGATCACCTGTTATCATAGAAACTTCGTTAGCAAGTATTCTTTTTCCATTTGAATCAAAGTTTGATTTGTTATAATAGCCAAAAAAATGGTTTGCTTTACCATTACCAACTTGCCTAGTTGGAAATTGAGTTTCTTTGTTATTCATTATTATTCTTTCTAATCGCGTAAAGCTGCTTAACTACTCATCTATGGAAATGCCCCAAGCAAGTAGGCTTAGGGCATTATGAGGGAACTATTTAACAAAAGTAATTTGTGTTTTACCTAAGCCTACAAACTCATCGTCCGTAGCTTGTAGGGTTAATGCACCTTCGCCAATTAATTTCTTTTTTACAAATCGGCCATAAGACCAAACAGTATTCCAATTACCAGCTTTATCTGCAACCGGTGCAGGCTCTAAAGCATATGAAATATCAGACACGACACCATCTTTGGTTTCAAACAATAGAATGACAGGTTTGCCAGCAGGAAAGCCTGAACCTGAGATTGTCACTTTACCATCTTTTACCAATGCAGGTTGTTCAGCAACCGTAATTTCGCCCGCGAAAGCGGTTAGCCCAATGCTTGCAAACATTGCTGCACCAGCTATAATCTTAACCAAATTTTTCATAATATTCTCCTTCTTTTAGGTCTGTGTTGGGTTTAAGAATCTAGTAATTTTGAGTTTTGACGATGTTGTTTAATGCCTTGGAAAAGCGCATAGGCACATAATAAAAGCAAGACGATGCATATGGGTCGGCTCACCAATTGATACAAAAATGCAGGCACATCGCCGTGTACCAATGCCAATGAGCGCGCAAGTTCACCTTCAGCAAGTGTTCCAAGTACAAGGCCAAGTACTAACGGCGCACGGGGGACTGCAAATATTTGTAATATGAAACCGATCATGCCGATAAACAGCATGATTAATACATCCTCTAGCGAGCCGCGAATTGAATAGGAACCAATGACTGCCAATGCCATAATGCAAGGGGCTAAGATTTGGCGTGGTACCATTATAACTTTGGCACAATAGCGTGCAAATATTAAACCCACTGGAACAAATAATATATTGGCAACAAATAAACTCATAATAAAGCCATATGTAATATCGGCATTTATAGTGAATAGCTCAGCGCCAGGTCTAAGACCATGGATCATTAAGCCACCAAGCAGCACTGCTGTAACTGGGTTTCCTGGTATGCCGAGGGTTAATAGCGGAATTAATGTACCGCCTGTAACCGCATTGTTAGCGGTTTCACTGGCAATTACACCTTCAGCAGATCCCTTACCAAACTCCTCAGGTGTTTTAGAGGCTTTTTTGGCTGCGTCATAAGATATAAATCCGCCAACGCTACAGCCAACACCTGGGATAATGCCAACAATAACCCCAATGATGGATGAGCGAATAATATTGAGCCGTTGGCTCAAAACTTCTGGTAAATAAGAAAAGGCACTTCGTTTTCTGACCGTCTCATTTTCGATAACAGTGCCGGATTTGCCACTGATCATTGAGATCACTTCTGGGATCGAATATAGGCCGATTAGTGACACCACCATTGGGATGCCATCATATAGGGTTGGTGAACCTAATGTGTAGCGTAACTCACCGGTGATTGGGTGTGCGCCAATGGTACTTAACAACAGACCAAATGCACCTGCCATTAGGCCCTTTTCCATGGAACCTGCTGATAAGGATGCGATCACCGTTATACCAAAAACGGCCAATAAAAAATATTCAGGAGAGCCAAAGCGCAGTGAAAACTCGGCTAAAGGAGGGGCTATAAAAAATAGCGCAACAACACTAAAGATACCACCAATGCTTGAGCCAAATGTTGCCAATGCGAGCGCTCTGGTGCTTTCGCCACGTTGTGACATTGGGTAGCCGTCTAATAAAGTTGCAACTGCTGCGGGTGTGCCTGGAATGTTCAATATGATGGCACTGATTGAACCGCTATAGGTTGAGGCTAAATAAACCCCGCCCAACATCGCCAAGCCTGCTTCGGTTGGCATGGAAAATGTTAACGGAATAAGCAATGCTACGCCCATTGTGCTGGTTAACCCAGGCAAGGAACCAATAACAACGCCGCCAACAACGCCTGCTAATATTGCGAGCAAGGCAGTTGGGTTTAATAAAACATCTATTCCAAGTAATAAACTGTCTAACATTTAACCTTTTCCTTAATTGCGGCATTCAAAGTTTGTTCGATGGGTAACGGGGTCTATTTAATGGGCAACGGGTGCTTTTATAGGATGCTAAACATGCTTTCAGGCGGCGCAACGCCCAAAAATTCAAAAAACAAATAAGCAAGTATCAATGTCATGCAAACTGAAATTGCCGAAACCCAAATCAGCCGACTTTCACCAAGTATCAGCATTGCTGACACTAAAAACAAGATTGTCGAAATGATATATCCAAAATAACTTAACGCCATTACATAAATAATAATCAGCCCAAAAACCTTTGCAAAACCAATTAGGTGACTATTTGTTTTGGCTTTTTCATCACTGGTTAGTTCGGTGTTATTTTGCTTCATTGTTCGGGCCAGTAAAACCATTGCCATGACCGCCATAAAACCCGCTAACATGAGCGGAAAATAAGAGGAGGCTAGACTATAGTTAAGGCTAACTATACCGATCAATAAAGCCGTTAAAAGGACCAATGTGCAAAATATAATATCTCTTTTTCTATTAACTTCCATGTCATTGGTCCTTATATTTTATTTCAATAGGTCAATATATTTTGCAATACCGCTTTCAGCATCCTTCAGATATGCCGAAAACTCATCCGCACTCATATATGCCAATGGCAAGCCAAGACGTTCAATATGAGCAACAAATTTAGAATCATTCACAACATTACGGAATGCAGCTTCTAAAGTAGCGCGTTTTTCAGCTGAAACACCTTTAGGCACTGCAATGCCGCGCATGGAAGCGCCAATTCCAGGTATTGTCATACCAGAGGCTTCTGCAATGGTTGGCACATCTGGTAAATAAGGGTAACGTTTATCTGAAAATACTGCCAAAGCCCTTAGGCGGCCATCTTTAATATGTCCTGTTGCTGAACTTGCTGAAGGTACAGACGCATCAATCTGCTTGCCCATTGTTGCGGTTATTGCGGGGCCCGAGCCGTTAAATGGTACAAAATTTACATCAATGCCTAAAATATCCTCGGCAACAACAAGCTGCAATTGATTGTTGGATTGCGGGCCATCACCACCAATGGTAATGTTTCCTGAGTTAGATTTTGCAGCCGCTACAAAATCTTTGAACGTTTTAAACGGGCTGTCAACGGGCACTGTAAGTAAAACAGGGTCAAGCTGAATATTACCAATCATTTCAAAATCAGACATTTCAAACGGTACATTGTCTCTAAGCATTTTTACTAGAAAAATTGAGGGAATGTTGATGAACCCAATTTTATAGCCATCATTTTTTGCATTTGATAAGGCTGTAAAGCCAATTTGCCCACCAGCACCTGGTTTATTTTGAATGATTAATCGTTGCCCAAGATGCGGCTTAATATAATTAGCAATGACACGGGCAGCCGTGTCAGTCCCGCCACCTGGTGAATAAGCGACAATCATTGCCACTGGTTTTGTTGGAAACTCTCCTGCAATTGCAGGAGTCGCTATCAGGCTGGTAAGTGATAAACCCAATACCATAGCTGTACTTTTTATGGTTCGAAACATTGCTTTTCCCTTTTGTTGAGTCGGTACGTTAAAGAATATCGACATGGTTTTTATATTATTGCTCTATATTGTATACATTTTAAAACATTACGTTGTCAATGTTTTTATGAATGAGCAACAATCATGTATTTTTTTAAAAGTGATGCTAAGTGAAAAATTGTATTTTTAATTAGACTTTTAATTCGCCTCATTTAGAATGCATAGCTAATTTCAATTATTAAGTTTGAGCATTAAATGGCTGACGAGTTTGAAAAAAAGAATAAAGAAATACCCTTGGTTGATATTGTTTACAGTAAATTAATGTCACTTATTAGGGATGGGAAGCTCCACCCTGGTGAACGTATTGTTGAGACCAGCATGGCGAAATCGCTAAATGTAAGCCGCACGCCAGTCAGGGAGGCCATTCGCAGGCTTCAATCTGAAGGCAGGGTGAGTATTGAACCACAGCGTGGTGCTGTTGTTGCGGAATTAAACAGGCAAGAAATTTCAGAGCTATATGCACTAAGGCAGCGCCTTGAAGGGGTTGCAGCTGGCTTTGCTGCGCAACACGCCTCTGAAGGGGAGGTGGAGCTAATGGAGACATTATTAGAAAAAAGTAAAGACCCTTCTATCGATAAGCGCGCATTAAACCAAATTAATTGGGAGTTGCATTTTACCATTTATCACGCTGCACAAAATCGTTTTTTAATGAAGTCTATTGACGCGATTGCAGATGCGATGGCTTTACTGCGAGGTGTGCATCATATTCCTGATGGTAGGCCTGAAGAGCTATATAATGAACATAAAAATATAATTGATGCGATTAAGGCAAGAGATTCAAATGCCGCTGAGGCTGCGGCGCAAGAGCATATAAAAAACTCATATAAAATTCACTTATTAACTTCTGCAAAAGCTGAGTAGCGGTTAATCGTTATTATTGTAAGGCATGTCTGTTTGGAGTAAGTCAAACGGTTTACGATTCGCCTCGTGATTTTGCTTGACAAATTAGTTAAACGTTTATATTTTTATAGCATACGAAAATAAACACCAACTTTTTTGGAGTAAGCTATGGCAAAAGTTAGCATTCAGAATTTGCATAAAAGCTATGGTAGTTTAAATGTTTTAAGTGGCATTAACTTAGATATCGCAGATGGTGAGTTTATAAGCTTTTTAGGGCCTTCAGGCTGCGGAAAATCTACCTTACTAAGATCAATTGCTGGGCTAGAAGAAATCAATGCGGGTAGGGTCGTTATGGGTGATCAGGTAATTACAGATTTACCACCAGCAAAACGTGATATTGCAATGGTGTTCCAAAATTATGCCTTATACCCGCATATGACTGTCTATAAAAACCTTGCTTTTGGCATGAGCTTAAGCGGGTTTGAAAAATCTGAAATTAAAAGGCGGGTAACAGAAGCTGCTGACATATTGCAAATGACTGAATTGTTGAAACGTAAGCCAAAGCAGCTTTCTGGCGGGCAACGCCAACGTGTGGCAATTGGCCGTGCTATTGTTCGTGATCCGAAACTGTTTTTGCTGGATGAGCCTTTGTCTAATTTGGATGCAGGGTTAAGGGTTACGATGCGTGCTGAATTATCTAAGTTGCACCAACGCCTTGGTGTGACCATGATTTATGTTACCCATGACCAAGTTGAAGCGATGACGCTCTCAAATAGAATTGTGGTTTTAGACAAGGGGCTTGTTGCACAATTTGGCACACCTTTAGAGCTTTTTTACTTGCCTGAAAATAGATTTGTAGCCGAGTTTATTGGCTCACCAAAAATGAATATATTTAATGCAACATTGATTACAGAATCATCTGCTGAAATTAAGCTTTTAGTGAATGAGTTAAACGTTAATATTTCCGTGGGTTTGAGTGATGTAAAATCAGATTCGATTGCGTCAAAAGCACTTACAATCGGGGTAAGGCCTGAAAATATCAGTTTAGAAATAAATGGAGAAGCTGACGGGTATGGCGAAGTGTTTTTAGTCGAACGCCTTGGCAATGAGTGCATGGTTCACATGAAGCTTGAATCAGGCAAAAATATTGTTGTGCTTGCCAAAGGCACGCACCCAGTTTCTGTCGGAGAAAAAATAGGTTTCGCATTTTGCGAAAATCAAATTCATGTTTTTGATGATGAGGGCATCGCCTTTCCTCGCCAATTACAGGATGAAGTACAGTTGTTGATTAATCGCCAACTTGTAAACAAAGGGAGTAATGAAAATGGAGGAAAGTAAAATGAAAAAGTTAAAGAAGTTTATTTTGGTAGCAACATCCGTTGGGTTAATGACCAGCACTGCATTGTCTGAAGAAGTGTTGCGCTTTGCCACTTGGGATAGTGGTGAGAGTTTGGAAATCCAACAAAAAATTGCCAAACGATTTGAATAAAACTGCAAATTTAACAGGGAAACTATTTTTCTTTGTGTTATCTGAATATCTGGAGGTAAATAAAAATAAAAGGAATATCGATTTCACAATATATCCTTTGCATAAAGGCTATGGAC
>JADGDI010000066.1 GCA_016744975.1 Hyphomicrobiales bacterium | reverse complement strand
TTTGTCATTCCATCGGTCGCGAGCCGTTAAAATTAAAACAGGCATGACCTTTTGTTCGCGCCGCCAACTTTCCAAAATTGAAACCCCATCCATCAATGGCAGACCCAAATCCAAAATAATAGCGTCATAATTTTCAGTAGCGCCTAAAAAGTGACCATCTTCCCCATTAAATGCGCTGTCAACCACATAACCATAATCTTCAAGCGCCAATTTAATCTGGCGATTAAGCTCTTCATCATCTTCAATAATTAATAAGCGCATATTACTTCACCTTGCATATCATTCCAAAGTATGTCACCTCAAAATCTGCCCCGATTGCTGGTCAACAAACACATATCTTATCTGCCCATTATATTGATTAAAAATGCGCAACCGATAAGCTTGACGATTATTATAAATAACAGATTGGTAACCCTGAAAAACATCGCCAGCGCGCATTATAAAAGGCAATATTCGCGATAAATCAACAGCGGCAGAATGAATAATATTTTTAAATTTTGAAATTTGAACAGAAGATATAATATTGGGTGAAGGGCTATTAGCACTAACAAAGTTTGTCAATGATAGCGCAATGAATATGCCGAAAATAAACGGCTTTATTTGATATTCATAAATTCTCATGCTTTACTCGCTATTAATTTATAATCAATATAAACCAACCAATATGAATATGATCTGAATAGAATAATAGCGATTTTAAATGCGATAGCTTCAAAGGGCAACCAAATTCATGTTTTGTTAAACATAAAATAAAACTCATGTTAAAATAATAAAAGCTACACTTTAAGTTAAATAGTTGATTATACCATAATGCCACATTCATATATAAGCGAATATATGGCGCATTAATTTAAACCCTTATTTAAATAGGTATAATTATGACCGATAAAGTTTTTCCAAACTGGCAGCCAAAAAACTCGGAATTATTCAGCAAACATCTAATTAGTGAACAACATAGTCTTCATAAACATGAATTATTTTCTGATGAAGCGTTAGCGCGCTTAATTGAAAAAACCCCGAGATCAAATTATCACGTCAATACGCATGATTTGAAACATATTCATAAATCCACATGGCGCGATGGTGAATTTGGTAATCTAAGTGGCGAGCAAGTATTACAAGCGGTTAAAGACGGCCATATTTGGATTAATATTCAGCGCCCTTGGGAGGCAGATTCGGCCTATGGCGATATATTGGCTCAAATGTTTGACGAGATCGAGGAAAATGTTCCAGATTTTACAACCATTAAAGACAAAAATAAAATGACCATTTTAATCTCATCACCAAAGATTAAAGTATTTTATCATTGCGATATTCCGGGACAAGCATTATGGCAAATTCGCGGCCGAAAACGTGTGTATATTTACCCCAATAGCGCACCATTCCTACAAGACTCTGAGATGGAAAAAATTATCCTAGGCCGTATTGATGAACATGACATTAGTTACCAAGACTGGTTTGATGAACATGCTGCAATTATGGATTTAGAACCAGGAACCATGGCGCATTGGCCAATCAATGGCCCACATAGAATTGAAAATCTAGACGTGGTAAATGTCTCTTTAACCACAGAACATTGGAATGCTGAATTACGCAATCACTATGCCGTTAATTACGCAAATGGTTTATTAAGAAATAGCTTTGGTATGCAAAATCTAAGCAAGCCGACATCGGGTCTTGGTCTTTATGCTCGCCTTGCCTTAGCAGGCTTCCATAAAATATCTGGGCTTCGCAAACTTAAAAAAATGGACTATAAAGTTGACTTTAGAGTAGATCCAGAAGAAAAACTTGGCTTTAAAGATATTAGCGCTTACACAATGGCAAAATAATTATATTTAAACGTGAATTTTATTAGTGGGTAAGTTATGAACAAATTGGCAATTGAAGTCATCACAGATCAAGATGACATTGACACCATAAGCAGTCAGTTTATCCTTACCCCTAATAACCACTTATTTAGTTCAAACACGTGGTATAAGTTTAATAAAAACACGCCCAAATTACTAATCATTGGCCGCCAAGAGGGTCAAATTGAATTCTCTTTAATGTTAACGGTTAAAACCGTATTGGGCTTTAAAATTGCTGAAATTGCTGGTGAGCCATATATCCAATATAACAATTTAGCTAATTTCAATCACAAAGACCCAAGCGAGTTCTTAACCCATTTAAAAAATATTCTGAAATCTCAAAAAATTGGCTATTTACACCTAAGAAATATCAAACCCAATACCGACTTATATCCCTTTGCAAAAACCAATGGCGACATGATTGATGGGCTTGAAGCGCCAATTATCAATCTACAACAATTTTCTGATTTTGAAGATTATCAGAAAAGTACAAATTCAAAAGTTCGAAAAAATAGAAACCGCAAATTACGTAAAATCGAAGCAGATTACGACATTGATTTTCAAGTTCTGATTGATGATGAATTTGATTTGGAAATTATTGACCAAATCGTCAATCTAAAATCAAAAAATCTAATAAAATCAGGGCAATCTAGTCGCGTATTTAGTGATAAAAACAAAATAAATGAATTAAAAGCAATATTTAACACCCCAAAAAAAGATTTCAAGGTTGTCATTTCACTGTTAAAATTAGACGGCGAACTTGCAAGTGCAGAAATAGGCTTCATTTATGAAGATTACTATTGTGCTTATTTAGGCGTGATTGATCATAAATTTGAAAAATATAGCCCTGGGAATATCCAAGTTTTCTTGTCCATAAAATGGGCATTTGAACAAAATATCAAACTGTTTGACTTCCTACCCCCTAGCCATCCATATAAATTGGAATGGACTAATAAGCAATTTGATGAATCATTTAGTTTCATTATTTCTAGTAGTTTTTTGATTGCCAAACTTAGTAGATTTTATTTCAAAAAACTGCGACCAGTGCTTAAGAATCTGTATCTTTCAATTAAAAAAAAATAGCCTAATCCCTATTTTTCTCTGAACTTTGTTTATTGCGATAACGCCATTGATGTATAGCGATTAAAATCCGCATTAGGGTTAGTAAAAGCGTAAAAAATACGAGTAAAAGCCCAAAAACGGTTTCTAAACTTCCTAAAAAAGTTGCATAACTCACTATACTTCCGCTTGCAATCGCACCAATATCCATAAAATCCAACTCTGGCCTCATATCTGGCATTTTATAATCTCCATAATTCGACTTTACAGTTAATCGAAGGGCCCTGCCCCCCAATGCCAAATCTCCAGCTATCATTTGAACCAACTTCAACATGGTGCATTAAAGAAAAATAATGATTGCCATCACTGACAGATAATTCCCCTTCTCCAACCGATCTGCTAAGTGCAGCATGGCCTGTAGGGGACTCATCACTATGCTCACAAGAACCCAGTATTTTATGCAAACCATCATTCATATTTTTAAATCAACTTTATGCGCACCAACGCGCATTGCCGATGCCATTATTTTCACCCAATAAGAGCCAATTGGCAATTTAAAACGACTTGAGTTTTGTTCCAAAACCACAGCTGCACCTAAATTATTTTGTTTAATCAAGTTCAAATATCGCTGGTTCCAACCCGTCACTGGCGCATTGGTAGACATTTGCAAGGCCACAACTTCTTCACAAATGATAACATCAGGTGATAGAATCGACTTTAACGCCATATAAATTTGCCAATCTGTGCCATTATAAACATATAGCTTTTGTGTTGATTGCAACCAACAACTCCACCCGTTTTGAGCAGTAATTAGTTTCCACGCCCCATCTTGATAATGCGCAATCTTATACTCTTGCCCACTCCACTCACCTGTAGCACCTAACGGTATAATATATCGATCACCTTCAGTTGGGTTACTTGGTTGGCTAAGCTCAACGTCATTTATTGCACTTAATTGCACAATGATATCAAGCTTACTCAAACTCTCATTCATCGTGATATGCTTTTGATTTTGTGCAGCCAACAAATATGGCAATTGTAATAATTCACTGTTAGACATTGATAATAACTTCTTTCTCATCGCCGCGCCCAAATTGGGCCGATATTTGATATATTTTTACTTTAAAATAATTGCTTAACCCGCCAAAATCTTCAACTTGCTGAGTTGCGCTATAGCTCACTATAGGTTCAGTGACCGATGTTAAGCGCAATTTCTCACTGCCATTAACAGCCCAAATCTCAACCTCATATTGTTCTGGCGCATCGTTTAAGGCCACTTGGTTTAGCGCCCAATTTTCTCCACCAAACCTTGTTTGTCTTACCCACTCTAAAAGAATGTCATCTCCATTTTTAAATGCTTTCACATGACACACTGCAAAAGGCAATAGGTTAATTGCTTGGTGTTTCAACATGCTTTGAGAGTAAGATATATCATCAATTGGCCTGCTTGATGGGCCATATTTTACCAAAATATCTGATAATATTTCATCATCATCTATTGTAAATTTGGCTATTTTTTCATCCAAGATAATAAATCTCGCACCAGAATTAATCGTAGCGCGCATTTCTTTGTCACTGCCAAATTTACCGCGAATAAGTTGTGTCAATCGGTATTGTTTATCGCCAATTAACTCAGCATTTTTAAACTGCAATATTTCCCAACCACCTTCTGAGTTTTGTAATATGGCTTGGTTTCCACCCGCCAATAAAGCAATCTCGGAAATTGAGGACAATTTCCCACCCAGCAGTTTCACTTCTAATTGATTGGCAAAATCATAGCGGCCAACTGGCCCATAACCAAAGTCGCTTGTCAAACTGCCTATCATCGCTGCTTGAGAAACAGACAAGCGCTTAATATAATGATCACCAATTTGCTGATGAATATCAATATTACCCTGCCAAGGTTTAACCCATGCTGCGATTTTAATATGATTTTGGTCTTCATGATAGCCAAGATTTGGCAAATTAAATGCAATTAATAATGGCGCTCCAATCGGTGTTTTCGCCTGAAATACCCCCAACTTCTCTTCTTGTTCAATGACAATGCCATTAGCTGATCCGGAAGCAATGTTAACTTGCTCAGCAAATAACAACTGCTCATTGTGTTTATCAATTTCAGTGACCCGCCATTTCTTATCCGCCTTCACATTTGGATAATCCGCTTTAAGACCAAATATATCACCGCATTCCAAATATGCGGTTTCTGCACCAATCGATAGCTTTATTTTTTCGGCTGCATCTCGGGTTCTATATAAGCGTTCTTTGGTAAGCTTCGCCGCAAGTGATTTGGATAAAATGGCAGGGAGCTTGTTTAATATGTCCAAACGCCGCGATGGCTCATTTAAATTCAAATCTTGTAATTCACTGGTGGCGCGCAATGTGTAATCACCCTGATCACTAATATATTTCAAATGCATATCGGTCGGTATTTCAAGCTTATTAAGCATTTTTATTGCTGGTGGGTTAAGCTCGGTTACTTGTTGATGATCAATCCAATGAAACTGATCATTCTGTAAATGCTGAAAAATTAATGTATCGTCACGAATAAAAGCAATCAGCCCAAAATTTTCAATTAATAAATTCAAATTCTCATAAGGACTGCGCAACTCATCAACAATATAACCTTCAATTTGACCATAAATAGCCGACACATCAGTTTTTATGTCTAAAGTGAATTGTAATATTAGTTTATCAAGCGGCGCGGCACCCAGTCGCCCATTTAACCAATGTCCATAATTCCAGTTCAGCCCATCGGCCCACACATCGGTTAATAATGGAAATAAAGGATATGGCCGCGCATCATATACCCAAATAAATAAATTACTAACATTTATCATCCGCCCCAAATATTGGCTAGAGAGCGGATTATTATCGGTTTCCTCAGAGTAAAATTTAACCAATGCTTCTAAATACCGTCGTTGAATAAAATCATCGCGCTGGTTTTTTGCAAAATAAGGCAATTTACTCTCAGAGGAGGTTGGGTCATAAAACACATTGGGCTGGTTTGCCCCTTTGTCTACCGCTGGGCAACCAATCTCAGTCAACCAAATCGGTTTGGACTCTGCCACCCAAGCCGTCGGCTCCGTAAATTCAATATCATTAATACGGTTATAATGCTGGTTTTGCCACCAGGACTTAATGTCTTTATATTTAAAAACCCACGCTTTATCATTAACACCATCGGTAATCGGGCTGCGTAATTGCGCTTCTCGGTCAGCTTGGCTTGCATAATAAAAATCAAAACCTTCCCCACCGCGAATGTTATCATATAAATAGGCAGGATTGTAAATCTGCCTAACATCACCAGCCTTGTCTATATGTTCGCGATCATCGCGCCAGTCGCTGAGCGGCCAATAAGCATCAATGCCAATGAAATCAATGTTGATATTGCTCCATAAATCATCAAGGTGAAAAAATACATCTTTGCTGCCATCATTGGGTTGATAGCCAAAATATTCACTCCAATCCGCCGCATAAGATATCAGCGTATTGGGTATTATTTGTTTAACATCCGCAGCAAGCGCTACAAGTTCAGCAACAGCAGGAAAATTATCCGCGCTGTCCCGAATTTTAGTTAATGCTACAAGTTCAGAACCAATCAAAAATGCATCAACACCGCCTGCCAAATTACACAATTTGGCATAATGCAAAATCATTCGCCGATATCCCAAGTCAGGCGCACCACTATAAAATACAGTTTGACCAAAAAGCTTTATATCATTGGGCTTGCAATTGCCAAAAAAGTTCGAAACTTGGCTGGTCGCCGCACTGGTTTTATCTGGGCTTGCAACCTGTCCAATAGCAGGGTGGCAGGTGATACGCCCGCGCCATGGGTAAACAGCCTGACCCACGCCGCCATATGGGTTCGGCAAAATATTATCTGCAGCAATATCCATCAAAATGAATGGGTAAAAAACCACTTTAATATTACGGCGTTTAAATTCAGCAATGGCCGCCAATACGGATGCATCACTTGGTGTCCCACCATAAGCTGCACGCCCATCAATATAAGATACCTGAACCGCATCTATGCGCTCAAGACCATTTACAAACCAACTTTCTGGTGTGGTAATTTTTAAACTGTCATCCACACATGGCTGAATATTAATTTCTGATGCGCGCAAATCATTACCAAACCATGGCACAACCAACGAAACCTGTTTTAATTTGGGGCAAAGGTGGCATAATTCATCAATTGAAGCTAAAAAATCCGTCTCGCCCGTAAATCCATGCTGGTTTTCTGCATTATATTCAAAGTTATTTACTTTTAAAATCGAAACAGTGTGATAGCCAAATTCTGTTGCACCGGGTATAATAGCAACAGACTCAAGGTCACGTTCCAAATCCCCAATGGCATTAACAACTTCAAAACCAAACTGCGGCACCATATTGCCAAAATCTATCAATGGTAAATCTTCAAAAATCACATAAGCTACATCACGAAATGCAGGGGCATTGCCAATGCCTAATGCCGCTTCAATTAAAGGGTCAGCGGCCTGGTCGCTACTGCCTTTATAAAAACGCCAATTTATGGCCTGTAAATCTAACAGTTTATTATTTGCCCATATTTTGGATACGAGGTTAATCTCGCCTTCACATAATGCAATTGCAAAACTTAACGAAAACCCCATACCAACTTGCGCATTTTTTTTATTTGGCTCTATGATTTTAAATTCATCGGCCCATATTATTTGCCCCGAAACCCTTGCCCTACCAAAGACTTTTGCAATCGGTACGGCCTGTTCACTGGTCTGAATAATCGGCGGATCATCCAAACTTACTTGAGTTATCTTTGCCATAAATACCTATAATTTTTGTTATGTTTAAAGAGAGTTAAATGGATGTTTTGGCTATAGCCAAATAAAAACTCACCAGCTAAAGTGATGCACCAAATGTCGCTGCCACCATTTTGAATATTGGCTGACAATCACCCCGCGCCCAATATAGGCGTGAATAAACTTATCTTGGTGCAACATGATGGCAATGTGACTAGCAGGCAGGTTATGACGATATTTAAACAATAAAATATCACCAGCCATCATACTTTGTGTCTCTAATTTTTGAGTAAAATTCCGCCGCATCATATCCAATAACATGTTTTTATCACTGCCAATCGTCCAATTGGCTGGATAAGCAGGCATTGTTTCAGGTTCAACACCAATTAACTCACGCCAAATGCCGCGTAATAACCCCAAACAATCGCAACCAATATGCTTGATGCTCGCCTGGTGCTGATAAGGCGTATTTAGCCATGTTTTAGCTATTTTAGCCGCCAATGCAGAGCGCTCTACTGATCTATGCCCCATCATTTATTTGGCAAAATTTCAAATTGTGGGTAACTAAATCTAAAATCCTTAGCTGGCATTTGAGCAAAACCCCTAAATTGCGCAGCATTGTTAAATGTTGCGATACAGTTTTCGATCTGTTTGTCACATATTATTGTCAGTTTAAACTGATCGCCCTGCAATATGGGCTTAATCAAATCTTGTTCCAGCCAAAATTCATGCTCCTGCTCAGAATGTTTAACATGCTGTATAATCTTGCATTTATAGTTTTCAAGCGATGAATTTTCTCCTGTTTCCCAATCAAGCCATGCATTAGCAAATTGCCCACCTGTCACACCAACAGGTAATAAAGCTCTAAAATTTCCCGCATCTTGCGCCTGGTTAACCACACCATTGGTAAAATATGGCGCCAAACTTAAATCAATATTGCAGCGACTACCGCCCAATTGCGCATCGCACTTTTCTTGCAATAACCGCCCATGTTGGTTTTTAAGTGGTTTGGCAATGCCGTGGAGGGAAATATTAAGCACCGCTTGTTGAATTTCAAAATCGCTAATCTTTCCCATTTTTAGTAAATTATAGAGGCTCACATTCTGCCAATTGACCTGATATAATGTAAAGTCAGCTTCTCTTAAAAAGTCCTGATCAATCAAGTCATAACCAAAGGCATTATCATTAATTTTAGTGGTTAGTATAAATTGGTCATCTAGTAAATTAACCACAAACTTAACGGATGAAAAACTCATTTCATGATCTGGCTTATATATATTATTTAAAAACTCAAACTTACAATCATGGTCTGTAATGTATAAAGATTGACCATTTTTTGATATTTTCAAGCAATAACAAATTTGTGTCAAACTATTGGTTAAATATTGCAACCAGTCAGGGTCAATGGCGCGCATAACAATGCCCCTATTCTAAAATTTCAACAATCGGAATGCATAATATTTCACCTGCCGAATAAGCCTTATAGTCAATATCGAGCGATTGTTGCTCAAAACGAACCATTACATCAAATTCAAAACCCGCGGATATTTCGTCCCCAATATTCAAATTGGCTAATGCATTAATCAATATTTTTCCGCTCATCACATCTAATGAGTATGAGTTGCTAGCCAATATATTACCGTTCACAGCAACGCTTAAACTATCAAGTTTGGGTTTGGTAATATTGCGATAGTAATTCTGATCTTGATCAGTGTCTTCACCATATTTTTTCTGCAATTGAAATAGGTTGTTTGAACCATCATATTGCCCAAGATTTTGGTCCATGGCAGTAATATCAGCGTCGGGTTTACAAGATTTATAGTCTAATTTATCATGCCATTTAAAGGCAACCAATGGCCCTCGTCTGGCTTCATAAAATTCGCATATCTCAGTTAATTGACTAAATAAGCTTGGCGCTAGGCCTATTTCATAACGGCGCTTAGAATGGTATTTTCGGCCATTTCTTTGTTCATTACCCGAAATAAAATTAATAATTTCAGCTTTGCGGATGATGGATTTACTGGTACAATATCCCAAATCAAGTGGAAATAAAATATCATGAAATGCTTTTAAATTTGCCATGGTTTTCCTATAAATTGGACATTAAAATTTTACCCGTTGACTGTAAGGTAAACTCGAAGCTAAGCTCTTTTTCACCACTAGCAGAATAATGCATTTTAGAAATTTGGAACGCACCGCTTATCTCAGCAAAGCCTGCAATCATTATCTTCATTTTCAATGCTTGATTGTCAAAAAACAAATCCCGCAATCGCTGGTCTGACGCCGTATTCTTAAACATGCCTTCGGCTAAAATGGTTAAATGTTTTTTACTAGCAGGTACTAATAATTCGCGCCATTGCTTGGCATTATCATCATTTGATCTGTAGATTTGCGAGGCCTCAAATTCAAAAAAACTAGTTTTAAGCCCACTAAAACTTATAAAATTCCCAACGGATTGCTCTAAATAGATCACCAAATCGCGGCTGTTAAGTTTTTTCATATGGCCACCTGTTCCACTAATATTCTAAGCTGTAATAAACCCTTCACATAATTAAAATCCACCTGAGAAATCTGAACCTTTTGAACTTGCATGAGCAGTAGCTTAAAGTTGCCACCTAAATCATTGGCAGCGAATTGTTCATCAAAAATTACTTCAAGTCGCGATAATATATTATGGCATGTCAAAGCACTATCGGCTTTTGAAACCACTTTTAATTCGAGCAAATGCTCATAAAGGTCTGCATCTAATTGGTTCGCCGTTTCACTTTCTTGTTTGCCATAAGCGATGTAGGGCAGCTTCGCATCTGGCTGATCGGTATCAAAAATATGTTGCCCACCCAATAGGCTAATTAAGGCGGTATCAGCTGATAATTTAGAATATACTCTGGTTTTTAACTGTAATAGACTATGCATATTTTACCTTAAGTTATAATCGAAAATGCTAGGACATAAGCCGATGGGCAGTTATTTTGAGCCATTTATCAGCATCATTGACATTAATTATAGAATAGATTTCATAACTAATTGCGTCCTTAACGATCAACATATGTGGCTCAAACCCAACCTGAAACCTCAAATAGAAAATGCATTTCTGCTGGTCTTTGCTAACTTTTTGGCTGTAATTTGGCCGTTCATCCAACTCTAAAACCTTGGCCCAAACCTGTTTAAACAAAACATTAGTAACCTGCTCACCACCAATGCTATCTTTGGTAATGATGCGGCTAAAAATATCAATCCGCTTGGTTAAGTCACCAAAGTCAAAATTAATCGTCATGGTCACTATTCCTTAAAAATGTAGCTTTTTATAAGGCGCGATCATCTGCAAAATATCCGCAGGGATATGGTGAATTTCACCGCCAGCAATTGGGCCTCTATTTTCATACCAAAATGCTACAAGTTGCATAATGGCCTGTCGAATTGGTGCAGGCACATCATTTACACCAGGGCCATAACCTGCCCAAAACCTAAAGCGAATGCCCGAAAATTCAGCAGCAATATTCGGTAAAGCTCGGGTGAATTTAACAAATGCAGGGTCTGCCTTAATATCAAAAACATATAAGCTACTATCTATGATATTGTAATTTCCAAACTCATCAATCACTGCAATATCTTGGAGCGAGCTAACAGGGTTTACCCTTAAACTAACCGTTTGGTGATAAGGCACAATATCAATATATTGCGCCCACATTTGGCGAATAAACGCTCTATTAAGCCGTGTTTCAAGCTGCACCCTAGCGGCGGTTATCATTGAGCTAATTAAAACATCTTCAACGCCATGTTCAATTTTTAAAAATGTTTTAGCGTCAGCTAAAGATAACGGCTCAATACTTGCCGCGGTTTCTAATATAAGTGCCATAAAATATCCATTTATAAAGTTAAGGCGCTGCAATTACAGCGCCTTTTATCAAGTTCAATCGCTTTAGCTAGCCGCAAACTTCAATAATTTTATGGCATTAAAATCATGCACCCCACCGCCAACGCGTTTGGTGGTATAAAATAGCAAATATGGTTTGGCTGAATATGGGTCACGTAAAATGCTAATACCGCGGCGATCAACAATCAAATAACCTCGATTAAAATCACCAAAAGCAATCGAGAATGAATTTGCCGCTATATTCGGCATTTGCTCAACCTCTGCAATATTATAATTTAACAATGATGCTTTGCCATTCACAGTTTCAGCAGGGCGCCACATATAATTGCCATCTGCATCCTTAAGCTTTCTAATTTCCGCTTGGGTTTTTCTATTCATCACCCAATGGCTGTTGGCACGGTAGCGCGATTTTACCGAATAAATCAAATCAAGCAAACAATCTGATGAATCACTCGAGGCAAAATCACCACTAGCACCCGTTGCGACATACCCTAAATTACCCCATGTCCAGCTTGCTTCATCAACAGTTGGCACATTCAAAAAACCTTTAGGCTTGTTAACGCCATCACCATTAACAAAAGCTTCGGTTTCTTGGTCAACAAATGCAGCCTCAATTTCCGCGGCAATCCATGCGTCTAGGTTAATCGCGCTGTCTTCAAGCAAGGACGCCGAGGCCGCTGGCATGGCATATAATTCCATAGTCGGAAAAACCAACTCTTCAAGGTCTGCGCCATTGGTCTGTGGTCGCGCGGCATTGTCACCAACCCAACCAGATGCAAACTCATCCACCGCAAATGGCTTTTTATAAGTGGCTGATGTCACCTGCTGAATACCAGCGATATCACGTATAGGCGACACCATTTGTAAATTGTCTAAAATCTGAGTTTCCAAATGATCAGGCACAAAATACCCACCATCATTGCCAGAAACCAGAGAATAAGCCTTACCCTCAATGGTTTCAATCTGGCTAACACCTTGGCGCATATAAGCATTAAATGCAGCTTTACCCTCATCAACTTGCATATTGTTAATATTAAAGTCACCTCTGTCTCCAAGAATTGGACGGTTGGCTTTTTGGTTAAGCAGGGTAATTTTACTTTGTTGATGGTCAAGATGCGCCGATATTTTATCTAATTTCTGCTCCGTTAATGGGTCAGATGCACCACGTTTTTCAAGCGCATCTAGACGCTCATCATTGCTGCTTTTAAAACTTTCAAATGCATTCATAAAGTCATTAAAGACATGGTTGGCACCCGAATTATTTTTTGACCCTATAATTTTTGTTTCCAATTTTTGATCTTTCATTTTGTTAAAGGAATTGGTAGATTTTGTAGCATTTTCGCCGTCATTTTTTACTGCCATTAGAAGCCTTTCTATGGTTGTTTTTAAAATTTATATTTTGTTAAATTACCCTTACATCCGCAGTTGCTCACTTAGAGTTTGCATGCGCTTTACTGTATTAGAGGCAACTGATGAGGATTGCGGCGCCAAATTTGGTTCAGTAATCCGTGCATTGGGCTGCATCGGAAATGTCACAATCGAGATTTCCCAAAGCTCCAAGTCTTGGATATATCGCACCGATTCCTGCCTTTTTTGTATCGCCCGTCGGGTTTTAAAACCAATCGACAATCCATCAACAATTTTATCATTAAGCATGGTGGCAATATCATGGGATTGGTGGTTGTTAAGAGACAATCGCCCTACAACATAAAGGCCTTTTTTATCAACTTTAATCTCCTCCCACCGCCCAATCGGCTGTGATGGGTCATGCTGCCATAACATCCTAACTTGGCTAAGCTTGTCTAATGAAAAACTGCCGTTAAACGCTGCAGGCAAAATAATGTCATTGCCCAAATCAAGCTGGTTAAACAAACATGCATAGCCTCCAAAATATTGGCCTTGATTATCGCAAGCATCGGCTTGATTAGCTGCATCCACTTTATGCATTGCCATAAATCATCCCCTGATATTTGTTTCAGAATTTAAATCATGCATTGCACCATCAACAGCTTCGTTTGCTTGTAACTTCGCATAGCCTACTGCAACGCGCTTTTCATCGGTGGTTAGAAAATTTGCCGCACCAATGCGCCGCCATAAAGCCTCTCGTTCAGTACTCAAGGCTTCAATTTTATCGAGATCTAGCTTAAAATTAAGTTGGCCATCCCAAGCAGGGCTTAACCAAGTCGAAATATTGCCCATGAACCGTGAAACCAAGGGCAAAATTGTCTGCCTTAAAAAACTACGATTTGCCTCTTGATAGTTTGAGAACCGATTATCACCAGGTATGCCCAATAACATTGGCGGCACTCCCAAAGCCAAAGCTATTTCACGCGCCGCAACATGTTTGGCTTCAATAAAGTCCATGTCTTTAGGGCTCAAGCCGATTGCCGACCAGTCTAATCCACCTTCTAATATCATCGGCCTTCCTGCATTAGCATGGCCTTGATAAGTTTGTTCAAGCTCACATTTTAGTCGCTCAAACTGCTCATCGGTTAGGTTGTTTTGCCCTTCTTGCCCACGGTATACAACCGCCCCAGATGGCCTTGCGCTATTCTTAAGCAATGCATTATTCCAACGACTGGCCGCATTATGAATATCAATGGCAAGTTTAGCGGCTTTAAAAGGGCTTTGCCCATAATGGTCATCGCTAGGGTTGTAAAATGTTAAATGTAATATAGGTTTAATATCATCAATATTCTGGTCAAACCGAATTTTTTTACTGCCTACTTTATATTCATAAAAAGCCGGCCAACCTCGGGCGTCCAATTTTAATCTCATGCGATCTGGACGAAGCGAATATAGCGCATTCGGCTCAAAACCATCATTAGAAATTTGGTTCAGATAACAATTACCATCAATCAATAATTGGCTGTAGCATTGCTCCAAAAACTCATGCCCGCTCATATTGATATTTGGCCGCGCCATCAATTCTAGCAGTGGGTGTTGGCTTAACTCTTCATGTTCATTGAATAATTTCAATTGAATATTTGCCGCCGCTTCAGCAATTAAGCGAACCGACCTAAGCGCAATCGGGTTTTGTGCATAGGCTGTTCGGGCAAAATGCGCAATGGTCACATCGTCCAAGATGTCATTTTGACCCAAAAACCCAATATTTGGCCCATAAGCAGACATTGGTAGATGGTTTTTACGTTCAGTTTGATTTTTTATATTGATA
>JADGDI010000065.1:1517-14803 GCA_016744975.1 Hyphomicrobiales bacterium | reverse complement strand
GTATTGGGAGGATGAAATGATAAAGTTATTTTTGCGTGATGATGGTTGTGGTATAGCTAGGAGCAACATTTCTGGCCGTATTGGATTGGATAATATTGAATCGCGTGTTAACGGGCTTGATGGGCAATTTATACAGTTACCGAACGACCCAGGAGCAAGTTTTAAAATTCAATTCATGGTTAGAAGAGGTGCTGGGTGACAAAAATATTGATTGTCGAAGATATATTGGAAACTCAAATCTGGTTGAGTGAAATTGCGTCCGCCGCTTTTGATCAATGCGAAATAGACATGGTAGCTTCAGTGAAGGCCGCTACTTTGGCGATAAATCAAAATGATTATGACATAGCATTAATAGATATAGGCCTACCAGATGGCTCTGGCTTAGATGTATTACGCAAACTAAAATCTAGAAACCCTGATATTATTTGTATTGTGACGACCGTAATGGGTGATGATGCGCATATCGTTGCGGCTTTATCCGCTGGTGCACAGGGATATTTGCTAAAAGAGCAAGATGCAGATATGTTAGTGAAGCAGCTCAAGCAAGTGTCTAGTGGTGTTCCAGCCTTGTCACCTTCCATTGCACGGCGTATTATGACGCATTTTAGGCTTACTGGGCCAGTGGCTGAACCTGATGGTAATTTAACATTCCGCGAGCAAGAAGTTTTAGCGTTAATTGGCAAGGGCATGCGCAATATAGATGTAGCAAATGATTTGGGTTTGGCAGTGACTACTGTAGCCAGTCATATAAAGTCTATATACCGAAAGTTAGGCATTAGCAGCCGCGCTGAAGCATCTTGGCATGCATCTCAAATTGGTTTTACCGATATAAGCACAGCTAAAGAATAGATCAAGCTTGTCAATTATCTAGCCCAGTTTTTAGCCATAAATAATATATGCCGATCCTATTCAAATAGAATCAGCATATAAGTTTTTGTTTGGCTAAGGTTGCTGTATTTACAACGGTGCCGAGATTGGTTGACAGCCGCTATTTTTTGGCTCTAAAACTACTAGCGCCTTTTAGGTTGCTATTGTCATAGCTAATGCCGCCAGCAACTTCATCAGCTCCAGGGCCGAAAAAAGCACCATCCATAACACCTTTCATTGTCTCATTATAATGTGTATTAAGCGCAGCATCCCCTGTTAGGTTTGCAGAAAACTTATTGCTATTGACGTTACCTGAAATTGCGAAACTTCCCGCGGGGTTACTCGGTGTCACAGCAGCCAATTTATTGACAATATTGCCTTTAAGACCTGTTAAACTACCGCTTATTTTATTGGTTGCAAAGTCTGTGACTAATTTTAAATCACCTTCTGAAGCATGTAAGTTACCATTTCGGTTATCTACAACCGATACTCCTGCAGTTCCATTATAGGTCACCTTATTTGATGAAGGCATGCTCGCTGTTTTTTGACCAAAAGCGCCAAATTTATAATCAGTTTTAATATTGGTTGGGTTTGAAATATCAATCTTAGTGGTTGATAGAACATAAGTATCAGAATATTTATAGCCGGTTTGTCCGCTTTTAAGCTCTACGTCACTGGTTAATGTAAAACTGGAAATATTTTTAAAATCAGTTTTGTTGACATAGCCAGTAACAGACAGGCCTTGCTTATTTTTACTAGTGCTTGCATCTGCACTGGTAAATTTAATGGTTTTTCCGTCGCTTAGGACATCATACCCTCCCTCACTATTTTTTGAAACTTTAAACCCAGTATCCTTTGGCAAAATGTTTGACTTGCCAGAAAGCGTAAAGTGGCTGTAGTTGGACTGACCATCCGCATCATAAGATGTTTTGTTGGAGAATAAACCTGTGCCGCCGCCAGTTGTGCCGCCGCCTGTCGTACCTCCGCCGCCTGTTGTACCGCCGCCAGTTGTGCCGCCGCCTGTCGTACCTCCGCCGCCTGTTGTACCGCCGCCAGTTGTGAGGCCGCTTGTTGTAAGACCGCAAGCTGTAAGGCTTATAGCTGCAAAGCCAATCAAGCCAATTCTTAGAGATGTACTTTTTCGTAATGAAATTTGCTTCATAATTAGATGACCTTAAAATAAAAGTTACAAGTTGCTAAACTTTTGTATAATAGCCCCGTTGGCTATTTTCTAAATATATCAAGCAATATTTATTAGCCCATCCCCCAAACAGGGGATGGCGCCTAATTTGTTATCAAATTGTTAATATATTTAGGAGCTTACATGATGAAAGAAAACTTAACTGAGAATTGAAGCAGATTTTATATGTGCCCAGACTGACATGCCGAGTTCTAAATTTAATATATTAGTCGATTTTGCACTGATGCGCGCAAATAAAACACTATCGCCAATTTTTAACTTCACCAGCTTCATTGAAGGGTGAGTATCCGTTGTTATGGCACAAATTTTTGCGCGAAAATGATTTAAAATACTGGTTTCTTGATGGTTTTGACCCACTGAAAGGCTGACATCTTTGGCCATAATTTTTACTCGTACTTTTTGGCCAATTTTTTCTTGATTGTCACTTAGCCATAATAATCTACCATCAAATTCTGCTGAAATTAGATGCCACATTTTATCATGTTTTGAGATTGTAGCATTAAGCACTGCGCCTGTTTGGTTCTGTTCTTCACCGATATATTGATGTTTTGAAAGTGTGGTTGCCACATCACCTTGATCGGTAATTTTTCCATCTTTTAACATAATAATATGATCCGCTAACTTAATGATCTCATCAACAGAATGGCTAACGTAAATTATTGGAACATCAAACTCATTTCGAATGCGTAATAAGAATGGTATGATTTCGTGCTTTCGTGCTGTATCTAGTGCCGCCAATGGCTCGTCCATTAACAATAAATCTGGCCTGATCAATAACGCCCTAGCAATGGCCACTCGCTGCCGCTCACCGCCAGACAATTGAGCTGGATATTTAGGTAATAAATCTTCAATTTGCATCAGGTCGATAATCTGCTGAAAATAAGTTTCATGATCGTCAAGGCGGGATAGATTTTTCACGCGCTTTGTTGCATAATTCAAGTTACCATATGCGGTTAAATGTTCAAATAGGCTGGCCTCTTGAAATACATATCCGATGGAGCGCTTATAAGTTGGTAAATTTGTGCCGTTATCTTGCCAAACTTTTTTGTTTAAACTAAACCTACCGGTTGCGTTTTTCTCTAGCCCTGCAATGGCGCGCAGTAAGCTGGTTTTACCGCAACCAGAACTGCCAAAAATTGCTATAATGCCTTTGCTGCTAACATCAAACTCGACATCCAATTTAAAATCATTCGACCCATTGGTTTTATGTTCTAAGATAAATTTGGCACTAATCATTTTGGGCATTAATTATAACCTTACCCCAAAACTAGTTTTTTTGTTCTGAAAGATATATAATGATAACAGGATTATAAAAGCAAATAGCAGCATTGCTGCGGATAAATAATGAGCTTGACTATATTCCAGCGCTTCTACATGGTCATAAATCTGCACCGAAACCACCCGCGTCTCGCCTTCAATATTACCACCAATCATTAATACGACGCCAAACTCTCCGACGGTATGGGCAAAACCTAATATTGTTGCGGTAAAAAACCCTGATCTACATAATGGCAAAACTACGCTTAGAAACTGATCAATAGGCGTCGCGCGCAAGCTTGCTGCAACTTCAAGTGGTCTATTCCCCATTGTTTCAAAGGCATTTTGCAACGGCTGAACAACAAATGGCATTGAGTAAATGCATGAAGCAAATACCAAGCCCCAAAAACTAAATACCAAGCTATCTAAACCAAAAAAACTGGTCAGGTGCCCTACTGGTCCTTCTGGAGCAAAGGCGATTAGCAGATAAAAACCAATTACAGTGGGCGGTAAAATAAGTGGTAACGCGAAAATTGCGCTCAAAGGCGCCTTAAGCCAAGATCTAGTTTGCGAAAGCCACCATGCTATCGGTGTGCCAATTAACAATAGTAAAAAGGTTACCATTGTTGCAAGTTTTAGGGTAAGCCAAATGGCATTTAAGTCGGCATCAGAAAAGATCATATCTATGTTTAATCAACCAAGGGGGCTTTGTCTAGATTTGATTGATAGCCAAATGCCTCTATGAGTTTTAAGTTATCTTCATGCTGAATAAATTTTAAAAACGCCAAAGCTGCTTTACTCTTTTTTGCTTTTTGTAGCAAGATTACATCCTGCTTAATGGGTTGGTATAAATCCTCATCCACTTCCCAGTAGCTTGCTGGGTTTATTTTATACATTTGGGACATTGCAACCAAGCCATATTGAGCAGCGCCGCTTGCAACAAAATGGTAGGTTTGGTTAATATTTTCACCTAAAACAAGTTTTTTGGTGGTTTTTTGCGTAATGTTTAGCGTCTTTAACACTTGCATTGCTGCAATGCCATAAGGTGCAAATTTAGGGCTTGCGATTGCTAAATGATTGAACTTTATGGAAGTTAATGTCTTTCGGTTTACGGGTTTATTATCTGATGGGTTACCTGCACGCCAAAGAACCAACTGGCCTAAGGCATAAGTAAATTGAGTGGATTTTATTGCTAAGCCGTTTTTAGCCAACAAACTTGGTTTTGTTTGATCGCCCGAAAAAAAAATATGAAATGGTGCACCATGATTAATCTGGGCATATAACTTTCCAGATGAGCCAAAACTTACTTGAATTTTATGCGTGCTCGTTTTTTCAAATTTCTCGATGAGTTGTTTAATCGCTGCTGCAAAATTTGAGGCAACGGCAATGTTTATTTTTTCTGCCAATGTAGCAGAGGGAATGCACCATACAATGTATAAACCCAAACAGATTGAGATTAGTTTACTTTTTTGCAACAATTTTTCGCACCATAAGGTTAGTGAATATTAAATAACATAGCAGACATTGATAAAATTTGAATTGTATTTAGACGCCAAAAACACCAAAACCCTTTTCGGTAATATCTGCTGTTTTTACTGGCTATACGGTAATTACTATTGCGGTGACGGAAGTTATTATGGCTGTTAAAATTGCAGTACTATCTGGGATAAAGAAATATAAATTCTGTTTTAGCGCGCTTCTCGAATGATTCTACTTTATCCGATGTGGATTAATAAAGTTATTTCGGTTTAACTTATTGAAATAAGTATATTTTTGAAAGACTTTTGACAATCAATTTTTAAATATGACTTGTATCAAAACCCTAATATTCCTTGATATTGTGAAATATTGATTAAATTAACACTAGGTAAACTTGACACTAATTCGTGGTTGTGAAAATATGCACCTTATCTAGTCTTTTTGAATTAATCAATGTTATTAGATGGTTAGTATAGTTGGTTATATTATTTCAATTTTTACTAATATAACACATAATCTATTGAGGGAAAAATATGAAAAAGAATCTTATTGCAATGACAATGTTAGCAGGTAGCATGATGCTGTCTTCAACAGCGTTTGCTGGCGGTACATTAGTATATTGTTCAGAAGGTAGCCCAGAAGGCTTTGACCCTGCGCTCTATACAGCTGGCACAACGTTTGATGCTTCGGCAAATACAATGTTTGATGGTCTGGTAAACTTTAGAGTGGGTACAACTCAAGTAGTACCTGGTGTTGCAGAAAGTTGGGAAATTTCGGCTGACGGTAAAGAATTAACCTTCAAGCTTCGTTCTGGTGTTAAATTCCACAGCACAGACTATTTTACGCCAACACGTGACTTAAATGCCGACGATGTTATCTTCTCATTTAACCGCCAAATGGATAAAGAAGACCCATTTAATAAGTTAGCAAACGGTAGCTTCCCATATTTTGACGGTATGGATATGGGCAATTTAATTAAGGACATTGTAAAAGTTGATGACCTTACGGTTAAATTTGTTCTTGATCATCCAGAAGCACCAATCGTTTCAAATATGGCAATGGCATTTGCATCTATTCAATCTGCCGAATATGCTGCTAGCTTAGTTAAATCTGGTAATCTTGGTGATCTGAACCAAAAACCAATTGGTACTGGCCCGTTCAAATTTGTTGCTTATAAAAAAGATGCTGCGATCCGTTATGCAGCCAATGGCGACTATTGGGGTGAGGGCGCTAAAATTGATAATCTAGTATTCTCAATTACTACCGACGCTTCGGTACGTTTCCAAAAAATGAAAGCTGGTGAATGTCATGCGATGCCATATCCAAACCCAGCTGATTTGGATGATATCAAAGCAACTGAAGGCATTACGTTAATGGAACAAGAAGGCCTAAATGTTGGCTATCTTGCTTATAACACTGAAAAAGAAAACTTTGCTGATGCTAAAGTGCGTAAGGCGCTTAACCATGCGATTAACAAAGAAGCCATCAAAAAAGTTGTGTTTAACGGTTATGCATCTGTTGCTAAAAACCCAATTCCACCAACGATTTGGTCATATGACGACTCTACTGTAGATGATGCATATGATGTTGAGTTGGCTAAAAAGCTACTGGCTGATGCTGGTAAGGCTGATGGCTTTAAAACCAATATCTGGGCAATGCCTGTTCAGCGTCCATATAACCCAGATGCTAAGAAAATGGCTGAGCTTATTCAAGCTGACTGGGCTAAGATTGGTGTAGATGCTGAGATTGTTACCTTTGAATGGGGCGAATATCTTAAACGCTCTAAAGCTGGTGAACATGATACAGTGTTGCTAGGTTGGACTGGAGACAATGGTGATCCAGATAACTTCTTACGTGTATTGCTAGGTTGTGTTGCTAAAGACACTGGTGGTAATCGCGCACGTTGGTGTAATAAAGAGTTTGAAGCTGAACTTCAAGCTGCTCTATTGACCGCTGACCCTGCTGCTCGTACTGCTGCTTATGTGAAAGCTCAAGCAATCTTTAAAGCTGAAGCACCATGGGCAACCATTGCGCATAGCATCGTATTTATGCCAATCAGTGACAAAGTTACTGGTTATAAAGTTGACCCACTAGGTGGTCATTTCTTCCATAATGTTGAAATAAAATAAACTTTTATTCACCGATCGAAAGCAAACCAGCATATTGTTGGTTTGCTTTTATTTTTTTGGGTATAGACTCAACTAATTTTCATGAGGTTTCCCTTGCTTAGCTTTTTATTGCGCAAACTTTTGGTCTTGATACCGACCTTTATTGGTATCACAATTGCAGCATTTATTTTCATTCATATCATTCCAGGTGATCCAATATTAATTATGGCAGGCGAACGTGGCTTACCAGCTGAAAAATATGCAGAATTAATGCATGCTTTTGGCTTTGATCAGCCATTATGGAAGCAATATTTGGATTATTTATGGCAATTGTTACAAGGTGACTTAGGTAAGAGCTTTGTTACTGGCCGCCCAGTTGTAGATGAGTTTTTTGAACTATTTCCTGCAACCATAGAATTGGCGGTTTGCGCATTATTATTTGCCATTATTATTGGTATTCCAGCTGGAATTTTAGCTGCGGTTAAACGTGGTTCAGTATTTGATCACAGTTTAATGACATTATCATTGACTGGTTTTTCAATGCCGTTATTTTGGTGGGCATTATTACTCATTGTTTTCTTTTCAGGTTATTTAGGCTGGACACCAGTTTCAGGTCGAATTTCAGCACTTTACTTCTTTGATGATGTGACAGGCTTTATGTTAATTGATAGTTGGTTATCGGGTGAAAAAGGCGCATTTAAATCTGCTGCATCACATCTAATTTTACCCACTTTGGCATTGGGTACCATTCCTCTAGCAACATTTGCTCGCCAAAGCCGTAGTGCGATGCTTGAAACATTGGGTGAGGACTTTATCAAAACTGCGCGGGCTAAAGGCTTGAGCCCGTTCAGGGTTACTGTTGTGCATGGATTTAGAAATGCGTTAATTCCTGTCGTGACGGTAATTGGTCTTTCTGTCGGCGTATTGCTTGGTGGGGCGATTTTAACCGAAACCATTTTTTCTTGGCCAGGTATTGGTAAATGGATGGTCGATTCAATCTTCCGCCGGGATTACCCTGTGGTTCAAGGTGGTTTGATTTTGATTGCAACGATTGTTATCATGGTCAATCTAACGGTTGATATTTTATATGGTATCATTGATCCTCGTATTCGTAAGAAAGGTCATTAAAATGAGTGACATCGTAAACGAAAAACAACATTCAGCTTTATTTGATGCAATCTCAGGTTTCTGGACAGAGTTCAAACAAAATCGTGGTGCTTTATACGGTCTTATATTCATATCGATTTTAGCCATAGTAGCTATATTTGCACCAATCTTAGCGCCATATTCTCCAACTGAACAATATCGCGACTTTTTGAAACTACCACCTATATGGATAGAGGGCGGCAGTTGGGATTATATATTTGGCACCGATGCTTTAGGTAGAGATCAACTTTCCAGAATGATTCATGGGTCACGATATTCATTTTATATTGGCTTTATTGTTATCTTTTTCTGCCTTACGATTGGCATTGTATTGGGACTAGTTGCTGCTTTTACCAAGGGTTTTATTGATAATATTATCATGCGGGCGATGGATATAATTTTAGCCTTTCCTGCCTTGTTAATGGCTTTGGCTTTGGTAGCAATTTTAGGCCCATCACTTGAAAATGCAATGATTGCCATTGCGGTGACTTATATTCCGCATTTTGTTCGGCTAACCCGTGCACAAGCTTTGTCTGAATTGGGTAAAGATTATGTATCATCGAGTAAAACCATGGGCGCTTCTAAAGCGCGGTTAATGTTTATCAATGTTTTACCCAATTGCATGGCGCCATTAATTGTTCAAGCCACAATGAGTTTTTCTTCGGCAATTTTGGACGCTGCTGCACTCGGATTTTTAGGCATGGGCGCACAACCGCCTACGCCAGAATGGGGTACAATGCTGGCTGATAGTCGTCAATATATTTTATCGGATCCCTGGTTAATGACTATTCCAGGACTATTTATATTGCTAACAGTATTATCAATTAATTTAATTGGTGATGGTATGCGTGATGGCCTTGACCCGAAAATGAAATCTAATAAATAGTGGCAGGAAATATAATGACTAAAAAAGCTATTCTAACCATTAACAACCTATACGTTAGCCTACCAGAGCGTGCAGAACGACAATTTGCGGTTGAGGATGTCAGCTTGGAATTGTTTCCAGGTGAAATTCTTTGCATTGTTGGGGAATCTGGTTCAGGTAAATCCATGTCATCCAATGCGGTAATGGGGCTATTGCCAAAGCCCTTCGTATATGTTTCTCAAGGTGAAATTATATTTGAAGGTCAAGATATCAGTAAAATCTCTGACCGAGACATGCAAGAGATACGCGGCTCCAAAATCGGTATGATTTTTCAAGAACCGATGACGGCACTCAACCCAGTTATGAAGGTTTCAAAACAGTTGCAAGAGGTTTTCTCTAGCCATCATTTGAAATTGTCTAAAGCTGAAGTTCAAGCTAAAATCATTCAAATGTTGGATGATGTTGGCTTGCCCGACCCAGAAATTATTGGTAACAGTTATCCGTTTGAGCTATCAGGCGGTCAACGCCAACGGGTTATGATTGCCATGGCTTTGGCACTTGAACCGACAATATTAATAGCGGATGAGCCTACAACGGCACTTGATGTAACCACACAAGCCCAGATTTTAAAACTGGTTGCTGAATTGCAGAAAAAACGCAATATGGGGGTTATCTTCATTACCCATGACTTTGGTGTGGTTGCTGAAATTGCTGACCGGGTGATTGTAATGCGTGAAGGAAAAATTGTTGAACAAGGTGATGCCGAAACGATACTAAATAAACCAACCCACCCATATACGCAAAAGCTAATTTCTACCGTGCCGCATCTTGGCGCACAGAGAAAAGAACCCGTGACTTCGGACATAGTGGTATCAGTTAAAGGTCTGAACAAAACCTATGGCACTGTAACGGGTGGTTTATTTGGTAAAAAAGGCAGGGTTGTACATGCCTCAAAAAATGTTGATTTGCAAATTCGTAAGGGCGAAACTTTAGGTTTGGTTGGCGAGTCTGGTTCTGGTAAGTCAACTGTTGGTCGTTGCATCATTCGCTTACATGATAGTGATAGTGGCGAGGTGATGTTTGATGGAAAGAATATTCTAACCCTTTCAAACAAACAAATGATGCCAATGCGTAAGCATATTCAAATGATTTTCCAAGACCCATACGCTTCGCTTAACCCGCGCCGTAAAATTGGAGATATTATTACTGAAGGCCCAACCATTCATGGCATTTCCAAGGCTGAAAGTTGGCAAAAAGCCGAAGAATTGCTAGAAATTGTTGGCTTGAGCAAAGTGGCACTAAAACGTTACCCGCATGAGTTTTCTGGAGGCCAACGTCAGCGCATCGGTATTGCCCGTGCACTTGCCATGTCACCTAAATTATTGATTGCCGATGAAGCCGTATCAGCGCTTGATGTATCGGTACAAGCGCAAGTCTTAGAATTGCTAGATGAAATTAAAACAAAAATGGATTTAGCAATGTTATTTGTAACCCATGACTTACGGGTTGCTGCACAAGTTTGTGATAAAATTGCAGTGATGAAATTGGGCGAAATTGTAGAATATGGCTACACATATGATGTGTTCCATAATCCCCAGCATGATTATACCAAAAGCTTGTTAGAAGCCGTTCCTGGTAAAGAATGGGTTGTTCCTACTTTTGAAACGGCATAAATTATTTCCAAATATTTTTCAATAAAAAAGCCCATCAATTAGATGGGCTTTTTTTTATTCTGTATTTGTACCAACATTCTTGCTAAAATACCGCCAGTCTCTGCCATGCCACATCCATGAGAATAGATTGCCTATATCGTGCATAACACCTATGGTTGCAGGTACTAAAATCAGCACCAAAACGGTTGCAGCCAATAAGCCAAATACCATCGTAATGGCTAAGGGAATTAGGAATTGTGCTTGCAAGCTTTTTTCGAACATTAACGGTGTTAAGCCACCAATAGTGGTTAAAGAGGTTAGTAATACAGCGCGCAAGCGGTCTTTCGCACCATGCACGGCAGCGTGATACATGCTTGAGCCAGCTTTAATATACTCATCTATTCGCGTGACTAGGATAATCGAGTCGTTAACCAATATGCCTGCAAGGCCCAGTAGACCAAATACGCTCATCATGGTTAAATTATAGCCCATTATATAATGGCCAAATAATGCCCCAACAAAGCCAAATGGGATAATCATCATCACCACAAACGGCCTGCTATAAGAAGCAAACACCCATGCCAATGTGATATAAATCAGTGATAGTGCAAAAACACCGCCCATTTGCATGTCAGCAAATGCTTCTGATTGCTCTTTTCCACGGCCACCTATGGCTTTTGTAACACCATATTTGGCTTCAATTGCGGGCAAAATATTTTTTTCAATCTCAGTACGAACCTCATCACCAGTCATCACCGCAGCGTTTACATCACCTGTAATGTTAATTGCGATTTTACCATCATATTTTTGTATCACGCTTGCACCTGTACGCTCAACAATGGAAACAACTTCATCTAGTTGTATATACTGGCCTGTAGGGCTTTTCAATTTAAACCGTTTCAGACTATTCATACTGCCACTTTGACTGGCTATCTGCACTTCTACATCCAAATCACCATCTAGGGTTGGGAATGACCTTGCGGTAATACCTTGGAAATAATCGCGTAACTGGCCTGAGACGTTGTCAATGGTAAAGCCCAACGCACCGCCCCTTGGTGTAAGGCGCATGATTAGCTCACGTTTGCCAACTGAAAAATTATCATCCAGCCCAGTTACCCCTGGTAAAGCTGATGCAAGGTGCTGAAATTCTTTAGATGCATTTTTCAATACTTCGAGTGAACCGCCATATAAACGGTAATCTATTTCTTGGCCATCCGAACCGCCTGCGCTATCTTCGGCAATGATGAAATTTTCAACGGAAGCTAAGATCGGTACTTCATCTTGCCAAGCTTTAATGATGTCTTTTGTTCGGACATTTCGACTTTCAGATTTTACCAATTGCACTTTAATATTCGCAATCGGATCGCTACCACCTTTTACAATGGTAAATACCGTTTGTACCAAACTTTTATTAGTGCCGCCTAAGTTTATTTCAACTTTGCTTAATGCCTCTTCTATTTGTAGGATATCAGCTTTCATGCTGGCAACACTGGTACCACTTGAAAACTCAACATCAGCCTCAATTTCTTCTCCTTCTGCTGATGGGAAAAAATCAAAACCTACCATACCAGAAGTAACAAATGCTACCGCAATGATAAAGGTTGAAAAACTAGCAGCTAAGGTAGCCCAGCGCCAACGGAAAGAAAATGCAGCAACTGGAACAAACATCTTATCTCGGAAAAAATCGAAACCATTATCAAAATTACGTCTGAAGAAATTTCGTTTTTGCCCTTTATGCTTTATTTTAACATGGCGCAAATGGCCAGGTAAAATAAAGAAACATTCAATTAGTGAGGCGACAAGTACGGAGATGACCACAATCGGAAATGTGATCATCACTTGGCCCATAAAGCCACCAATCATTGCTAAGGGGATGAAAGCCGCAATGGTGGTGATGGCGGCTGCGATTACAGGTCGCATCATTCTAGTTGCACCTAATTGTGCCGCATCCATGATTGACATGCCGTTTCGCATTTGGGTTTCTGCTTCTTCTGCGACCACTATCGCATCATCAACAATGATGCCAAGCATCATAATCAGCGCAAACATTGATATCATATTAATGCTTGTGCCTAACAAATACATGACAACCATAGTGGCCATAATGGCAACTGGTACACCAGCTGCAACCCAAAATGCAATACGTGAATTTAAGAATATAAACAATACCAACGCAACTAAAACTAGCCCAGATGCACCATTATTGATCAGTAACCAAATACGTTCTTTGACATATTCGCCAGTAACATTAAATGTTTTAACCTCTAAGCTTTGCGGTAAAGTGCCGTCAATTTTTTCCAAATAATCATTCATGATATTCATGGTTTGCAAAGTGTCTGATGTTGCAGTGCGGGTTATTTCAAGTACAATAGCACGCGTATCTCCCATCACACCTATTTCTTGATCAGGGTCGAATTGGGTATTAATACTTGCAATGTCGCGCAATAATAGCCGCTCGCCTTTTTGCCCAATACTGATCTCGATGGATCCAAGGTCATAAGCAGATTGGCCAACGCCAAAAATACGGAGTGATTTCTCAACATCACCCTCTAGCTTGCCTGAAGGGCGATCTAACGTACCGTTTGATATTTTTTGAGCAATATTTCGGAGCGATAAATCCGTCTTTTCAATTGATTTTGGATCAACTTTAATGGCAATTTCTTGATCCCGTTTACCTTTAAAATCTATTTTATCGATGCCAGCTGCTAAGA
>JADGDI010000065.1:0-1507 GCA_016744975.1 Hyphomicrobiales bacterium | reverse complement strand
GCCATCTCTGATATCAAGCGCAAATCTGCTAAGTGCTTTTTCACCAAATGGCCCAGATATGGCAATTGATGCCACAGGCTCATAAAATTCAATTTTTGTTATTACTGGATCGTCAGACTCACTGGGTAAATTGCGCACACTTGAGACGCTGCGCTCAACCCTAGACATCACTTCTGTCATGTCAGCATTATTTTCAAACTGTAAAGTAATGCCTGCATGTCCTTCTGTGGCAAGAGAGCGGATATTTTCTAGCTTATCAAGCCCTCTTAACTCGCCTTCGATAGGTCTTAATATTGATGCCTCAACATCATCAGCGCTTGCACCGCTCCAGTTGATTGATATGTTTATGTAATTTATTTTAAATGTTGGCATAAGCTGGGTGTTGAGCTTAAGCAAAGCTGCCCCGCCTAAGATAAGTAATACTATCATTAACAAATTTGATGCGGTCCGATGGCGAACAAATAGCCGAATAATGCCAGATTTTTCAACAATAGGCTGTTTGAAGTCTAAGTCAGTTTTCATATTATTCTCCAATTTTGTTAGTTGAAGATTCATTAGCTATATTTGCTTTTTCATTTCCTAACTTTATTTCGGCATCTTTTTTCTTTGTAGCTTTTGCCAATTCGTCCAGTCTATTTTTTTGAATAATTTCAGCTTTTGCTCGTGTAATTACCAAAACTCCGCCACCTGCTGTACTCAACTTGGTGTTTAAAATAACGTCACCATTCTTAAGTTGATCACCGTTAGCAAGATTCTGAATCAAGGTCATTTCACCATCATAACCAACGACTTTAATGATGATTGGTTTTAATCTAGTTTCAGTTTTTATTGTACCTTCTTTATTTTCTGTTATTTTGGCATCTTTTTCTGGTGTAACTTCAACTGTTTCCAATATATAAACAACATTGCCATCATAAATAACATTTTCTGGAATGCTTAAAACATTGCCAAATTTACGATCGGGAATTTCCACGGTCATAAAAGAGCCAACGCGCAATGTGGCGATTTCCTCTAAGCTGTCAATTTGAGCAAATAACTCAATACCACCACTGGAGGCAGTTATCTGCGCTGCAACCCTATCTATCGTCGCTGTGAATTTTCGAACGCTACTGCCAGCTTGCCAAATCAAATTTACTTTTCGGCCGATCAAAGTACCGTCTTGGGCTAAGATACCGCCATAAACGCCGTCTGAAAGCGTAAACACAATGTCCATTTTATCGCGATCAATTAAGGTTGCAACTTGCTCATTACCGCCGATTAGTTGACCAACTTGCATATTGGAGTTTTGAACATAAGCATCAAATGGTGCGTAGATTTTAGTATGTTCAAGATCCCGTTTTGCATTATCAATTGACCATTGTATGGTTTTTAAATTGGTTTCTAAACGCGCCATTTGAGAAATCTGTGCTTGCAAATTATTTCGGCTAAGATCAACAGACTGCTTACGTTGTGTCACTTGCAGTAACTTATCATCCAATGCCTTGGTAGTAATCGCACCTCTTTTGCG
>JADGDI010000064.1 GCA_016744975.1 Hyphomicrobiales bacterium | reverse complement strand
TTGGTTTAGGGGCGGTATTGTTATTTTCGATTTGTTTTTGGTTTGGGAAATCGGGTAGTCACATATAGTCTAATAAATATGATAAGTCTTCAATCTCATAGGCAATGATATGCGCGACAATGCCTTCGCGTTCAAGCACACCCTTTACCCGCATTAATCTTGCAAAAAATATTTGAGTTTTGAATTTTTCAAATATTTTTGGCCAGGTGATAATGTTGGCGGTGCCTGTGTCATCTTCGTAAGCGTCTGGTCACGGACGCCTTGTAATTGTTTTAGATTTTGCGATTATATAGTTTTTAGCGGGCTAAGTGTCCGCTTGGTTTAAGTGGACACTATGTATGACCAAACAACCCGCTCGTCGTTATTTTAGCGATGATTTTAAGCGCAATTTAGTTTCGGAATTTTATAGTTCTGATCTTTCTAATTCGGCATTTTATTGCCTTCACGATTTAAACGCCAATATGTTATTTAGATGGCGCCAAGATCCCTGATATAATATTAACTTATCAGGCTCTCAATTTCTACCTGTGGAGATTGTTCCAGAGGCGGTTGTTCATTCTGAAGCGGTGATTGCTCTAGGTGTCGCTGTTGAGCCTAGCGATTTAGTGGGTTCAATTGATGGATTTGAGATAAACTTGCCTTGCGGCACGCAATTACGCTGTGAAGCCAGTTTATTTTCTGAGGCCTTATCTGTATTGCGAGGTCATAGATGATCCCAGTGCCTAGTAACACCAAGATTTGGCTTGGTGTCGGTGTTACAGATATGCGCAAAGGTTTTGTTGGCCTGCTGCGCTGTATTAAGCGGCTTTATGGTCTTTATCACATATAGCCCATGGGTCTGGCTATAGATAATTGTTTTAAGGTGATAAAAGAAAATGAGAAATCCCGCAAATTTAACTTGACCGTAGTTACTTGAAATTTTTTGGTATCGCTAATGCCCTCGTGGAAAAAAACTGCTTCCGCGTACAAATTAAATGCAGTTGTTGCCTTTCGAACAAATTGCTACTTAAATGAAAACATGAAACTGGCGCACGAACAAACAGAGCCACTAAATCAGATATGATCGGAATGTGAAATGAAAATTAACCGCTATATAACCAATATTTGTACCAATAACTTAATTACAAGTAAGGAATTTTACACCAAATATTTTGACTTTGAGGTTCAGTTCGACAGTGATTGGTTTATTCAACTAAAGTCAAGCAATATAGACCTCGAAATTGGCCTTATTAGCAAACACAATCAGCTCGTGCCGCAAGAATTTCAAAATCCACCCAATGGTTTTTACCAAACCTATGTGGTTGACAATGTCGATGATTTTCACTCTCGACTTGAAGCAAATGTTAATATCATTCAACTACCTCAAGACACAGGATATGGCCAGCGTAGAATGTTAATCAAAGCGCCAGAAGGTAGTCTTATTGATGTATCATCTTTAATAATAGCCTAGCATGACAGTAAACGGCCGACACCAGACGCTTACGTCGTGTTACTGTTTGATGCCGCTCGTCTTATGCTAAATAGATTTTGATATGATATATTGAACTGTTGCTAGTCAGGTGGCCACCTAACTAGTGAGCTTATAGGAATTGATTTCATAATGTTTGAATTTGAGCACTTAATAAGGGGGCATTAGGAAAATTCGTAATGATGAATATAATTTGTTTGGCCCTGCTCTTGTAGATGCATTTGAGTTTGCCTGTGAATTGGTATCAAAAGTGACCCAACATTGGTGGTTGAAATTACCTACTCGTTTCGATGAATAAGGTCAGCTGACAAGTCGCAAATGCGCAGATCATGACATAAAATAGGTGAGTCACTTTTAAACGCCAATCACCCACCTAAGTGGGTCACTTTTGCATGCCAACTTACAATCGCAAAGAATACATTCAATAGGAATATTGACGAAACCACCAGCATAGGCAAAATGATTGATGGTGGCTTCACACCCTTGATTATGAACTAGAATGACTTGTTAAAATCGGATGGAAATAAAATATTATTTTCTTGACCTGTGTCAAATTATCTTTATTCTTAATTGAACTATTAGTTCAAAATAGAACAGTCGAGGTGAGTATATGATAAATATTGGTATTTGTGGTGGAGGAATAGGTGGTTTTGGAGCTGCAATTGCACTTCGTAAGTTTGGTCATAACGTCCATGTGTTTGAAAAAGCACCACAATTAAATAGAATTGGCGCTGATATTAATTTAACACCAAACGCTGTGTTTGCCTTAGATCAAATGGGGCTAGGGGAGTATTTGCGAAAAACAGCTGCAAGGCCGTCTTTTAGAATTAGTCGTGATGGCATTACTGGTGAAGAAACCTCTCGTTTAGTCATGAGTGATTCTGCTCAAGAAAAATATGGGGCACCTCAACTGACTATTCATCGTGCTGATTTGTTGCAATCTTTACGAGACCAATTGCCTGATGAATTAGTTAGCCTTGGCGCATGTGTGCAGAGCGTTAAATTAGAAAAAGATAGTTCAATTATAATTTTTGATGATGGTAGTAGCAAAAGTTTTGACTTAATTATTGGTGCTGATGGCATTCACTCTGCTGTAAGAAAATCGCTGTTTGGAGCTGATGATCCAGTATTTACTGGCATCGTATCTTATCGAGCAGTCTTTGATGCCAACGATGCAAAGGGCTTGCCTGATTTAGACTCATTTACAAAATGGTGGGGTAAAACTTCAGACAAGCAAATTGTTACATTTCCACTTACGTTAGGCGAAGAAATATTTGTATTTGCAACAACCTCACAAGCAGATTGGACTGAAGAAGGTTGGACATTAAAAGGTGATGTTGAGGAATTACGTGAGGCCTATAAAGAGTTTCATCCAAATGCAAGGGCGCTTCTTGAAAATTGCAAAGAAGTTACAAAATCTGCACTTTATGTGCGTGAAGCGTTACCAGCATGGTCAGAAATGAACACAACTTTACTTGGTGATGCTGCACATCCGATGGTTCCATTTATGGCACAAGGTGCGTGTATGGCAATTGAAGATGCGGTTGTATTGGCAAGATGTTTGGAAAATGCCAATAGATCTGATGTTAAAGCAGCTTTAATTAAGTATGAAGCAGCACGCAAACCAAGAACAACAAAAATTCAAGTTAGTTCTTTAGCAAATGAATGGATGAAGAAGGAAGGCAATGCAGATTGGGTATACGGGTATAATGCATGGCAAGTAGAACTATAATTATTTAAAAATAGGAGAGTTGAAAATGTCGGAAAAACTAATAAAGTTTCCATCGATAGAACCAGATGATGTTGTAATACCAGATGGTAAAAACTTAAGTGAATGGATAGAAAGTCGTGTTGCAAGATATGAAACACGATCTTTAGATTGGGACGTTTTAAAGTTTCAAGCAGATTTTGATCCAAAATATCGACGTGCTCAAATGCGTTACATCGGTACAGGAGCAACAGGTAAAGCGACGGATAAAAATGTAATTCCATCAGAACACTTTACGTTTTCTACAATGGTTTTACCTGCTGGTTGTGAGGGGCCATTACATATTCATCGCGATGCAGAAGAAGTTTTCTTTGTTCTCAAAGGGCATAAGATACGACTATTTATTGAGCATAATGGAGAAGAAATAGAAACGGTATTAACAGAACGTGATGTTATTTCTGTACCACCAGGTGTCTATCGTGGTTTGCGAAATGAAGGTATTGAAGAGGCGTTAATGTGTGTCATTATTGGGAACCCAAAACCTGTTACCCCGACATATCCAAAAGACCATCCTGTTTCAAAAATTAAACGCCCCAAATAACATTTATCTGATGGGTAGGAAATATGAAAAAAACATCTGGACCAATTGAATATATTGAACAAAATAATGCAGGTAAAACATGCCTTATATTGCTGCACGGAATTGGATCTTCCGCAAAATCATTTGCTCCAGTATTTTCTGAATTGTCGAGTGCGTTCCGAGTTATCGCTTGGAATGCACCCGGATATGGGAGTTCAGATCCGTTACAAGATAGTTCACCTCAAGCGATTGATTATGCAAACGCCTTAGCTGACTTTTTAGAGCGGCTTAATTGTAACAAAGTATATTTGGTTGGACATTCGCTTGGTGCCTTAATTGCGGCATCTCTTGCTAAAATTAGACCAGATTTATTAAAGGGGCTGCTTTTAGTTTCCCCTGCATTGGGATATAACACTGTTGCAGGTTTGGAATTAAACGAGACTGTGAAATTACGTTTGAATGATTTCCAGAAGCTGGGCTCTAAAGTATTTGCAGAAAAACGAGCTATGCGATTAGTTTTTGAGCCAGGGCTGAATGTCGATACAGTCAATATAGTTCGAAATGCGATGGCAAGTGTAAATGAAATTGGATACGTACAAGCACTCAATATGCTTTCTTCTGGTCAGCTATTAGTTGATATACCACATATAAAATGCCCGACAGAAGTTGTTATTGGAAAGCAGGATATTATTACGCCTATTTCAAATGCTGAGCAAGTTTATCAGATTTTGGGTGATGAGTTTAAAGGTAACTTCACTGTTTTAGATAAAGCTGGGCATGCAATTTATCAGCAATCACCGAGTGAGTTTGCAAAAATAGTTTCTAATTTCATTATGGATGTAGAATCTAAAATTGAAGGAAATTAAATGACAAATAAAATACGTGTAGGTGGGTTGCGTGGTATTATGATGCGTGGCCCTAATATGATTGAAACTTTGCCTTTTTATGAACAAATGTGGGGGTTGCAACTTGCCCATATAGATCAGGGATGTGCGTATCTAAGAGGTAATGCTGATGAAGCTTTTATATATGGTCTAAAAGATTCTTCTACTTATGGCATCGAGTATATTCACTTTTCAATGCCAAATAAAGCATCAATATATACTTTATTCGAACAAGTTAAAAAAGAATCCGTTGTTATATTTAAAAATATTAGTAAATTTGATGACTATATCGGAGGCTACGGATTTGAAATTCTTGATCCAGATAATCGACGTTTGCGGTTTAGGTATGGTGGCTCTAAAGTGGAACCGCAATCAGAGTGGGCAAAACCTAAAAAAATATCTCATGTAGTTTTGAATACCCCAAATATGGATAAAACCCAAAAGTTTTATGAAGAAGTTCTTGGGTTTAGAGTGTCTGATTATTCTGCAGATCAAATGGTTTTCTTGCGTAGTGGCTCAGATCATCACTCAATCGCCTTGGTGCGCGCTCAATATGCAAGTGTGAACCATGTTGCTTTTGAACTTTCAAGCATAAATGAATTTATGAGATCAATCGGACGTATGAAACAGAATGGCCATTTACCTTCTTGGGGGCCAGGTAGACATCGACCTGGCGACAATCCATTTGCATATTTTATTTCTCCTTCAGGGTTTGTAATTGAGTTTACTTCGGAGGTTTTGCAGATTGATGAGCAGAAACATGAAGCAAAAGTTTGGTCTCGTGAAAAACCAGAATTGATGGATACATGGATGACATCTGGACCACCAACAAATGCACAACGAACGGTAATGGCGGGGAGGCCTGACCCTGGTTTTAGTTCTTTGGATATTGAAAATAAATAATATGATAGAATATAATTACCAAAATAGAGTTGCAGTGGTAACAGGAGGTTCTTCTGGTATTGGATTGGCCACCGTTAGAATGTTACTTACATCTGGAGCGAATGTTGCTTTTTGTGCCAGAAACAAAGAGCGATTATATAGTGTGGCTAATGAATTAAAACAAGAATTTGGCACCAATAAAGTTTTTGTTAGCGCCTTTGATATACTTGATGAAATAGCTGTCACAGACTTTGCTGAAAACATAAAAACCAAATATGGACGTGTTGATTTATTAGTTACCAACGCAGGGCAGGGGCGTGTCTCTACTTTTGAGAGCACGACTAATGGTGACTGGCGAGAAGAGTTTGATTTAAAATTATTTAGCCAAATTTATCCTATTAGAGCTTTTCAATTAATGCTTGAGAAAGCAAAAGGTTCAATTGTTGCTGTAAATTCACTGCTGGCATACCAACCAGAGCCTCATATGGTTTGTACTTCTGCTGCAAGAGCTAGTGTTCAAAGTTTGCTCAAATCATTAAGCATCGAGTTTGCTCCTAATGTGAGGGTGAATTCGATATTACTTGGATTGATTATTTCTGGCCAATGGAAAAGGCGCTTTGAATCAAGAGAAGATAGAGCCATTACCTTTGAGGCGTGGTTAAAAAAACTGGCTCAAGAAAAGAATATACCTTTGCAAAGATTAGGTAACCCAGATGAAGCCGCCGCTGCGATTTTATTTCTTGGTTCTTCATCTGCTGGCTATATAACGGGTGCGCAGATTGATATATCTGGCGGTCTATCAAAAACTATATAAGGATTGCCCATGAAAAATGTTAAAAATAATGATCAAGACATTGAAACTGTTGGAGATTATATTGCACAATATTTAGCTGACATTGGTATTACTAAAATATTTGGTGTTATTTCTATTCATAATATGCCAATTTTAGATGCAATTGCTCGCCAAAATAGAATTGTTTTTATTCCTGCTAGAGGCGAAGCTGGCGCGATGAATATGGCTGATGCTTATTCTCGTGTATCAGAAAGCTTGGGTGTATGTTTGACCTCGACAGGTACAGCCGCTGGAAATGCTGCTGGTGCACAAGCCGAAGCATTGACAGCTGGTTCATCAATTTTACACATTACAACGCAAGTTGATGTGAAGTTTGCAGATAAAGATAGGGCCGCTATTCATGATGTGCCAAGACAACCTGAAATGTTGCGGGGTATTTCAAAAGCATATTTCCGCATGTGGGATGCTAATGGTGCAATTGGCGCGTTAACGGCATCTGTTAATGCAGCTATTTCAGCGCCAACAGGACCTGTTAGTTTAGAAATTCCAGTCGATGTTCAACGCTCAATAATTACAATAAAGCCAAAAATTGTTTTACCCAGACCTACTATTATTACCGCCCCTGAACAGACGATTGATGATATTGTTGAGTTGATTAAGAGTGCAAAGCGTCCAATGTTATGGCTGGGAGGAGGGGCGCGTAATGCACAGTTGCAAGCAACTGAACTTATGAATAGAGGTTTGGGTGTTGTAACCTCGACTAATGGACGGGGAATTGTTTCTGAGAATTCTAATGCAAGCTTGGGTGCATTTAATATGACCCCAGAAGCGATAGAATTATATGAAACATGTGATTTGATGATTGTGGTCGGATCTCGTTTAAGAGGAAATGAAACTCAAAATAATAATATGCCACTTCCTTCACCTTTGGTTCAAATTGATGCTGATCCTTATCAAGGTGGACGAAACTATCCCGTAAACATTTTCGCTAACGGTGATAGCACAGATACTTTGCAGCGCATACTAGATAAGCTACCTGCAACACTAAATTGCGACGGTTTATTGGGGTTTGATATTGCGCGTGCCAAGGCTACTGGTGAAGGCAACATGAGAGATATGTTAGGACCCTACAAAGTAATTGCTGATATTTTGTCAGAAAAAGTTGGTGATGGTGGACATCCGTGGGTGCGGGATGTGACTATTTCCAACTCAACATTTGGGAACCGTTTTGTGCGCATTTCCGAACCCAAAAATGGAGTCCATGCGCTTGGTGGCGGAATTGGACAAGGCATTGCTATGGGTATTGGTGCAGCATGTGCGTCGCAAACTAAGACTATTGCATTGCTAGGTGATGGCGGTGCGATGCTCGGTATTGCAGAAATGATTACGGCTGTAGACGAAAAATTGGCTCTAGTCTATATACTCATGAATGACCAAGCTTATGGTGTCATTCAAAATATTCAAGCTGCCCAATATGATTCCAGACGTGACTATTCTGCACTTAAAACACCAGATTTTGGGTTGTTTTGTAATTCTATTGCAATGCCACATACAAAAATATCACATATAAATGATTTTAAAGCTGCGCTAAATAAAGCAATTTTAGCGGACGGACCACAATTAATTGAAGTGGATATGTGCACAATAGGAGACTTTGCTGTTTCGTTTGCTGGCCCCCCCGCAGGTGCAGCAGGAAAAAAGGGAAATTGACATGAGGCTTGCTATAATTGGGTATGGTAACATTGCTAAAACTCTTGTTGAACAATTGCAAAAAACATCATATTTACCATTAGAATCTCTGTGCGTTTTAACCATACCAGAACGTCGTGATGAAGTACTTTTAAGTTTGCAAACGGACTATATTGGGCTTGCGAAAGTCATAAGGGTGGTGACTAATTCTTATGACCTTATTGCTGATGAACCTGATTTTATTGTAGAATGCGCTGGGCACGATGCTGTTGAACAATATGTACCGTCAATTTTGATGGCGGGCAAAAATGTTTTAGTGGTATCTGTTGGTGCTTTGGCAACCCGATCTATTGAACAAAGATTAAAAACTGCTGCTTTAAAAGGGGGGGCTAAATTGACATTGGTGTCAGGTGCAATTGGAGGAATTGATTTGTTATCTGCTCTTAATTCAGTTGAAGATTTGCAGGTGACATATAAAGGAATTAAGCCACCTATGGCATGGGCAGGTACGCCTGCACAAGACGCTATCGATTTGGGAAATATTACTTCTGCGACTATGTTTTTCAAAGGTACTGCTAAGGAAGCTGCAATTCAATACCCAAAGAATGCTAATGTTGCTGCAACTCTAGCAATTGCAGGTGTTGGATTTGAAAAAACTCAAGTTATGCTAATAGCGGATCCAAATGTAATTAGTAATAGGCATGAATATCAAGTGCGTTCATTAATTAGTAATTATAGTATTTGTCTTGAGAATATGCCGTTGAAGGGCAATGCAAAAACTTCAATTTTAACAGTCTATAGTATTTTACGAGAAATTAAAAATTACATAAGCCCAATAAATATTTAAGGAATGATTATGATGAATTTACCTGATGGCAAACTGTTTATTGGCGGTGTGTGGGAGAATGGTACTGGCGCAAATATTAAATCGATATTTTCTGCTGATGGGAGCGTTAATATGCAATTTAAGGGTGCTTCGATTGCCGATGGTATTAAGGCAATAGAACGAGCTAAAAAAGCCCAGTCAGATGTTGCTTGGTTGAGTTTGAAGCCACACGAGCGCGCAAGATATTTACATAAAATTGCGGATGGAATCGAAAATAGTATCGATCAAATCTCGCAATTGCAAACCTTAGATACAGGTAAAGCTTTAACGGAAACTCGAAATTTAACGGTTTCTGCAGTTGGAACATTTAGATATTTTGCAGCGCTTCTAGAAACCAGCGATGATAGTTTGACCGTCCAGCGTGGAATGGCATTGACATTGTCGACTAATGAACCTCTTGGTTTGGTCGCTGCAATTACACCTTGGAATTCGCCAATTGCATCAGATGCGCAAAAAATTGCTCCAGCTTTAGCAGCTGGGAATGCAGTTTTATTAAAACCGGCCTCTTGGTCGCCACTGGTTAGCTTGTTGTTAGCAAGAATAATCGAAGCATCTGGGCTTCCAAAGGGGTTATTTTCAGTTCTACCGGGTGCAGGGCGTGAAATTGGTAATTTGTTAGTTGAACATAAAGATATTGCAAAGGTAAGTTTTACGGGTGGCACTGAAACTGGTAGAGGACTAGCAATAAAAGCGGCAAAGAAATTAATGCCTGTGTCCTTGGAGTTAGGAGGTAAGTCACCAACAATTGTTTTTGCGGATGCCGATCAAGATATTGCTATTGCAGGAATTTTATTTGGTGTGTTTTCCTCTACAGGGCAAAGCTGTATTGCTGGCTCTCGCTTGTTTGTTGAACGTAGTATTTATGATGATTTTGTTACAAAACTCGTTAAAAAAACCAAACTTTTAACTGTCGGTCACCCTCATGATGCTCAAACACAAGTTGCTCCAATGATACATTTTGAGCAACGCGATAGCGTAATGAAACATGTTGAATTGGCTGTTTCCGATGGTGCAGAAATATTGTGTGGTGGTAAGGTGCCTGAAGGTCGTCAATATAAAGATGGCGCTTATTACCTGCCAACTATTTTGGCTGGAGTGAGTAATAAAGCAAGCATATGCCGTGCAGAGGTTTTTGGACCTGTTTTGGTGGTGCTGCCTTTTGATGGTGAAGCAGATGTAATAAAACAAGCAAATGACAATGACTATGGATTAGCTTGTGGTATATGGACAAAAGATTTTCCAAAAAGTTGGCGTATTGGGCGAGCGATTAATGCTGGTACGGTTTGGATTAATACTTATAAACAATTTTCAATTTCAACACCATTTGGCGGTGAAAAAGACAGTGGCATGGGTAGAGAAAAGGGATTAGATGGCATTAAAGCCTACATGGCACAAAAATCAATTTATGTAGATATGAGTAACAAACCACATCCATGGGCAACTAATTAAAAGTAAAACTAATCAGCGGGTGTATGTTTTTCAAGTGAACATCCTAGAGTGATCGAAATATCTTTGGCTGCTCTGACAACCGAGTCAATTATAAAGTCAGCATTTTTTTTGTTTTTTAAGTTAAACAATTCTTGTCGACCTGTTACATTTATTCCACTTATTACTTCATTAGAATGGTTGAATATAGCTGCTCCACACGAACCTATACCAACCTCATAATTTCCTCGACTCCAAGCATAACCGGTTTCATAATCTTGATGTTTTTGTTGGATGATTTTTTCAATTGATGTTGGTGTTTTGTTAGTCGGCATTTGTATAGTTTGTTGCGAAAAAATTTCATTAACTTGTGCATCAGTTAATTCAGCTAAGATAGCGCGGCCAATTGAAGTTGAATGAGCAGGTAGCCTTGAGCCAACATTGATATTACTAGCAAGAAGTGAATTAGGGGCTTCTTTATATAAATAAATGATATCAACACCGTCCATAATTCCTAAATGTACAGACAAATTTGTTTCAACAGACAATGTATGCAATATTGGTTGAGAAATTTTGATAATATCGCGTGAATTAATTGCCTTTGATGCGAGGCCGATGAGGCCAATACCTAAGCGATAGCCTTCATGTTCACCAATTTGTTCAATCATTTTATTGTCTCTTAAGGTGTAAATAAGCCGTATTAAAGTTGTTCTATTTATTTTTAATATTTTTGAAGCTTTGCTTAAGTTCTGACACTTGTTTCCATTACCAATATATTGCAACAAATTAAATGCTCTTTCAACAGGTGGTACAGAATATGATGTTTTGTCTATTTTTTTTGTATCTAACATTTTTCTCTCAAATATAGAGTGTTCATATTTAAATATTATCGTCAAATTTTGTAAAATTCAACCGAGTTTTATGAATTCTTATAAAAGATTTTTCTTGACCCAAATCAAATTTGGAATTATTATGAACTAAGTGTTCATTATAGAACGCTACGATATCTAAAGGGAGAAAGATATGAATAAATTATTTTCATCTGCGGTAATTATTGGCGCTTTAACGTATACTTCTATAACCGCTTTTGCTGAGACCATTACTTTTAATGCTGTGAGCCTCGCCCCTAAACGAGCAGGAATTTCATCTGGTTTTAAAATGTTTGTCAAAGAAGTAAATGAAAAATTTAAGGGTGAATTTGAAATTAAATGGCGAGGAGGTCCTGAAGTAATGCCGCCATTTAATCAAGTGGAATCTGTTAGGGTTGGAGCGATGGATTTGACGTTTACTAGTCCTAGCTATTATGCAGGGTTAGTGCCAAGTGCACCATCAATGAACTTGTCTACAAAAAATTATAATGAAATAAAAGCAACTGGCTATTATGAATTTATGACTAAAATTCATGCAAAAAGTAAACTGATATTTTTAGGGGAAGTTCCCGCTAGTGATATTAAATTCCATATTTTCTTACGTGATAAGATCGAAAATTTAGAGGGTCTAAAAAACCAACGTATTCGCGTATTTCCTACAGTACTTCCTATGGTTAAAGAACTTGGCGCATCGCCAATAGTTTTGCCATTAGGTGAAATTTATACCGCGATGGAACGAGGTGCAATTGATGGGTTGGTTCGTAGTAAAATTGACTGGGCAGAACAATTTGAGGGCGTTGTAAAATACATGATCGAACCTGGTGTGTATAGAGCTGGATTTCCAATTGTGGTAAATGAAGAATCCTGGGCAAAGTTACCAGAAGAGTTGCAGAAACGCGTTGTTACTTTTGTTCGCGATGATTTGGCACCACGCATTGATGCTAGTTGGAGCGATTATGTAAAAAAAGGTGACAAACAAGTTAAAGAGGCTGGGTTTTCTGCAGTTAAATTGTCTGGAGAAGTTGAGCAAGACTTTCTATTGTCCACAATGAATGCTGCTTGGGATGATTTAGCCAGCAAAGTAACAAGCGATGCCGATAAAGAAACAATTGCAAAAATTCGCAAAATGTTAACTGAGTAAACGAAGGTAAATATATGCTAAAATATTACTTGGTTGTATCAAAGGTTTTTAGTCAAATTAATTTGATATGTGCAATTATTGGAGCGTGTATTCTATTTGGAGTGACTTCAATAATTGTTGTTGAGGTCATTTTTCGCGCCATTTATGGTACTTCTATGATTTGGGTTATTGAAATTAGTGAATATCTATTACTGTTTTTAACATTTCTAGGCGCTCCATATCTACTAGAAAAAAATCAACATGTTTCCATTGATCTAATAATTGATATTGTATCCAAATCTAAGAAAAAGTTTTTAATTATTTTCAACTATTCACTTGGAATTATAATTTGCGGTACCTTTACCTATGCAGGTACTATTGTTGTTTTAGATCAGATTGAAACTGGTGTAAAAGCCGTAACAATCTTAGCGCCCGAAAAATATATGTACACTATAATTCTTCCTATAGGCATGTTCCTGCTGAGTATTCAATTTTTAGATAAAATAGTAAAAACTATTTTCAAGATAGAGGATGTTTGAAATGGAATGGTATTATGTAATTTTGTTAATATTGCTTCCTTTATTGATATTGATGTCATTAGGGGTTCCTGTTGCCTTTTCGTTCCTTGCAATAAACATAGTGGGCTCATATATTTTAATGGGCGGTATGAGCGGGGTTGAGCAATTAGTAAACAATACGGTTTCGTCTATTACAAGTTTTACTTTAGTCCCAATTGCTTTATTTATGATTATGGGCGAGGGGATGTTTCAGTCACGAATCGCAATAGACTTGATGGATACACTAGATAAATGGTTTGGAAATATCAGAGGGCGTTTGGCATTAATGGCTGTTGGTGGTGGTGTGTTGTTTTCTACACTAACGGGTAACAGCATGGGATCAATTGCTCTTCTTGGTTCAACGCTTGTGCCAGAGATGGAAAAACGAGGTTATAAAAAACCCATGTCGTTGGGCCCAATACTCGGAGCGGCTGGACTTGCAATTATGATACCGCCCAGCTCACTTGCTGTAATTCTAGGGGTTATAGCTGAAATTTCTATTGGTAAGATTTTAATAGCCATAATCTTTCCAGGCCTTTTAATGGCAGTAATATACACGGCCTATATTATTATTCGTTGTACAATTCAACCTGATGTTGCACCTTCATTTGAAGTTGAACCAACCCCAGTAGCAGATAAGTTAATAGCAACCGTTACTAATATTTTACCATTAAGCATTATTGTTTTTTCAGTTGTTGGCGTTATCTTTATGGGTATTGCAACACCAAGTGAAGCAGCTGCAACAGGAGCTTTTGCAACATTTTTACTTGCTGGTTTAAAACGGCGCCTCACTTGGAATATTTTTAGTAATTCGATTTTTAGCAGTGCAAATATATCAGTTATGGTATTGTTGATTGTTTCAGGTGCGGTCGCATTTACGCAAATTTTAGCATATACTGGTGCAACAGAGGGGTTGATCATGGCAATTGTTGAACTCACAATTGAACCAAAATATATTATTATTATAATGATAGCATCAATAGTCTTTTTAGGGATGTTTATGGGGCCACTGCCAATTATGCTCATTACTTTGCCAGTTTTTATACCCGTAGTGCTTGAATTTGGTTTTGATCCTATATGGTTTGCAGCTATGTATTTAGTGGCAATTGAAACCGGTTCAACAACTCCTCCTCTTGGAGCCGCTCTATTTGTTATGAAGGCAGTAGCGCCGCCAGATACAACTATGAACGATATTTATAAGGCAGCATTTCCGTTTATTTTATGTGATCTATTAGTCATTTTAATATTATTCACTTTCCCAGAAATAGTAATTTGGCCAGTAGAGGCTATGTTTAATTAATTGGAGAGTATCAAAAAGTGTAGGGCATCATTTATATCAATATAATATCTATGGCGTGCAAAAATGACCCACCAATGGCGCTTGAAACCATCCATCCCAATCGATAGATAAGACCAACTAGCAATCAACTCTCCGTATATAAATGCATCGGTATGCATAATAGGCACTAAAATTCATATATTTTGATGATCCGTTTTACTTCTTGCTTCCAACTTTGAATGAAACTCGTTGTGAGAGAAGACAAAGGTCTATGAGCAGGTGTCATGAACGCATAATTAAATGGTATTTTTGGAAAAAATGGAATAAAAGCAATACGACTATTATTTTTATTTGACCGCTGATAACTTTCTGCACTTAATGGATCGACAATTACATATATTTGCCCAGCCTCCACATATTCAAACAGTGGTAAAAAATACTGAGCATCGCACCTAATGTTTAAATTAGCACCTGATAATTCAAAAGCTTTTTGGGTTTGAATATATGTAGAATGCTCAGGTTGGAGCATGCCAATTGGTTTGTTATTGAGTTCAGCCGGAGTAATTATTTTACAGTTTGCCAATTTATCATCGATTGGCACAGCACAGAGACAAGGGCATTTAATAATATCTTCATTATAAAGGGTATTATTAGTTGTGGTATTACTAATATCTGTAAATCCAAAATCTATATTTTGTGCTGAAATTAATTGAATAATTTGTGGAGAGCCGCGAGTTGTCATTGAGACCCTTATGCCATCATTCTGCCCTATAAATTCGCTGGTAAAGCGCGGTAATAACAATGCAGACGGCCCAGGCATTGCTGAGACTTTTAACAAACCTTGTTTATGGTCTCGTTTGTTAATTAGGATTTGTTCAACTTCAGTTACATGTGTTAAGATTTCCGACACTTCATTTAATAAATAATAGGCTTCAGGAACGGGTATTAATCGTCTGTTTTTCCTTAAAAATAATGCGATATTCAAATCATTCTCTAGAGATTTTAAAGTTAAGCTAATTGCAGGTTGTGTTCGACCTAAGTTACGTGCAGCTCCAGATAAAGACCCACTTTTCATCACTTCACGAAATACTGTCATTTGATTGATATTCATAACGTCCTTATCCATAAGATTTTATTATATATATAGTATAATTTCAAAATAGTAATTATATATTTATTCGACTATTATTCAAGTGAGCAATGGGTTCTAGTAGTTAGTCTAAGTAAAACACTACAACTAAACACCAAAAA
>JADGDI010000063.1 GCA_016744975.1 Hyphomicrobiales bacterium | reverse complement strand
AATTTACCTTGTATTGGATAATCGGATCTTTTAGTCATGGCTACCAAAGTGATGTAATGAAATTGTTATATCACTTATTCGTAATGCTATTTGACTGTAATTGCAAATTTTTGTTATATAAAAAATGTGATCTACTTTTAATTTAAAACTCATCCATATTGTATATGAGTGATTGGATATATACTAAATGCCTAAAGATAAAAAACCATTTCGTAGCGCCCATTGGTATAGTAAAATGGATAAAGATGGTTTCATTCATAGAAGTTGGATGAAAAACCAAGGATTCCCAGATCATGCGTTTGACGGTCGCCCAATAGTCGGTATATGCAACACATGGTCTGAGCTCACGCCCTGCAACAGCCACTTGCGAGAAATAGCCGAATATGTCAAGCGTGGGGTCTGGGAAGCGGGTGGCTTTCCGCTTGAGTTTCCTGTTATGTCATTAGGAGAAACCCAAATGCGCCCAACGGCTATGCTGTTTCGCAATTTGGTAAGTATGGATGTCGAAGAATCCATTCGAGCCAACCCAATTGATGGGGTTGTGCTATTAGGTGGGTGCGATAAAACCACGCCAGCCCAATTGATGGGTGCATGTTCGGTAAATTTGCCAGCTATGGTAATATCGTCAGGCCCAATGCTAAATGGCAAACATTGCGGGTCAGATATTGGTTCAGGCACTGATGTTTGGAAATTTAGTGAAAAGGTGAGAGCTGGTGAAATGAGCCAAGCTGAATTTATGCGTGCTGAAAGCGGTATGTCGCGTAGCAAAGGTACTTGCATGACGATGGGCACAGCCTCAACGATGGCATGTATTGTTGAAGCGTTGGGTATGAGCTTGCCAGAAAATGGAACATTGCCTGCCGTTGATTCTAGGCGTTTTGCGATGGCACATATGACAGGCAGACGCATGGTTGAGCTGATTAAAGAAGATGTAAAGCCTTCTAATATTATGACCCGCACAGCGTTTGAAAATGCGGTTAAAATCAATGCAGCTATCGGTGGTTCAACCAATGCAGTTGTGCATTTATTGGCGATTGCTGGCCGTTTAGGGTTAGATTTTAATTTGCAAGACTTTGATGATATAGGCGCTAAAATACCCTGTATCGTTGATTTGATGCCATCGGGTAAGTATCTGATGGAAGACCTACATTATGCAGGTGGCGTTCCCGCTGTCATGAATAAAATGCATGATCGGTTAGATTTTAATGCAATGAGTGTTTCTGGCTATACGATTGGTGAAAATATCAGCGACGCAAAATGTTATAACGATGAGGTCATTCGTAATATAGATACACCGTTACGAGAAGCAGCAGGCATCGCGGTGTTAAAAGGTAATTTATGCCCTAAAGGTGCTATTATAAAACCATCAGCGGCCACGCCAGAATTGTTGGTTCATACAGGCAAAGCAGTGGTGTTTGAAAATATAGAAGACTATAAAGCACGAGTGGATGATGCAAATCTTGATGTAAACCCAGAAGATATATTAGTGCTGAAAGGCTGTGGGCCGAGAGGCTATCCTGGTATGCCTGAAGTTGGCAATATGGCACTACCACGTAAGATATTGGAGCAAGGGGTATTTGATATGGTGCGTATATCTGATGCACGGATGAGCGGCACTGCTTATGGTACGGTGATATTGCATGTTGCGCCAGAAGCTGATGCTGGAGGGCCACTAGCTGTGGTAAAAAATGGTGATTTAATCAGTCTTAATGTGCCAAGCCGTGAGTTAAAACTGCACATAAGTGATCAAGAACTAGATCAAAGATTGGCGGGTTGGGTTGCACCAGTTCAGCAATATAAGCGCGGTTATTATAAATTATACATAGACACTGTGATGCAAGCCGACCAAGGTGCAGATTTAGATTTTTTGGTTGGTAATAGCACTGCAAAAGTGACACGGGAGTCCCATTAATGCAGCTAGATTGTGAATTTAAAGATTTAAACGGTGCAAGTGTGTTTATCACAGGCGGCGGCTCTGGAATTGGCGCAGCGCTTACCGAAGGTTTTTTAGCTCAAGGCGCGAAAGTTGGGTTTGTAACATTAAGCGACCATTCTAAATTTTGTGATGAGATGCAAGAAAAATATGGAGTCAAACCGATAGGCATCCAATGTGATATTCAAAATATCGATGGGTTGCAAAATGCAATTGAACAAGTTTGTACTGAGAATGGCAATGTTAGCATTTTAGTTAATAATGCTGCTTCTGACGCCCGTCATACATTAGGTGATTTTTCTTCGGATGATTGGGATGCATCGTTAAACACCAATTTGAAACCACATTTTTTTACGGCTCAAGCAGTCGCAAAAAATATGCAAAAAGCTGGGGGAGGAGCGATTATAAACCTATCGTCCAACTCTTATATGCTTGGTCTTGAAGGTTATCCTGCCTATGTGACTGCCAAAGCTGGGATTATGGGATTAACAAAAGCGTTAGCACGCGAGCTGGGCTATCACAATATACGCGTCAATTGCCTTATCCCAGGATGGGTAATGACAGAGCGACAAAAAGAGTTATGGGTGACAGATGATAGCCTTTCAGAATGTCTAGAACAGCAGTCTCTAAAAACGGCAATTTTACCCGAAGATATTGTTGCGCCTTGTTTATTTTTAGCATCCAATGCTGCACGTATGATGACAGGGCAAGCATTGATTATAGATGGTGGGCGTGTTTAATGGTAACAACAGAAAATATTATCGGCAAGCAGTGCTTGTCTGTGTTGGTGAGGTAATCGTAATTTAGAATCATTCATTAAGTCGATCAAGACCGCGCAAACCTGAGCTAATAAGTGGCATAGCAAATATGAATATACGAAGCTGTACAAAAGTCGGGCACGACAATGGCAATGAAAGTTAATTTTGCTCTATATCCTTGATGATCACATCTAAGAACGCCACTCCATAACGCTTTAACTTGGTTTCGCCAATGCCGTTAATAGCCAACATTTCATCAAGCGATTGCGGCTTTAAGCATGCTAATTCTATGAGGGTTTTATCATGAAAGATTACATATGCTGGTAGTTTTTTTACTTTTGCAATCTCGGCTCTTGTGTCTCTCAGTCGGTCAAAAAGCTCTGTCTCGTGATCCACCTTTAAACTAGACTTTACAGCTATGCTTTTGCGCAGTGTTTTTTGGCTAGCAGTTTGTTTTGGAAGTTTGCGCAGTTCAATTGCTTGTTTTTCATGCAAGAAAATTCGCCCCTTATCGGTGACGCTTAACCCACCGTGACCAGCAATATCCACTTCCAGCAGATTTTGCGCAACCAGTTGGCGAAATATATTTTGCCAACCATTTTTATCATGTTCCGTACCAATTCCAAAAGTTGTCTGCCGGTCATGGCCGAAACTTTTGATACGCTCATTCGATTTGCCTAATAATATGTCAGTTAAATATCCAACACCAAATCGTTGTCCTGTTCTATGAACGCAAGATAATGCCTTTTGAGCGCTGATGGTACCGTCAAAAGTTTCTGGTTTTGTTTGGCAGGTATCACAATTACCGCATGGTTCAGACGGGTCGCCAAAATAAGCAAGCAGAATTTGGCGGCGGCAACTTGCCGCTTCACAAAGCCCTAAAAGTGCATTGAGTTTTTGATGTTCTATGCGTTTTTGCTCTTGTGTCGCGACTGAATTATTAATCCAACCGCGCTGCATTGCGGCATCATCCATACCATATATCATATAAGCTTCAGCAGCTTGTCCATCGCGCCCTGCGCGCCCAGTTTCTTGGTAATATGCCTCGATATTCTTGGGGATGTTCATGTGAACTACAAACCGAACATCAGGCTTATCAATGCCCATGCCAAACGCGATGGTTGCGACCATAATTATTTTGTCTTCACGCAAAAATCTCGTCTGGTTTTGGTGGCGAATTTGGCTAGAAAGCCCAGCATGATATGGCAATGCGTTTAGCCCTTGTTCTTGCAGCCAAAGGGCGGTTTGTTCAACCTTTTTACGTGAAATACAATAAATGATACCGCAATCATTATCATGGTTTTTAGCGATAAATTGGTATAATTGCTGTTTGGGATTATTGCGATTTACAATGCCATAATGAATGTTCGGACGGTCGAACCCGTCGATAAACATATGTTCCGTTTGCAAGTTTAGGCGCTGTACAATGTCTTTGCGCGTCGGCTCATCCGCGGTCGCGGTAAGCGCAATACGCGGAACATTTGGAAACCGCTTTGCGAGCAATGATAAAGCCGCATAATCTGGGCGAAAATCATGCCCCCATTGTGAAACACAATGCGCTTCATCAATTGCAAAAAGTGAAATTTTACACTCGGCTAAAAAATCTAAAAATTCAGGCATAACGAGCCTCTCAGGAGCAACATAAAGCAAATCGAGCGAGCCGGTTAAAGCCAATTCTCGTATTTGCTGTGTTTTCTGGCTAGACAGTGTAGAATTAATAGCCCCAGCGGCAATATCGAGTTGAGCCAATGCATCAATCTGGTCTTGCATAAGGGCGATAAGCGGTGATACCACAATTGCAACACCATCCAAGCATAATGCTGGTATTTGATAACATAGTGATTTACCACTACCGGTTGGCATTAGAACAAATGCATTTCCCCCGCCAATAACATGTGAAATTACTTTTGCCTGTTGCCCACGAAATGCATCAAACCCAAAGCGTTGTTTTAATATTTTTAATGCTTGTTTCATAAGTCCACTATTCAAAAAATAAAAAATACTTACTACAATGGTATAAAATTGCCTAGTATAAACGTTTTAAATCGACTTTGTCTAAACTTGTCACCTGTTCATGAGGGAAATTACCAATGCAATATTTTTATTTTATATAAATTATTTTCCAATTGTGTCTGCTTACCTGTGGTGCTATATAATGTTATTTTGCTCTATTTGACCTGTGTTTAGGTGGGTACCCGCTTAAAATTACCCAAATAAGTTAGTTTGCAATTAAATTGAGTTAAGGAGACACTCCGTGAGTGATGTATTTGAAGAAGTAAATGAAGATATCCGCCGTGATAACAATGTCTTATTGTGGAAAAAATACGGCCCTTGGGTTATCGGGATTTGCGTGTTTATTGTACTTGCGGTTGGCGGCAGTAAAGCATTTGAAAGCTACCAAACCTCACAAGCCGTTGATGCTAGCAATGCTTATAATGAATTTGTGAAAGCCATCGATAAAGATGGCGACGTGAGCAAACAACTGGCAGCAGTAGAAGAAACGGGTCACAAGGCATATATCTTTTTAAGCAAAATGACCAAAGCAGATGCACTGGCTCAAGAAAAAAATATTGTCGAAGCGGTTAAATTATATGATGCGATCGCATTAGATGCAGCCATTTTGCAAAATAATAGGGATGTTGCATCGATTAGGGCGGCCTATTTAATGGTAGATACTAGCAGCCTTGATGATATTAAAACTCGTTTAACTGATATAAATGTGGTTGAAAATGCATTTCGCTTTCAAGCCCGTGAACTGATTGGCTTAAGTGCATATAAAAATGAAAAATTTGCTGAAGCTGAAGAAGTTTTTAAATCACTAACAGAAAATGCTCAGACACCCAGTAATATCAGGGCGCGGGCAGGTCAGATATTGTCTATATTGGCTTCCAAAATATAGTTATAAAATAAAGGTAATCTAATGTCAGATGAAAAATTAACCACCAGCGAGCAATATGGCTTGGCTGAAGATTTACATGTGGTTATTGTTGGTCGCCCAAATGTTGGTAAATCCTCTTTGTTTAACCGCTTGGTGGGTAAAAAGCTAGCATTGGTTGATGATCTACCCGGGGTTACGCGTGATCGCAGGCATGGCGATGCTTCAATTGGTGATATGAAATTCATCATTACCGATACAGCGGGTCTTGAGGATGCTGATGATGAAAAGCTTGAAGGGCGTATGCGTAAGCAAACCGAAGCTGCCATTGAATCAGCTGATGTAGCCTTGTTTATGATCGACTCGCGTGCAGGGGTGACGCCGCTTGATGAACATTTTGCAGATTTAATGCGTCGTAGTAAAACACCTGCTATCTTATTGTGCAATAAAGCCGAAGGCAAAGCGGGAGAATATGGTCAATATGAAGCTTATTCTTTAGGCCTCGGTAACCCAATTGCTATCAGTGCCGCACATGGTGAAGGTATTGGCGATCTGCATGATGCATTAGAGCCATTTCACAATGAAGTACAAGCTGAAAATGCCCGTTTAGATGCTAAAATGCAAGCCGAGATAGACGAGTCAGATATTGATGAAGATGATGAAGATTTTCAAGTCGGCATTGACCGCCCGTTGCGCGTCGCCATTGTTGGTCGTCCAAATGCGGGTAAATCCACTCTTATCAATCAACTGCTTGGTGAAGAGCGAATGCTAACTGGCCCAGAAGCAGGCATCACCCGCGACTCAATTGCGGTTGAATGGCAGTGGCAAGGCAAACGTATAAAATTATTTGATACAGCAGGCATAAGACGGCGGGCTAAAGTCCGTGCAAAGTTAGAGAAATTATCAGTTGCAGATGGCCTAAGGGCTATTCGATTTGCCGAAGTTGTGGCGCTAATTTTAGATGCAACCATTCCGTTTGAAAAACAAGATTTAGCCATAGCAAGCCTTGTTGAACGTGAAGGTCGAGCGCTGGTTTTAGTTATTAATAAATGGGATTTAGTCGAGGATAAAACCGCCAAACGCAAAGAAATAAATGATCTATTAGAGCTACAATTTCCGCATATGCGCGGCATTAGCATGATCACCATGTCAGGGCTTACGGGCAAAGCGGTGGATCGTTTAATGCCAACAATTTTCAAAACTTATGATGTATGGAACAAACGATTTGCAACCTCACCGCTAAATCGATGGCTAGCGCATATGGTTGAAGAGCATACACCACCAGCACCAGGTGGTCGGCGCATCCGCTTGCGTTATATGACTCAAGTTAAATCTCGCCCACCAACCTTTGTATTATTCTGTTCAAGACCTGATGATTTACCGACCAGTTATACCCGTTATTTGGTCAATAATCTCCGTCGTGATTTTGATTTGCCAGGTGTGCCTATTCGCTTCCAAATGCGTGCAGGTGACAACCCATATGCTGATAAGAAGAAAAAACGTACGGTAGTTTCCATTAGTAAAAAACCAAAAAATTATAACTGATGCGACAGAATGCCGCTTTACCAATGGCGTTTCAAGCATTAAGTTGACACTCAAGTTAAAAGTGATTCTTAACAGAGGTGTTATATGTTATCTCGTCGAAAATTCTTAGCCGCGTCTGGCGCGCTAGGTGCAGCGGGTATTGGTTCATTAGTGGCGCCAAATGCCATGAGCAATTTGCTTACTCCAAAATTAAATTATGTGCTAAATGCTCAACAAAGCAAATGGCATTTTGGTGGCAAAATTAAGTCACCAGCAGATATTTTCAGTTATCAAAAAAATACCCAAACACCAATTATTTACATGCAACAAGGCGAGCAATTTAGCTGCTTGCTTAAAAACCAGTTGCCAGAACCGACTACAATTCACTGGCATGGCATTCGCTTAGCCAATGCGATGGATGGTGTGCCATTTTTAACCCAAGATCCAGTTTACCCAGGTGACGAGTTTTTATATCAATTCACTCCAAAGGACGCTGGTACCTATTTTCATCATTCACATTTCAATTCTCTAACTCAGTTGAACCGAGGTTTGGCGGGGATGATAATTGTAAAAGAAAAACAACAACCTGACTTTGATCAAGACATAGCGCTTAATTTATGTGACTGGCGACTTAATGCCGATGGCAGCTTCCAAGAATTACTCATCCCCAAAAAAGCGGCGAGGGCAGGGACGTTTGGCAACTTACATACCACAAATTGGCAAGTAGAACCTGAATTTATCGCCAAGCCCAATAGCCTCGTAAGAGTGAGAATTCTAGTTTCTGATGTAACACGTATTTTTAAATTAACCGTCAATGGTGCAAAGGCAAAAATATTGGCGATAGATGGCAACCCAATTGATGAAATTCGTGACATGCAGCGAGAATGGATCGGCCCAGGCATGCGCATGGATATAGTGATTTTAACCCCAGATGAAGGCCAAAGCGTTGAAATTGTAAATAGCTCAACCAACAAACCCTGGCCTGTTGCAAGCATTCTTAGTAAAGGCCAAAGCCAAAAGCGTCAATGGGGCGATTTAAAACCCTTACCCAAAAACCCGATAGAGCCGTTGGATTTGCAGGGAGCTGAAATACACCGTTTTAACTTTTCAGCTGGCCTTGGCGTACAGGAAGATTTAGGCATTAATTGCGCGGCTTCAGAATATATATTCTGGGCAATTAACAAAACTTCAATAGGTCATCTTGATCCGATGTCGCCAACTTTGCGCCCAACCGCAGCCTTAAAACTTAATAAAACTTATATTTTTGAATTTGCCAATGTAACGCCGCAAACTCATCCAATTCACTTACATGGTTTCTTTTTTAGAGTGCTTGAATCCAACCGCCGAACCATCATTCCGCATTGGGCAGATACCGCATTGGTTAAACCAGATGAAACCATAAGGGTAGCATTTAAAGCAAATGTTTTAGGAAACTGGCTGATGCATTGCCATATATTAGAGCATCAAAAAACGGGCATGACAGGTTTTATAAATGTCAGTTAGGGACTTATCGCGGCCAGCTATGGTGATGCTCATCGATAAAAAACTTATGCTTATGTTTTTGTTTTTGATGTTGGTGAGGGTGGGCATGTGGCTCTGGTCCTTCTGACCCATCATGTTCATGTTGGTGATGTTCATCATGCACATGCAAGTGTAAATGCTCATGTGCCTGATGGCTATGATATAAGCTATCCTTAGCGTCTTTTTTCCAAAAACTTACTGCCATCAAAAGGCTCAAAGCAGTGATAACGGCCAATAAAACAACAGCAGCTTCAATGCTTAAATATTGCCCAATCTGCCCTGCAAGGAGATATGCAACCAACCAACCCATATGAGTAAGGGTAAATTGAGCAGAGAAATATGAAGGTCGATCAGCTATTTGTGAAGACTTTTGGATAACAATGCCAGATGGCGTTTGCAATAAACTACTGCAAATACCAAGAATAAACCACACCAGAAACAAGCCATAAAGATTGGGCAATAGCAAAAATGATACAAGTCCAATAATGCTCAATATAGAGCCAATTTTCATAATATTTCTAATGGTTAATCGAACCATTAATCTAGGCATCGTAAAGCTAGCCAACATTGCCCCAACGCCAACAGATGCAAATAATAAAGCAGTTATTGTCTTATCCTGTCCAAAGATATTTTGCGCATAATTTGCACTATTCACAATAATCAATGCACCCGTTAATGCCGCAATAAAGTTAAATGATAATAAACCGCGCAGCCTCGGCGTTGCCCAGTAGCTCTTAATGCCATATGAAATATTATGCCATATCCCTGCTTGCCGAGTGGAGTTGATTTGGTTGGGAAATGTTACAATGAATAATAAACCAGCTGATGCCAAAAATGCAGCGCTATTAATATGAAATAATATTTCAAAATCTACAAATATTAATAATAGAGCGGCCAATGTTGGACTAAGTAAATTCTCTAAATCATAGGTCATACGTGACAATGCGAGCGCTTTACCATATTGTTTTACATCATTAAATAATGCGGGTAATATTGCTTGGTAAAGTGGTGTAAACCCAGCACTGCAGACATTAATTGCGAAAATAAGTATATAAATATGCCAAATTTCAGAAATAAATGGCAAGCTGAACAATAGTCCAGCACGGCAAAGATCAAAAAATACCATTAAGTATTTTTGTGGCAGGCGGTGTGCAAAACCGCCAATAATAGGCGCAATGCCAATATAAGCGATCATTTTCGCTGCCAGTGCAAATGAGATAATCTCTGCTGCGCGGCCATTATCCAAACTAAAAGCAAATAAGGCCAATGCAATGGTTGAAAGCCCTGTGCCAATTAGCGCAATGGTTTGAGCTGCAAAAAATAATCGGTAAGATTTGTGATTTAAAGGTGTAAATATGGCAAACATAATGAAAGATTATATTATATTTTACCCAAATCATATTGTTTTTTATCACTTATATAAGTCAATAAATTTCCATGGTAGAAACAGTCAGCTTGACCAAGTTTTATAAATGCCGAGGTGACGTCGCTCGCTTTTGTAACTGGCTCCTTATCAAGCCCGGGGTAAGCTTTTGCCATCAACCCAGTATCCACCATAGTTGGGTCAACCATATTTACATTTACGCTCATTTCAACCATTTCGGCTGCATAAGTTTTAATCAATGCATGTAAACCAGCTTTACCGGCGGCATAACTTGCCCAATAGGCTTTTTCGCCATCGCGTGCGCTCGCTGTTGCTACAACCACACGCCCAGCATCGCTTTGGCGCAATAAAGCATCCATTGATCGCAAGAACCTATATGGTGCAACCATGTTAATCGCGACACTATTTTCAAAATCCTTTGGTGGAATATGCGAAATCGGGCTAGTGGCGCCCATAAAAGCAGGCATATATACTAAAATATCTAATTTGCCATAGCGCTCATAAATTACCCCACCCAGTCGGTCAACGCCTTCATAATCAGTTACATCCAATGGTACACAGGTTATGCTACCATCAAATTCATCAATTGCGTCATTCAGCTCTTCTAGGCCGCCAACAGTTTTAGCAACGGCAACCACATGTGCGCCTTGGCGGGCATATTCTAGTGCAACTTCATAACCAATACCGCGCGATGCCCCAACGACTAGTGCGATGCGCCCATCGAGCATTTTTATATTGCCTTGGTTTTTAATATCATTACTCATTGGGTTATTCTTCTGTTGTATCTGTTTGCAAAAATGATAATTGCTTGGCGGTTACTTTATCTTCTAAATCTAATAATCGAGTAGGGTAGTCGCCCGTAAAATAATGGTCGGTATATTTTGGATTTTCAGGGTTTCTTCCATCTGGGTGGCCAAGGGCGCGGTATAAGCCATCAATCGACATAAATCCAAGGCTAGTGGCCCCCATAAAATCACGCATTTGCTCAAGGTTATGGGTTGCTGCAAGCAGTGACTTTGGAGAAGGCATATCAATACCATAATAATCAGGGTGTTTTATTGGTGGACAAGCAATGCGCATATGCACTTCTTTTGCTCCTGCTTCAAACATCATTTTAACAATTTTCAAACTGGTAGTACCGCGCACAATACTGTCATCAATCAATAAAATACATTTGCCCTTCACCAAGCTACGAACTGGGTTGAGCTTTAGCTTTACACCCAGTTCACGGATCGCTTGCGTTGGTTCAATAAAAGTTCGCCCAACATAATGGTTACGAATAATGGCTTGCTCAAACGGCACACCGCTTTCTTGAGCGTAACCAATTGCAGCAGGCACGCCAGAATCAGGCACAGGCATAACCATGTCAACATTAGCTGGGCATTCACGGGCTAATTCTCGACCAAATTCTTTACGTATTTCGTAAATTGTTTTACCGTCAGCAACACTATCGGGTCTGGCAAAATATACATACTCAAAAATACAAGGCCGAGCATCTACTTTAGGAAATGGAAAATAAGACTGAATACCATCCGTGGTGATCACCACCACTTCACCATTTTCAACCTCACGAATAAACTCAGCGCCTATAATATCCAGCGCGCAAGTTTCAGAACATAAAATGTAAGATCCGTCCAACTTACCCAAAATTAATGGCCGAATGCCAAAACGATCTCGTGCACCAATAAGCTTTTGTTTGGACATAGCAAGCAGCGCAAAGCCACCTTCAAGGCGGCTGATAGCATCAATAAATTTATCGGTTAATTTGGATTTTTTACTGCGTGCAACCAAATGCAGTAGCGCTTCACTATCACTGCTAGATTGATAAATTGCTCCTTGTTCAACCAATTCACGGCGCAAAGTCATACCATTGGTAAAATTACCATTATGGCAGCAGGCAAACCCACCAGATTTAAGGTCAGCATAAAGCGGCTGTAAATTGCGCAAAGCACCGTCTCCAGTGGTTGAATAGCGTGCATGGCCAATCGCACTATGGCCAGTTAGCTTATCCAACACCCGTTTTTTTGTAAAATAATCTCCAACCAAACCGTTGCGCTTTTGTGATTTAAAAACCTTGCCGTTAAACGATACAATGCCAGCGGCTTCTTGTCCGCGATGCTGTAAAGCATGCAGTCCAAGCGCAGTTAAAGCTGGGGCATCATTATGCCTGAATACACCAAATACACCACATTCTTCATGCAATTTATCATCGTCTAAATCAATTTCGCCGCCACGGTTTAATTTCTTAAACAGGGGGTCATATATATCAGAAGAAAACATATCCGTCATGTTGGATTTCCTTGAGCGAAATTAGAAGGTCGAATATAAAAAAAGCTGCAATAAATGCAGCTTTTAAATTAATTACTAGGCGTAACTTGCTCAACTTTATCATTCAGCTTGTTTGCCCCATCTTTGGCATAGTCTCCGTCATTGCCTTTATCAGCAGCAGTGGCAGAATCGCTATTATTTTTTCGAGCTGTTTTAATTTTACTTAAGAAGTCAGATACAAAATTGCCAGGCTTGTCTGGTAAGGCATTAAGTAATATATCGCTAGAGTCTTTTATTAAACCGATTGAACGGGCATTGGTAATTTCAGCGAAATGTTTTTTCTCGTTGCTTTCAAACAACAGTAACAGCAAGTAACAAGCTACTACTAATAGAAATCCTCTTACTGCACCAAATATAAACCCTAACACTCGGTCAAGCGCGCCAATTTTGCTATCGAGTAATTTATCAGTGATCACATATGAGAGAATCGAAACTAATATCAAAGTGCCAATAAACAATGTCGCTGCGAGAGCAATTTTTGCTACAGTATCATTGGTGATAAGCTTTTTAGCTTCTGGTTCAAGCGGAAAATATAATACAACCACAGCAACCACAGCAGCAGCCCATGATATAATGCTAAAAAATTCTCGTAAAAAGCCTCTGGTCATGGCAAGTAAACCAGAGATGATGACAATAAAAAATAGCGCTACGTCTAAAATTGTAAATGGTGCGTCCATAATGTTCCCGTATAAGGATGATGTTTGCAGTTATAGATAATGCAAAACTAAAAATAATTCTACAACATATTTGTAATTGATACAGATATTCACCAATAATCAGGTCATATTGGCAGCAAGTTTTGCAACAAGCGCCATTAAGTGATCGACTTCCTCAACTACAAATTTACTATTATTAGTCAATTGATTTTGGCTCTTGGCTTTTTTTTGGGCTTTTTTTTGGTTTAAATTTGCGATAATTGCCCGCTCAAACCCAAGTTTTTCTGCTTCTTTTAACCGCGCGCTGCTTTGGCTAGGGTTGCGTGTGGCGCCAGAAAGCGCAATTTCACCAAAAAATATTGAACCCTTGGGCAGTGGCCTTTGAGTGATTGATGAGATCAAAGCAGCAGCAACAGCCATATCCGCTCCTGGTTCATGAATTTTCAATCCGCCTGCGACATTCAAATATACATCATGTTTTGATAAGCCAAGCCCGCAATGCGAATCAAGTACTGCCAAAATCATAGCAAGGCGTGAATTTTCCCAACCAACAACGGCGCGGCGCGGCGTGGCTAGAGAGGTTTCGGCAACCAATGCTTGAATTTCGACCAATAATGGCCGTGTGCCTTCCATACCTGCAAATACTGCAGCGCCAGGGGTTGTACCATTTCTGTCGCCTAAAAATAATTCAGATGGGTTGGATACTTCTCCAAGTCCAAGGCCAGTCATTTCAAACACACCAATTTCATCCGTTGCACCAAAACGATTTTTAACACCGCGCAGAATTCGGTATTGATGGCCGCGCTCACCTTCAAAATAAAGCACCGCATCTACCATATGTTCAACCACCCGCGGCCCAGCAATTTGACCATCTTTGGTAACATGGCCTACTAAAATCACCGCTACATTATGTGCCTTAGCATAACGAATAAGCGTTTGACTAGAGGTTCGTACTTGCGAGACGGTTCCAGGTGCACTCTCCAAATTATCTGACCACATGGTTTGGATCGAATCAATAATAACCAAAGCAGGTTTTGGCTTATTTGGGTCATCTAAAGTTGCAATTATGTTTGATAAATTAGTCTCAGCGCCAAGTTCCACATCGCTATTTTCTACCTGTAGCCGTTCGGCCCGTAGCCTTACTTGCGCAATCGCCTCTTCGCCTGAAATATAAACAACCCGCTTGCCACTGTCGGATAATTTTGCCGCAACTTGCAATAATAAGGTTGACTTGCCTATGCCGGGGTCACCACCAACCAGTAATGCCGAACCAGGTACAATGCCCCCGCCTGCAACTCGGTCAAATTCACTAATGCCAGTTTTATAACGTGGTGCTTCGGCTATTTTACCTTTGAGCGATACCAGTTCAATGCTTTTACCTTTGCTTGCGCCTTTTACCGGCGTTGCGCCAATACCACTGCCTTCGGACTGTTCTTGTAAACTGCCATATTCACCGCAATTATTACAGCGTCCTTCCCATTTTCCGTAGGTCGCACGGCAAGATGTGCAGATATATTGGGTTTTTATTTTTACCATATTAAATGTAATTTCTATAGAAGCGTTTGCTGATATTGGTCAATATTTCATAGCTGATGGTGCCTGACCATTGAGCCAATTGTTCTAGGCTGATATGTTTACCAACAATTTCAACAAAATCACCTTCTTTTAATAAGCCCTCAGGAATGGTACTGATGTCGATAACAGTCATATCCATAGAGATTTTTCCCAAAATTGGCAATGCATATTCCCCAAATTGAAACTGCCCCGTGGGCTTTTCATAAGATGCACTAAGACTGCGAAATAAACCATCAGCATAACCTGCTGCTACAACCGCGGCTCTAATGTTCTTATGACAAATATAATAATGGTTATAACCAACTTTATCGCCGCTTTTCAGTTCAAACACTTGTAGTATCCGTGCCGAAATTTCAACCACAGGCTCAAGGTTAATCGGATAGTTTGGCGTGGTTTTTACGCCCCACATACCAATACCGGGCCGTAAAATATTACTGCTATAGGCGTGAATATTCTGTAACTCTTTAATAGTAATTGCCGCACTATTGCCAAAACTGCGTTTATAATCGGGCAAATTTTTAGTAATAAATTGAAACTCATTAATTTGCTCAAAATTTTGCGCATCTCCAACAGTATCAGCACTGGCAAAATGGCTCAATATATGGTCAACATTAAGGTTTGCAATCAGTTCGTCCTGTAAAAGGTCAAACTCAGCATATTCAATACCAAGGCGGTTTATGCCCGTGTTAAAATGAATGACACAAGGCTGCTGGCAGTCAAGTTTTATCCCCCAGGCATACCATTTTTGAATCTGTTCAATGCTTGCCAAACAAGGAATTAGGTTAAATTGATTGTAAATATGCTCACATTTACCAAACAAACCGTCTAAAATATATATTGATGCATCATTGTTTATTCGGCGTAATTTAATACCCTCTTCGGGAGTGGCAACATAAAAAATATTGCATCCAGCTTCAATTAATGCGCTAGCCACTTCAACCATACCAAGCCCGTAGGCGTCCGCCTTAACCACGCCAGCAACAAGAGTATTGCTATCAACTGTGCTACAATATTCCTGTATCTTTCGATAATTATTTGTAATTGCAGATAAATTCACAGTCACAATGCCCGAGGCAAGCTGTGAATGATTATGTTTTTTTGCAGTTTGAGTCGGCTTCATCATACCTCATGCTGGCACGATAAAAATAACTTTTCAATATGTTTACCATATTTTACAATTTTAATATTGGGTAAAAAGTTTACTCGCGGCGTTGAGGAATATAATCGTCTTTTTGCAAATCTGAGAAGCGCGTATATTGCCCTTCAAACTGCAAAGTTACATTACCAACTGGGCCATGACGTTGTTTGGCGATAATTACTTCACCTTTACCATGCACATCATCCATTTTCACTTGCCATTCTTCATGTTCTGGCGTGCCTTCTTTAGGTTGTGAGCGCTCAACATAATATTCTTCACGAAATACAAATG